>NZ_JBVJFA010000044.1:0-46788 GCF_055588085.1 Streptomyces sp. NPDC046303
CGCTCCTTCGTCGCGTCGCTTCGCGATGTCGCTGCGCTCCACCCTTGACAGGCCGTCCCGCCCCGGAAAGCCAAGGACTGTCGGGAAGCCCCCAAGAGAACGGTCCACTGGTTCCACGAGGACCACCCGGGCCCATCAGCGATCCAGGGCCTGGCCACGGGTGGCCCATCCCCACCCGGGCCAGCCGGAAAGCCGGGGGGCGGGGCGCCGCCAGCGCTCCAGATCGCTACGCGCTCCTCCCGTCTCAGCGTCCGGCGGCCGTCTGGGGCTGATACGTGCACCAGAGGGTGACGAGAAGGCCGTGGGGAGCGGGTTGGCGCATCAGATCGCTACGCGCTCCTCACGTCTCAGCGTCCGGCGGCCGTCTGGGGTCCAACCCCCACCAGAGGGTGACGAGAAGCCCGCGGGGAGCGGGTAGGCGCGTCAGATCGCTACGCGCTTCTCACGTCTCGGCGTCCGGGGGCCGTCTGGGGCCCAACGCGCACCGAATGGGGCGCTTCGGCCCCTCTCCTCGCCCCTGCGGGTGGCCGTAGGCGCAGGAAGCGCCCTACCGGAGTCTGGCGCCGGTATTTCCGCCATCAGACTCCGCCAGCTGATCCGTTCACCTCCCCCTCCCGAATAAATTGGGACAAACCGCCCGCTGTCGCGCGAGAGGGCATCCGTGGCGACCGTGGGCGGCCTATGTCCAGCCCCAGACGGCCGCCGGACGCCGGGACGGGAGGAGCGCGTAGCGATCGGGCGCGCCCACCCGCTCCCCGGGGCTTGTCTTCACCCTCCGGTGCGGGGTGGACCCCAGACGGCCGCCGGACGCTGAGAGGGAGGAGCGCGTAGCGATCGGGCGCGTAGGCAGCGCCTCGCCTTCGCTTTCCGGTCGGGCCGGGCGGGGTGTGGCACCCGTGCCCAGGCCCTGGATCGCTGATGCCCCCTGCCCGTGATCGTGAACCAGTGGACCGTTCTTTTGGGGGCTTCCCGACAGTCCTTGGCTTTCCGGGGCGGGACGGCCTGTCAAGGGTGGCCGAAGGCCATCGCGCAGCGACGCGACGAAGGAGCGCCCTTGATAGGGCGGCCCGACCCGGAGAGACAGTGGGACTGACGGGAAACCCCCAAACCCTCCCTGATGAGCCTCGAGGGCATCAGGCCCCCCGAAGCCCCCGAGCACCCCCGAGCCCCCCCGAGCCCCCGCCCAACCGTGCCGCCCTGTCAGGTTGTGCCAGAAGTCTGGCCCAGGCTCGCCATTCTGACGTACCGTCATATCCGCTCTAGCCGCACCCACCCGCCGCGCCCCCGCCCCCCGCCCCCACCCCCGCCTTCGCCCGCTCTCCCGGAGGTCCGCCATGTCCGCCGATCGGCCCGTCGCTCTCGACGAGTACCCCATCCACCAGGCGCCCCTGTCGATGAAGCACGTCGTCAGCGGCGACCGGAACGCCTACGACCGCTGCATCTTCCACGTCTTCGACCACGCCGGCCGTGCCGTCCTCATCCTCGGCCTCGGGGTCTACCCCAACGCCGGAGTGATCGACGCCTACGCCACCCTCCGTGTCGGGGACGAACTCCTCGCCGTGCGGGCCTCCGACGCGCTCTCCGACGACCGGATGAACCTTTCGGTGGGGCCGTTCTCCCTCACCGTCGACGTGCCGCTCCGGCAGCTGACCCTGCGCTGCGCCGCCGATCCGGGCGGCGACCCGGACGGGCTCTCGTACGACCTCACCTGGACCGCCGAGTTCCCCGCCGTGTGGGAGCCGCACCACACCCAGCGGCGCGGTGACCGGCTCATCCTGGAAGGGCGCCGCTTCGTTCAGGCGGGCAACGTCACCGGCACCATCCGCGCCAGGGGCGAGGAGTTCACCGTCACCGCGGGGGAGTGGACCGGAACCCGCGACCGCAGCTGGGGCGTGCGCCCGATCCCCGGCGAGGAGGGCGGCCGGGCCGCCGAGGAGTACCGCCCCGAGGGCTTCCACTGGCTCTGGATACCCGTCCGCTTCGAGGACCGGTTCGTCATGGTCATCGCCCAGGAGGACGCCGACGGACACCGCACCCTCAGCGAGGCCGTCCAGGTCTTCCCCGAGGGCAGCGGCCGCCACGACGTACAACTCGGCTGGCCGCACACGGAGATCCGCTACCGGCCCGGAACCCGGCACCCCGAGAGCGCCGTCGTCCACCTCACCGACCCGGCCCGCAAACCCCTCGAGCTCGGCGTGCGGATCCTGAACTCCTCCCCGCTCGCCGTCGGCGCCGGCTACCCGCCCGCCGCCGACTGGCAGCACGGCACCTGGCAGGGGCGGGGCTGGACCGATCGCCGCGTCTACGACCTCTCCGACCCCGCCGCCCACCCCATGGCCGCCTTCGGCGTCACCGACCACTCGGCCCGCTTCACCCTCGACGGACAGGTCGGTCACGGCATCTTCGAGCACGGCAGCTTCGGCCGCCACGACCCCAGCGGCTTCGCCGACTACTCCTCCGTCGCCCAGTAGGCCGAAAGGGGCTCATCCATGGCCACCGCACCACGTCCGCGTACCTCCACCCGGGAGCCCGAGGAGCTCGGCCGGCGGCTCGCCGCCTGGCTGGACACCAAACTCCCCGGCGCGAAGGTCACCGACGTCTCCGTCCCCGGGTCCAACGGCATGTCCAGCGAGACCCTTCTCTTCGACATAGAGCACCCGGACACCCCGCTGCGCGCCTGCGCGCTGAGACTCGCCGCCGACCCGGCCGCCTACACCGTCTTCCCCACCTACGACATGCCGCGCCAGCACCGCGTGATGCGCCTGGTCGCCGAGCACACGGACCTGCCCGTCCCGCGCGTGCAGTGGCTGGAGGAGGATCCGGGGCCGCTCGGGGCACCGTTCTTCGTGATGGCCCGCGCCGAGGGCCGGGTCCCGCCCGACGTCATGCCCTACACCTACGAGGGCAACTGGCTGCACTCCGCCACCGACGCCGAACGCGCCGAGCTGCAGGAGGCGAGCATCTCCCTGCTGGCCCGCCTGCACGACCAATTCCCCAGCAAGAAGGCGGAGTTCCTGCTGCCGGAGGGCACCGGCAGCTCACTGCGCCGACACGTGGACGCCCAACGTGCCTACTACTCCTGGGTGGTGGGCGGACTCGCCCCGTCCCCGCTGATCGAGCGGGCGTTCACCCGTCTCGAGGAGCTGTGGCCGCAGGACGAGGGTCCGGCGGTCCTCAACTGGGGTGACGCGCGCATCGGCAACGTCATCTACGACGGCTTCACGCCGGTGGCCGTACTGGACTGGGAGATGGCGGCGTACGCCCCGCGCGAGGTGGACCTCGGCTGGACCGTCTACCTGCACCGGTTCTTCCAGGACCTCACCGTCGGCTTCGGCCAGCCCGGCCTGCCGGACTTCCTGCGCCGCGAGGACCTGGAACGCCGCTACGCGGAACTCACCGGGCACACCCCGCGCGACATGGAGTTCCACACGCTGTACGCGGCGCTGCGGCACGGGATCGTGATGCTGCGCATCGCCTACCGGCAGGCGCACTTCGGCGAGGTCGAGATCCCCTCGGATCCGGACAGCCTGATCCTGCACCATGCCAGTCTGGCCGCCATGGTGCAGGGAACGTACTGGTAGCAGAACGCCGGGTCAGGCCGCCTGCGCGTGCTGCCCGCGCGTCTGCGGCAGCAGCGGGCCCGGCACGCGCACCGGACGCGAGCCCGGACCGCCGACGTGCGAGAAGGGCTGCGTCCGCCAGTCGAGCCCCTGCGGCAGGCTCAGCAGGACCACGGGCTCCAGCTCCTGCGTCCCCACCGGCTGGATCATGCCGACGGTGGGCAGGGCGTCGCCCACGGGCCGCCCGGTGCCCGCGCACACCGTGAGCCCGAAGGGGTTCCACGGGGTCAGGCAGAGGGCGTGCTGCGGCAGGTGCTCCTCGTCGGCGACGAGGGCGATCGACTGGCCGCAGTCGGGGCAGATTGCGTGGTGGATCTCGAAACCCTCGGCGTCGTCGAGGAATTCGGCGTCCTCGGCGTACGGGTCCTCGCCCGGATCGAGCGGTTCCAGAGGCTCCGGTTCGGTGCGACCGGCGCGCTTGTTGTTCAGCATGGATGTACTCCCCCTTGGGTGGGCCGGGCGGGCAGGTTCTTCGGCCTCGGCCACACCAAGCACTTCCCGTCGCGCGGCACGAGTAACCACAACAGCCCCCAGGACGCCCGCATACGCTTGTGGCTTTGGTCACATGCCCGGCGCAGATGCCTCCAGTGGATGGACAGCACTGTGCCTGGAGTGGCGTTGGGCCTTAGGTTGAGCGGCTATGAGCGCAATGGAGGAGCTGGACCGCCAGATCGTGGATCTGCTCGTGCGGGACGGGCGGATGAGCTACACGGATCTGGGCAAGGCCACCGGACTGTCCACGTCGGCCGTCCACCAGCGGGTACGCCGGCTGGAACAGCGTGGTGTGATCCGCGGCTACGCGGCCGTGGTCGACCCCGAGGCCGTCGGCCTGCCGCTGACGGCGTTCATCTCGGTCAAGCCGTTCGACCCGAGCGCCCCGGACGACATCGCCGACCGGCTGGCCGGGGTTCCCGAGATCGAGGCCTGTCACAGCGTCGCGGGCGACGAGAACTACATCCTCAAGGTGCGCGTCGCGACGCCCCTGGAGCTGGAGGACCTCCTGGGCCGCCTGCGCGCCCTGGCCCACGTCTCGACGCGCACGACGGTGGTCCTGTCCACTCCGTACGAGGCGCGCCCGCCCCGGGTCTAGCAATCCCGGAGGGGGCCGCTGCGGGGACCCGGCGGTCGGGCGGGGCGGGGTGACGCGCGAGACTGGTCCGCATGACTGACCGCACCGCCCACTCCGCCGATGCCGCCGGAGCACCGACCAGGACCGTCCTCCTCCGCGGGGGCGAGGTACACAGCCCCGCGGACCCCTTCGCCACGGCGATGGTGGTCGAGCGCGGTCACATCGCCTGGGTCGGCTCCGAGGGCGCGGCCGACGCCTTCGCGCAGGGCGTGGACGAGGTCGTCGACCTGGGAGGGGCGCTCGTCACGCCCGCCTTCACCGACGCCCACGTCCACACCACCTCCGCAGGCCTCGCGCTCACCGGGCTGGACCTCTCCGCCGCGCCCTCCCTCTCCGCCGCGCTGGACCTCGTACGCGCGTACGCCGCGAGCCGTCCCGCCGACCGGGTGCTCCTCGGGCACGGCTGGGACGCCGCCCGCTGGCCCGAGCGGCGCGCGCCGCGCCGTGCCGAGCTCGACGAGGCCGCCGCCGGCCGCCCGCTCTACCTCAGCCGCATCGACGTGCACTCGGCGGTGGTCACCACCGCCCTGCTGGACCTCGTCCGCGGAGTGACCCCCGACGGGGACGAGCCGCTGACGCGCGATGCGCACCACGCCGTGCGCGCCGCCGCGCTGGCAGCCGTCACCCCCGCCCAGCGCGCCGAGGCGCAGCGGGCCGCCCTGGACCGGGCCGCTTCGCTGGGCATCGGGTCCGTGCACGAGTGCGGGGGGCCCGGCATCTCCTCCGCCGAGGACTTCACCGCCCTGCTGGCGCTGGCGGCGCAGCGGCCCGGCCCGCGCGTGTTCGGGTACTGGGCCGACCGGGACCTCGACCAGGCCAAGGCGTTGGGCGCGGTCGGCGCCGCCGGGGACCTGTTCGTCGACGGGGCCCTGGGCTCGCACACCGCGTGCCTGCACGCCCCGTACGCCGACGCCCCGCACACCGGCACCGGCTACCTGGACGCGCGCGCGGTCGCGGAGCACGTCGCGGCCTGCACCGAGGCGGGCCTGCAGGCCGGGTTCCACGCCATCGGCGACGCGGCGATCACCGCCGTCGTGGAGGGTGTCCGGGCCGCGGCGGAGAAGGTGGGTCTGGCCCGTGTCCGCGCCGCCCGGCACCGCGTCGAGCACGCCGAGATGATGACCCCCGCCACCATCGCCGCCTTCGCCGAGCTGGGTCTGACCGCGTCCGTGCAGCCCGCGTTCGACGCGGCCTGGGGCGGCGAGGACGGTATGTACGCCGACCGGCTGGGCGCCGAGCGCGCCCGCACCCTGAACCCGTACGCGGCCCTGCTCAAGGCCGGTGTTCCGCTGGCCTTCGGGTCGGACGCGCCCGTCACCCCGCTCGATCCGTGGGGCACCGTCCGGGCGGCCGCCTTCCACCGGACCCCCGAGCACCGCATTTCCGTCCGGGCCGCCTTCACGGCCCACACCCGGGGCGGCTGGCGGGCGCTGGGCCGCGACGACGCGGGGGTCCTGGTTCCCGGCGCCCCGGCCGACTACGCCGTGTGGCAGACCGACGAACTGGTGGTCCAGGCCCCCGACGACCGGGTGGCCCGCTGGTCCACCGACCCCCGCTCCGGCACCCCGGGACTGCCCGATCTGAGCCCCGGCGCGGAGCTGCCGGTGTGCCTGGCGACCGTGGTCGGCGGGCGGGAGGTATTCGTACGCCCACAGGGGTGATCCGGTGGGCCTGGGTTCGGTGCGGGCGCCCGGACCCGGATAGGTTCGGCCGGGTCCACCATCAGGACGTCCGTGCCGGACGGATCCGTCTGCTCAGCGCGCCCGCGCCTCGGGGGCGAGGGAAGGTTTCGCCGGTGGGGGCACCCCTAGCGGCAGTTGGGGGAGGGTGGCCCCAGTTCGGGGCCCGGCGGTCCAGTAGACAACGGTCACGGCGGCCCGCAGCCAGCGGGAGTCCGACCGGCCCGAAGGACCGCGGGCCCCGATCACTGTTCTAAAGTCATTGACTGCGACCAGACCTACAGGACGTGCACGAGCACAAAAGGGGACTCAGTGAGCGACGGCGGACAGCGGACCTACGGACCGCTCGGTACGGCCTTGGTGATCATTCCGACCTACAACGAGGCGGAGAACATCGGGCTGATCGTCGGCCGCGTCCGCGCGGCGGTGCCCGAGGCCCACATCCTGGTCGCGGACGACAACAGCCCGGACGGCACCGGCAAGCTCGCCGACGAGCTCGCGGCCGGCGACGACCACGTGCACGTCCTGCACCGCAAGGGCAAGGAGGGGCTCGGCGCCGCCTACCTGGCCGGCTTCGTCTGGGCCCTGGACGCCGGGTACGGAGTGATCGTCGAGATGGACGCCGACGGCTCCCACCAGCCGGAGGAGCTGCCGCGGCTGCTCACCGCGCTGGCCGGCGCCGACCTGGTGCTGGGCTCCCGCTGGGTGCCGGGCGGCCGCGTCGTCAACTGGCCCAAGAGCCGCGAGTTCCTCTCGCGCGGCGGTTCGACGTACTCCCGGCTGATGCTGGACGTCCCGATCCGCGACGTGACCGGCGGCTACCGGGCCTTCCGCCGCGCGACCCTGGAGGGCCTCGGGCTCGACCAGGTGGCTTCCGCGGGCTACTGCTTCCAGGTCGACCTGGCGCGCAGGGCCGTGCAGAAGGGTTTCCGCGTCGTGGAGGTGCCGATCACCTTCGTCGAGCGCGAGTTCGGCGACAGCAAGATGAGCAAGGACATCGTGGTGGAGGCCCTGTGGCGGGTCACCCAGTGGGGCCTCAAGGCCCAGGCGGCCAAGCTGCTCGGCAAGTCCGCCAAGGGCACGGCCAAGGACGAGGGCCAGGGCACCGGCAGGGCCTGACCGGCCGGACGGCGCCCCCTAAGGGACGCCCGGTACCTCCGGCTGAGGCTGCTCTTACGCAGGTCCAGGCACACTGGGGAGTATGACGACCGGCGTTCCCCCTTCGACGGCCCCCCGGCAGCGGCGCTCACCCGCCCGTACGTTCCTTCCCCTGGCGGTCGCCGCCTGGCTGATCCTGGAGATCTGGCTGCTCGGCCTGGTCGCGGGCGCGGCCGGCGGGCTCACCGTAGCCGCGTTGCTCGCGGGCGGGATGGTCCTGGGCGTGGTGGTCATCAAGCGTGCGGGGCGTCGTGCCTTCAAGAACCTGACCGACACCTTCCAGCAGGCCCAGCAGGGCGTGCCGCCCACCCCGCAGCAGCCGGGCCAGGGCAATGGCCTCACCATGCTGGCGGGCCTGCTCCTGATCATGCCGGGCCTGGTGTCCGACGTGGTCGGCCTGTTCTGCCTGCTTCCCCCCGTCCGCGTGTGGATCGGGCGCAGGACGGCCCGCTCCCTGGAGCGGAAGATGGCCTCGGCGCGCGCCGGGAGCTTCGGCGACGCCTTCCAGCAGGCCCGGATCCACTACCCGGACGGCAAGGTCGTCCAGGGCGAGGTCATCCGCGAGGACGGGCCCGGGCAGCACACGGGCCCGGACACGGGCTACCGCCCGCCGCTCGCCCCCTGAGAACCGAACAGCCGGACCGAACAGCCGGACCGAACAGCCGAGGGGCCCCGCCACACACGGTGTGGCGGGGCCCCTCGGCTGTTGTCTCGTCCGGCTGTCAGGCGGACTTGCGGCTGTCCCGCGGATGCACGGCAATGTTCATGGCGCCGGAACGAAGGACCGCAAGCCTTTCGGCCAGCACTTCCTCCAGCTCCTCGCGGGTGCGCCGCTCCATGAGCATGTCCCAGTGCGTTCGCGCAGGCTTGCCCTTCTTCTCTTCGGGCCCGTCCCCGTCCACCAGGAGTGCCATGGCGCCGCACGCCTTGCACTCCCACTCCGGCGGAATTTCTGCCTCAACCGAGAACGGCATCTCAAATCGATGTCCGTTCTGGCATGCGTACTCCACCGCCTGGCGCGGGGCCAGATCGATGCCGCGGTCCGTCTCGTAGCTGGTAACCACGAGGCGCGTACCGCGGAGAGCTCGCTCACTCATGAATCGTGCCTCCCGGGCTTGTCGCCCACAGGACAGGTGTCGCTGTCGTCGTCATCCGGTCAACGTCCGGTCGGCGGTATAGATTCCCGCTCCGGGTCACGCGTCGCCCGTCGTGCCGCCCCTTGTTGTACCCACCAATGCCCGTTTTGTCACATCTGGCAGCAGATGTCACCCAACGTCTACACTTCTTATGCGCGCAGTAACGGTCCGCCTGGCAGGCCAAAGGCGTACACTACCGGCCCTTTGCTTCAACGTCTAAATCCGTTCGGAATTCGTTCGTGGATCCGGGGCGGGCGCACGCGCGGACCCGCTCTCAGATCCGTTGCGGTACAGGATTGCCTGCCGCCTCCACCGCGCGCCGCACCGGCACTCTGGCCAGCAGCACGAAACCCAGTGCGAAGAAGGCCACCAGAGAGATGATCGCGTCCCGGTAGCTGCCCGTGACCTGGTAGGTGAGGCCGAAGACGAGCGGTCCCACCCAGCTCAGCCCCCGGTCGCTCATCTCGTACGCCGAGAAGTACTCCGCCTCCTTGCCCGCCGGCACCAGGTGCGAGAACAGCGAGCGCGACAGCGCCTGGCTGCCGCCCAGCACCAGCCCGATCATCGCGGCCAGTGCGAAGAACCACACCGGGGTGCGGGCCGGCAGGAAGTATCCGACTGCCAGCGTCACCGCCCACGCGGCCAGCGAGCCCAGGATCGTGCGCTTGGCGCCGTAGATCCGGGCCAGCCGCCCCATCCCCAGCGCGCCCCCCACCGCCAGGACCTGTACGAGCAGCACCGCCCCGATCAGCGTGGACTGCTCCAGCTGCAGCTCCTCCTTGCCGTAGAGGGAGGCCTGGGAGATCACCGTCTGTACGCCGTCGTTGTAGATCAGGTACGCCAGCAGGAACGACAGGGTCAGCGGATAGCGCCGCATGTCCTTCAGCGTGGCGACGAGCTGCTTCCAGCCGCTGACGGCCGGACCCGCCCCCGGGTCCCGGACCACGGCCCGGTCCCGCAGCCTGCGCAGCGGGATCAGCGCGAAGGCCCCCCACCACAGGCCCGCCGAGGCCAGACAGATCCGTACCGCCTCGCCCGAGGACAGGCCGAAGGAGTCGTGCCCCATGTAGAGGACCAGGTTCACCACGAGCATCACGGAGCCGGCGGTGTATCCGAAGGCCCAGCCGCGCGAGGAGACGGTGTCCCGCTCGTCCGGCGTGGAGATCTGGGGCAGGTAGGCGTTGTAGAGCACCATCGAGACGGACAGGGAGGCGTTCGCCACGATCAGCAGCAGTCCGCCGAGCAGGTAGCGGTCACCGCCCAGGAAGAACATGGCGGCCGTCGCGGCGGCGCCCGTGTACGCGGCCGCCGCCAGCATCGGCTTCTTGCGGCCGGTCCGGTCGGCGACCGCCCCCACCAGCGGCATGAGCAGGACGGCCAGGATCACCGAGATCGAGACCGAGTAGGCGAAGAAGGATCCGGCCCGCACCGGAATGCCCAGCGGGTGCACGAAGCCCTCGGCATCCGAGGCGGCCTTGGCGATCTCGGTCAGGTACGGCCCGAGGAACACCGTGACCACGCTCGCCGAGTACACCGAGACGGCGAAGTCGTAGAAGTACCAGCCCTGCTGCTCGCGCTTGCGCGCGGCCTTGGCCGCGACGCCCGATCTGCCGTCCTCGGCCCCGGATTCCGCTTCGTCTGACGTCTGCGCACTCATGAGTGCCCCCTCGCTGGTCCCCGTACCGCGCGGTCCACGGACCGCGCACGGGGACCCGCGGACGTGTCAGGCCCAGGCCCCGCGCCGGTCCAGCACCGCGCGCAAGATGTCGATCCGGTCGGTCATGATGCCATCGACTCCCAGGTCGAGGAGAGACTCCATGCGTTCCGGTTCGTTCACGGTCCACACGTGCACCTGCAGGCCCCGCTCGTGCGCGGTCCGCACGAAGCGCCGGTCGACCACGCGGATGCCCGCCTGGGTCTCCGGAACCTGGGCCGCCACCGCCCCCACGCGCAGCGCCGCGGGGATCGCGTACGAGCGCAGCCGCAGGCCGACCACCCCGCGCACGCCGTACGAGGTCGCCAGCCGGGGCCCGGCGATCTTCTGCGCCCGGGCCACCCGGTTCTCGGAGAAGGAGCCCACGCACACCCGGTCCCAGATCCTCGCCCGCGCGATCAGGTTCACCAGTGGGTGCAGCGCGGACTCGGCCTTGACGTCGATGTTCCAGCGGGCGTCCGGGAACTCCTCCAGCAGGTCCTCGAAGAGCGCCAGCGGCTCGCTGCCGCCCACCCGCGCCTCGCGGATCCGCTTCCACGGGAGCTCGGCGATCCGGCCCTGTCCGTCGGTGACCCGGTCCAGGGTGGAGTCGTGGAAGGCGACGAGTTTCCCGTCGGCCGTGGCGTGCACATCGGTTTCGAAGTACCGGTAGCCCGCGTCGGCGGCCCGCCGGAAGGCGGCGGCGGTGTTCTCCAGCCCGTCCGAGGCCCCGCCCCGGTGTGCGAAGGGGATCGGAGCCGGGTGGTCCAGATAGGGATGGCGAAGGCGTACGTGCGTCACGGCCGCAGTATCCCCCGAATCCCCCGGGGCGAGGGGTGCCGGTGGTCCGCGAGGTGAACGGGTGCCGAGCGCGCCCCCGCCGGACAGGCCCCCGCCGGGCAGGCCCGCTGGCGCAGGTGGACCGGCGCGTGACACTCTGTCCCCACGGACTTCAATCCAATCCCGGCCTCCGGCACGCCCAGTCGAGGCCAATCCGACGAAGGTGGACCGGACGCAATGGCCGAATGGACCTCAGCGGTCGGTGCCGCGCAACTCGCCCGCCTGATCACCTCCCAGCAGGGCCGCCCCGCCGTGCCCGGCTCCCGCAAGCTGCCCGCGTACCGCACGCTCGCCGACGGGATCAGGCTCCTCGTCCTCGAAGGCCGCGTTCCGGTCGCCGCCCGGCTCCCCGCCGAGCGCGAGCTGGCCGGCGCGCTCTCGCTCAGCCGCACCACCGTGGCCGCCGCGTACGAGGCCCTGCGGGGGGAGGGGTTCCTGGAGTCCCGCCGGGGCGCGGGCAGCTGGACTTCCGTACCGGCCGGGAACCCCCTGCCCGCCCGCGGCCTGGAACCGCTGCCGCCCGAGTCCCTCGGCTCCATGATCGACCTCGGCTGCGCCGCGCTGCCCGCCCCCGAGCCCTGGCTCACCAAGGCGGTCCAGGGCGCCCTGGAGGAGCTGCCGCCGTACGCGCACACGCACGGCGACTACCCGGCCGGCCTGCCCGCGCTGCGCCGGATGCTCGCCGACCGCTACACCGAGGCGGGCATCCCCACGATGCCCGAGCAGATCATGGTCACCACCGGTGCGATGGGCGCGATCGACGCCATCTGCAGCCTGTTCGCCGGGCGCGGCGAGCGGATCGCCGTCGAGTCACCCTCCTACGCGAACATCCTGCAGCTCATGCGCGCGGCGGGGGTGCGGCTCGTACCCGTCGCGATGGCCGACGGGCTGACCGGCTGGGACATGGACGTGTGGCGGCAGGTGCTGCGCGACTCCGCCCCCCGCCTCGCCTACGTCGTGGCCGACTTCCACAACCCGACCGGAGCCCTGGCTTCGGAGGAGCAGCGACGGGCCATGGTCGAGGCCGCCCGGTCCGCGGGCACCGTCCTGGTCGTCGACGAGACCATGCTGGAGCTCCGCCTCGACCCGGACATGGAGATGCCCCGCCCGGTCTGCTCCTTCGACCCGGCCGGCAGCACGGTCATCACCGTGGGCTCCGCCAGCAAGGCCTTCTGGGCGGGCATGCGGATCGGCTGGGTCCGCGCGGCCCCCGACGTGATCCGGAGCCTGGTCGCCGCCCGCGCCTACGCCGACCTGGGCACGCCGGTGCTGGAACAGCTCGCGGTGAACTGGCTCATGCGGACCGGCGGGTGGCAGGAGGCCGTCGGCATCCGCCGGGAGCAGGCCCGGGAGAACCGGGACGCGCTGGTCGCGGCGGTGCGCCGGGAGCTGCCGGACTGGGAGTTCGAGGTTCCGCGGGGCGGGCTGACGCTGTGGGCACGCGCGGGCGGTCTGTCGGGCTCCCGGCTGGCCGAGGTCGGGGAGCGGGTCGGCGTACGGGTCCCCTCGGGGCCCCGGTTCGGCGTGGACGGAGCCTTCGAGGGCTATGTCCGCCTGCCGTTCACCGTGGGCGGCCCGGTGGCGGAGGAGGCCGCCGCCCGGCTGGCGGCGGCCGCGGCCCTGGTCGGCACGGGCGCGGGCGGCAGCGGCGCGGAGCCGCCGCGGACGTTCGTGGCGTAACCCCCCGGCCCCGCCCCGCACGCGGCCCGCCTACGGCGTCTCGGCCGGCATCGCCGGAATCCCGGACGCGTCGACGGCCGAGCCCTGCGCCGGCGGCTGCATCGGCTTGGCCGGCGAGCCGGGCTCGGGACCCCGCCCGCCGCCCCCGCCGGGCGTGAGCCGCTCCGGCAGGAGCTCCAGTACGGCCTGGCGGAACGCCGGATGCGCGGCGTCGTCGTACGGGTCCGGGGTGGCGGGCACCTGGAGCCGGTGCACCGGGCCCGAGCCGAGCCGGGCGTATCCGCGGCCCGGCGGGACCTGGGACGGCGGGGTGGTGTGCGGCGGCAGCCCCAGGACGTCGGCCACCTGCTGGATCGCGGCGGGCCCGAGCACGACGCGGGCGCGGGTGTGCTGCCAGACGGCGTCGTGCAGCAGTTCCAGGTGGTCGAACTGCTCGGTCACCGCCACGGTGACGTGCGCGGCCCGCCCGTGCCGCAGCGGCACCTGGAGCTGGGCGAGCGGATCGGGCCCGCCCTCGGCGGCCGCGAGGTGCGCCAGGACGCTGGGCCGGTCCAGCAGGATCCACAGGGGGCGGCGGGCGTCCTCGGGTGCGGGGCGGCCCGCCTCGCGGGCCCGGTGGGTGGCGATGAGGCGCCGCTCGGTCTCCTTCGCGGCCCACTCCAGCGTCGCCAGTGCCCCGACCGGCCCGCATTCCACGGCGATGACGCCGCTGCGGCCGGTCAGGCAGGAGTACTCGCCGCTGCCGCCGCCTTCGACGATCAGTACGTCGCCCCCGTGCCGCAGGGCCTGCAGGGCGATCGAGCGCAGCAGTGTGGAGGTGCCGCTGCCGGGCTGGCCGACGGCCAGCAGGTGGGGCTCGGTGGCGCGGGGGCCGGTGCGCCAGATGACCGGGGGCACGTCCCGGGGCTCGTCGCCCGCCAGGACGGGCAGGGTGCGCTGGACGCTGCCGGCGTCGGTGAAACCGAGGACGGTCTCACCGGGGGAGGTGACGAACGGCTGGGCGGCGATGCCCGTCGGCAGCGCCGCCAGCACGCTCAGGTCGAGCTGGTTGCCCTCCTCGTCCCATTCGAAGAGATACTCCCGTCCGCGCCCGGACTTGGCGTGCAGCAGTGCCTCGATCCGGGCCCGTGAGGCGGCCTCGCCATCGGTGAAGTAGGCCGGGTAGCGGATGTGGAGCCGGGTGATGCGGCCCGCCTCGTCGAACTCGTAGCCGCTGAAGGCCTTGTCCCAGTCGCCGCCGTGGGCGAAGAGGGGGCTCGGGTCCTCCGGGGTGGAGAAGTACGGCACGAGTGCTTCGTAGAGGGAGCCGAGCCGTTCGGTCTCGGCATCGCTGGGCCCGGTCTTCACCGGGGTGCGGTCGCGTCCCTGCCAGGCCGCCGCCGCCATGAGGGTGATCAGGGCGAGGAGCGGACCGTAGGGGACGAGTGCGACCACGAGGACGCAGGCGGCCCCCAGGAACAGCGCGGGACCACGCTTGTCCTTGGGGGTTTCGGACCATTTGCGCCGCCCGGCCGAGGCCAGGATGCGCAGGCCGCGTCCGATGGTGAGGAGCGGATGGAGGACGTCCGTGGCGCTGTCGGCGGCCGTGCGAGCGAGGTCGCGGCCCCGTGCCAGCGACGCGGTGCCGCTGCTGAGGATGCGGGGAAGTGGGCGCCGGGCCACGGGCGTCTCCTGGAGTTGTGGGTGTTCGGGTACTTCGGGTGCGGCTGGTGTCGCCGTGTCCCGGCGGGCCTAGAGCTTGATCCCGCCGAGCAGGCTCGCGAGGCTCGCCGTGCTCGCGGTGATGCTCGGAGCGATGGCGGAGCCGGCGAGGAAGAAGCCGAACAGCGAGCAGACGAACGCGTGGGTCAGCTTCATCCCGTCCTTCTTGAAGAACAGGAAGCAGATGATGCCGAGCAGGACCACGCCTGAGATGGAAAGGACCATGAGAGGTTCTCCTGGTGGGTGGGGACAGTCACCATCAGTTCTTCCAGGCTCACAGCAAGTATCAATGCGACAAAAGGTGCATACGGGTGAATGCGCGCGTTTTTCACTGGACCGGGTCACTCCGGCTGGCGCGTCCGGTGTGAAGGGGGGCAAGGGTGATCATTGCCTCGGTCCCGGCCCCGGCATGTCCAGGTCCGGGCGCTACTCTGACGATTCACCCGTGCGGACGCAGTGCCGTACACCCCCCTGCCCGGCCGGCCCGGTCCCGGTCCCGGTCCCGGTCCCCGTCCGGGTCCGCCGGGGCGAACCCCATGCCGGCAGCGAGTGAAAGGCGGTACGAACGATGAGCGAGCACACCGAAGGCGGCCCCGGTTCCCAGGACGTCCCCGACGAGGACGTCATCGAACTGGCCACCAAGATCTTCGACCTCGCCCGGCAGGGCGAGACCGCGACGCTCGCCGCGTACCTCGACGCCGGAGTGCCGGCGAACCTCACCAACGACCGCGGCGACACCCTCGTCATGCTGGCCGCCTACCACGGCCACGCCGACACCGTCACGGCCCTGCTGGCCCGCGGCGCCGAGGCCGACCGCGCCAACGACCGCGGCCAGACCCCCCTCGCCGGAGCGGTCTTCAAGGGCGAGGGGGCCGTCATCCGCGCCCTGCTCGACGGCGGGGCCGATCCGACCGCCGGAACCCCCTCCGCCGTGGACACGGCGCGCATGTTCGCCAAGGCCGACCTGCTGGAACTCTTCGGAGCCAAGTAGTCCGCTTTTTGCCCGGCGGCGGCCGGGTCCGGCCGGTGTCCGACCTCACAGGTTGGTCACGGCGGCCGTAAATGTGGTCGCGGCGCACAAACCGGCTGGGTCATCATGGCGTCGGATTCGATTCGCGAACATGACGGACGGGCAGGAGCGGGCTGGACACGAAGGGTGTCCACCACCCACCCCCTGCCGCACCGGCCGCCATGGCCGCGAAGCACCGACGAGAGTGAGAAGGCAATGGTCTACATCGAGCGGAACCTGACGGCGGACGTCCTCACATGCTGTTACGCGGCCCTGTGAATCCCGATTCCCGGTTGCGTCCCCAGCTTGATTTGAGGCCATTCCCATGTTCGAACCAGTCATAGCGCCGAGCGGCACGCTGCTCGGGATGCTCCAGCGGGGCCGCGGTGACGGCACGCTGCACGCCCTCGCGGCGCCCAGGGCGGAGGCCCTGGCGGCCCTCGACCAGTGCGTGATCCGCGACCCGCGCCAGGACTGGCAGGTCGAGAACCGCTCCCTGTACTACGCCCGGCTGTACCTGGATCTCGACGGCCCCCTCGGCGCCATCGAGGCCCACCTGTTCGCCGCCGAGGACCTCCTCGACGAAGCGGACGAGCGGACGGGCCTCGCCCTGTCCGTACTGGGCCACCTCGCCTCCTACGGCCGTGACGACGCGCTCATGCTGCTGCGCCGGTACGCCGCCTCGGGAGCCAACTGGGCCTGGGCCCTCGACGAGCTCGCCCTGCGCGACGACGACGAGGGACTGCGGTCCCTGGCCGAGCCGGTCATCGCCCGCTTCCCCGCCACGGCGGAAGGCGAGGCGCGGCTGGCCGCCGCCATCCGCGACGCGTACGAACCCAGGCCCTGGTGCCTGTGGGAGGAGTCACCGCGCCACGGGGAGCGCCTGCGCGCCGCCCGCCGGCAGGGCTCCTTCGACCGCTGGCAGCGCCAGCTGACCCCCAGCGGCCCCCGGCCCGGCTGGGGCGTGCAAGCCGTCTTCGACTGGGCCGCCGACGGGCTGCGCCGCGGCACCCCGTTGCACGTGCCCGCCGCCCGCTGTCTGGCCGCCGTGGCCCAGACCGAGGACCGCCCCGCCATCCTCGCGGCGGCGGCCGGAGCGTGCGGCGAGGCCGCCCGCGCCACCGCCCTGCACCACCTGGTCCTCGCCGAACCGGAGAACCCGGCCGTCCTGGACCTCATCGAAGCCGCCGCCGACGAGCCCGCCGTGGCCGCGTACGAGCGCATGTGCGGCCCCGGCGCCGTCGAACGCGCCCGCCGCTGGGTCCACCGGCCCGACGCCCTCGGCGCGGCCGCAGCGGCCGTCCTGGCCGCCCGGGGCGGAGCCGAGGACGCCGGCCTGGTCCTCGAAGCCCTGCGCTCCACCGTCCGCGGCGAAGGCCCCGACACCCGCGCACTGTACGCCCTGGTGGACGGCGCGGGCCGCCTCGCGATCGCCTGCGCGGCCCCCGTACTGCGTCACATCTACCGCGAGACGGCCTCGTCCCACCTGCGCGGCCGCGCCGCGCGGGCCCTGGCCGCCACCGACCCCTCCTTCGCGGCCGGATTCGCCGTCGAATGCCTGTGGGACTGCGAGGAGACCACCCGCGAGGTGGCCGCCCTCCACGCCGAGACCGCCGACGCCCGGGTCGCACCCCGGCTGCGCCGCCTGGCCGCCGACCCGGCGGAGGAGGAGGACGTCCAGTCGGCCGTCCGCAGCCGCATCACCCCGGAGTCGGCCGTGTAGCTCCGCCGACCCCCTGCCCGACACACACGCGGCCCGGCCCCCTGGAAGAGGGCCGGGCCGCGTGCTGTGGCGGCGTGCGTGCGGCCGCGGAGCGCGATCAGGGCGACATGGTGGGCGGTACGCCGGTGGGCGGGGTCACGCCGGGGGGCGGGGTGCGGGGCCCCAACCGCTGAGCCTCCAGGGCGGCCTCCGTGTGGTCGACCGAGCAGTAGGGGGCGTGCTCGTTCCGCAGGATTCCGAAGGCGAGTCCCTGCCGCCCCTCCCACCACGGCGGGTAGTACGTCCACGTGAGCGCGAGTGTGTGTCCCGGGGGGACCGCCTTCGGGTTGACCTTGAGGGTGCGTCCGTCACCGCCGGGCGACAGGCCGGCCGCGGGATCGGCCTGCGGGACGCGGCTCCAGCCCCGGTACGACACGCACTCGCGTTCCGGCACCGGCTGGACCGCGACGGCCTCGACCCCCAGTTCCTTCAGCCGGTCGACCAGGGCTGGGACCTGCTCCTGCCGGGGCAGAGCGAACCGCAGCGACCCGTCCGGCTCCTTCGTGATCCTGGGCGCGTCCGTGGCAGAAGGGCTCGGCGTGCCGGCGGGCAGCGAGCCGGTGTGGGTGCTGCCCGTCAGGGTCATGACGGCGACCACGGCGGCCGTGGCGACGCCCACCGCGAGCGGAATGCCGTACCGCCGTGCGAAGGACCGCGCGGGGGCTGCCGGCGCGGCCTCCGGGAGGCGGGCCAGGAGCGCGGCCTTCAGCCGGTCCTCGAACCCGTGGGGCCTGCTGCTCATCGGGCTACCTCCAACTGTGACTCGCCCAAGGAGCCCGACGGGCGCAGGGCGCGGCGGGCCCGGTGCAGGCGGACGCGGATCGTTGCCTGGGTGACGCCGAGGGCCTGGGCGGCCTCGGCCGGGGTGAGCTGGTCGATGACCACGAGGTCGAGGGCGGCGCGCAGGGGCTCGGAGAGCGCGGCGTGGCGCTCGGCCAGGTCGTGGAAGGCGCGCTGGGCGTCGATCCGTTCCTCCAGCGCCGCCACGTCCTCGTCGTCGAGCAGGCGGCGGCCGCTCAGCCGCGCCAGCGCGCCGCTCTCGCGGGCCAGACCGCGGGCGTGGCCCGACAGGACGTTGCGGGCTATCCCGAACAGCCAGGCGACCGGGGCTCCCCTGTGGCCCCGGTACGTGCCGGCCGATCCCATCGCGGCGAGGAAGATGTCCGCCGTCAGGTCCGCCGCCAGGTGCGGGTCGGCGACCCGGCGGGTGACGAAGCCGAGCACGGCGTCGATGTGGTCCTCGTAGAACGCCCCGAACCCCTCGGGTGTGGTGAGATCCGGTGGCCCGGTCTCGTGTCGTGGGCTGTGCACCCGGTTCCTCCCCTGCGCAGGGGACCCGGTCGGCCCCCTCACCCAGTACTTGGCCGAAGCCCCCGCAAGCGTTTCATCGGGGCAACGGGGCAACGGGGCAACGGGGCATCATCGGGTCATCGGGTCAACGGGACCGGAGGAACCGGACCGGGGTCCCCGGCCGGGCCTGCGCCGCCGCGTCCAGGGCCGGGCCCGGCGGGACCACGCCCACCACCGGGTAGCCGCCCGTCACCGGATGATCGGCGAGGAACACCACCGGCAGGCCGTCCGGCGGGACCTGGACCGCGCCCAGCACCATGCCCTCGCTGGGCAGTTCGCCCTCCCGGGCGCGGACCAGCGGTGCCCCGCCCTCCGTGCGCAGGCCGATCCGGTTCGACCTCGGCGACACCCGGAACACCGAACGCCACAGCCCGGCCAGCGAGCCCTCGGTGAACCAGTCCGCCCGCGGCCCCGGCCGGAGCGGGAGCAGCAGCTGCGAAGGCGCCCCGGGCAGCGGGCAGTCGTCCGCCCCCGGGAGCTGGTCCGCCGGGCCGGAGCCCACCGGCAGCAGCGTCCCGGCCGACAGGACCGGCGGCCCCAGCCCCGACAGGAGGTCCGTCGAGCGGCTGCCCAGGACCGGCGGGACGGCCAGGCCTCCCCGCACCGCGACGTAGCTGCGCAGCCCCGACTCCGCCCGGCCCACTTCCAGCTCCGCACCGGCCGGCAGCCTGACGGCGGCTCCCCACGCCACCGGCCGGCCGGCCGCCCGTACCGGACAGGGCGCACCCGTGACCGCCACGGTGACCGGAGCCAGCGCCCGCAGCCCGACCCCGTCGAGGGTCGTCTCCAGCGCCGCGGCGTCCGGGGCGTTGCCGAGCAGCCGGTTGGCCAGTGCGAAGGCCGCCGTGTCCAGCGCCCCCGAGCGCGGGACGCCCAGATGCGCGTGGCCGGCGCGGCCCCGGTCCTGGACCGTGGTCAGGGCTCCCGGACGTACCACCAGCAGCCCGCTCACCGGCCCGCTCACCGCCCCGCTCATCGGCCCGCCTCCGTGAACCGCACCCGGACGCCGGGGGCGAACAGAGCCGCCGGTTCCCGTTCCGGGTCCCAGAGCACCGCGTCCGTGGACCCGATCAGCTGCCAGCCGCCGGGGGAGGAGCGCGGGTACACCCCCGCGTACTCCCCGGCGAGGGCCAGCGAGCCGGCCGGGACGGCGGTCCGGGGCGTGGCCCGCCGGGGCAGGTGGAAGCGCTCCGGGAGGCCGGTCAGATAGCCGAAGCCGGGCGCGAACCCGCAGAACGCCACCCGGAAGACGGTGTCGCCGACGATCTCCGCGACGGCCCCGGGGGCCACGCCCCACAGCCCGGCCACCTCCGCAAGGTCCGGCCCGTCGTACCGCACCGGGACGGTGATCAGGGGCCCGTCCGACTCCGCCAGCGGAGGCACCTCCCAGCCGGTGATCCGGGCGCCCAGCCCGGCCGGGTCCCGTACGCCGTCGAGGAGCACGGTCCGCGCCGCCGGCACCAGGTCCCGTACGGGACCCAGCTCGCCCGCGTCCCGGCGGCGCAGCAGTTCGGCGTGGAGCGCGGCCACCTCGGCGGCCGACTCCACCTCGATCAGCAGCGCCTCCCCGCCGACCACGAGCGGCCTCACGCGAAGGCCTCCACCCGGACCCCGGCCGCGCCCAGCGCCGCCCGGACCCGGCGCGCGAGGTCCGCGGCCCCCGGAGTGTCCCCGTGCAGGCACAGCGAGCGGGCGGCGACGAGGACCGCGGAGCCGTCGGCCGCAGCGACCGTCCCCTCGGCAGCCATCCGTACGGCCCGCGCCACCACGGCGTCCGGATCGTGCACCACCGCCCCCGGCTCGGTGCGCGGCACCAGCGTCCCGGCGGGCGTGTAGGCGCGGTCGGCGAAGGCCTCCGGTACGGGGACCAGCCCGGACTCTGCGGCGGCCTCCAGCAGCAGGGAGCCCGGGAGGCCGAGTACGGGCAGGGCGCCCCCGGCCGTCAGGACCCCCGCGACCACCGCGGCGGCCTGCTCGGCGTCGTGCACCGTGCGGTTGTAGAGCGCGCCGTGCGGTTTCACGTACGACACCCGGGAGCCGGCCGCGCGCGCGAACACCTCCAGCGCCCCGATCTGGTAGGCCACCTCGTCCGCCAGCTCGCCGGCCGGCACGTCCATGGAGCGCCGTCCGAAGCCCGCCAGGTCGCGGTAGGAGACCTGCGCGCCGATCCGTACGCCCCGCTCCGCCGCCAGCTCGCAGACCCGGCGCATGATGGACGGGTCCCCGGCGTGGAAACCGCAGGCGACGTTGGCGCTCGTGACGACGGAGAGCAGGGCCTCGTCGTCCGTGAGCGTCCAGCGTCCGAAGCCCTCGCCGAGATCGGCGTTGAGGTCGATCGCCGCCTCGGAGGATGTGATCATGGAAGCCATGCGGTGAGCGTAGAACAGGCCCGCCGTCGTCATCCCGGTAGGCGGGGACGATCCGGCCGAACCATGCCGTTTGGGATGTTGTCAGGGTCAGCGCCTAGTCTTTGTCCGTGACTCTCCCTGCCCCGGCGAAGACCCTTCCGTCCCCGGCGCCGGGCCCGGCCGCCGACGAGGGCCTGGCCCGGCGGCTGCGCGCGCTCGCCTGCACCGCCCCGCTGCACGACCTCGACGTACGCAAGGCCAACCTGGCGGGCGAGTACGGGGTCTACGCGATGGCGGAGGTCGCGCTGGCCGCGATCGACCTGGTCACGCTCAACATGGACTTCGACACGGGCGCCGACCACGAGCAGATAGTGGCCAGGCTCCTCCCGCGCGTCGCCGCACAGGCCCCGTCCCGGCCCGCCGCCGAGCACGAGCGGGTGGCCCGCTGGGTGCTGGAGAACCTGATCAACGTCGGCAGCGTGGACCGCGGCTTCCGCGCGATATACGGCACGTTCGGCCCGGACGGCGTCTACGTCCGGCGCGACTACGACTTCAAGCTGATCGAAGAAGTGCCCGGCTACGGCGGCGCGGTCTACCTGCGCACGACCGACGAGGCCGTCAACGTCCTGGTCGGCGCCCTCGACACCGACGTGACGAGCGCGCAGATCGCGGCCGAGGTCAAGCTGGAGGTGCTGATCAGCCGGGGCCGGCTGGCGGACGCCCAACTCGCCGCCGAGCAGGCCCGGTACCGCACCGTGCAGTACGCGGAAACCCTGCGCCGCACCCTGGACGCGACGCGGCGCAACGTGCGGGCCGTGGACTGGCTCCAGTCCGTCCCCGACATGATCGAGGAGGCCCTCGACCACGTCGCCGACCGCTACCGCCACGAGAACGCGATCCTGACCAACATCCGCAAGGCGCGCGACGAGGCCGAGGAGCCCGAGAGCAAGCGGCGCGCCGCCGAGCTCGTCGACATCGTCAAGGACTGCATCCGCCGCCACACCCAGCTCCAGTCCCGGCTGCTGGACGCCGGGCCGCTCTTCCGCGCCGAGCAGGACCGCCAGGCCTTCGCCGCCCCCGCGCCGCGCTCCGGCATCGACCTGTACGGACAGCTCGTGGCCCCGCTGCTGCCGCTGCCGGTCGCCCAGGCCCGCCGGGTCACGGACGCCTTCTTCGCCTCCGGGGCCGGACTGCGCACCCCGGTCTCGGTACGGATCGGCGACCTGGTCGACATACTGCTCACCCCGCCCGTGGAGCGGGAGCACCTCGGCGCGGAGATGCCCGAGCCGGACCTCATCGCGACCCCGGACGACAGCCGCTTCAGCGAGGAGCAGCTCGCCGCCGCGATGGAGCTCCTGGACCTGCCGCACGACGCCCCGCGCCGACTGTCCGGCCTGCTGGCCGAGGCCCGCCGCAGCGACCCCGAGCTGCCGTACCTGGTGGCCCTGCTCGCCGTCCACGCGGCGAGCCCGGCCGTCGGCACGGCCTACCGCCAGGGCGAGGAGCGGCTGCTGTTCGCGGTGGACGACGGCACCCAGCTCGACGACCCCGAGTTCGGCGGCGCCGACCTGATCGTCGGCACCGCCCTCCTCGACGCGGCCGGCATGGCCGCGGACCGCACGGAGGCAGCATGAACACCGCAGCCGACCCCACCCGCCGCACCACTACCGAGCCCACCCCCGGCACCGCCGCCGAGCCCACCCGCGGCACGGCCGCCGAGCCCACCCCCGGCACCGCCGCCGAGGCCACCCGCCGCACCGGTGCCGAGGCCATCCCCGGCGCCGCGCTCGAGGGCACCTGCCGCACCGGTGTCGAGGGCACTCGCCGTACCGCTGCCGGGGGCACTCGCGGCACCGCCGCTCAGGCAACCCGCCGCACGGCCGCCGAGGGCACCTGCCGCACCGGTGCCGAGGCCATCCCCGGCGCCGCGCTCGAGGGCACCCGCGGCACCGCCGCCGAGGGCACCCGCGGCACTGCCGCCGAGGGCCCTCGCGTCACCGCCGCTGAGGCCCCCCGCCGCACCGTTGCCGGGGGTACCCGCTGTACCGCTGCCGAAGGCACTCCCGACACCGCCTTCGGGGGCGCCCGCCGTACCGCTGTCGAGGGCACCCGGGGCACCGCCGCTGAGGCCACCCGCCGCACCGTTGCCGGGGGCACTCGCTGTACCGCTGCCGAAGGCAGCCCCGGCACCGCCTTCGGGGGCGCTGGCCGCACTGCTGTCGAGGGCACCCGGGGCACCGCCGCTGAGGCCACCCGCCGCACTGCTGCCGGGGGCACTCGCTGTACCGCTGCCGAAGGCAGCCCCGGCACCGCCTTCGGGGGCGCTGGCCGCACTGCTGCCGGGGGCACTCGCGGCACCGCTGCTGAGGCCACCCGCCGCACCGTTGCCGGGGGCACTCGCTGTACCGCTGCCGAAGGCACTCCCGGCACCGCCCTCGGGGGCGCCGGCCGCACTGCTGCCGAGGGCACCCCCGGCACCGCCGCCGAGGCCACCCGCCGCACTGCCGCCGAGGGCAGCCCCGTCACGGCCGCCGAGCCCACCCGCAGCGCCGCTGCCGAAGGCAGCCACGGCATTGCCGTCGACATCGCCCCGCCCGCCGACATCACCCCCCGCACCGCCGAGGAGACCCGCCCGTGAGCGACCACCACGCCGAGCACCCCGCGTGGAGCGAGCCCGCGGCTCCCGCCTCCGCCGCGCCCGCAGCCGCGGCCCCGGCCGTCACCCCGGCGGACGCCGCCGACGCGGCCCGGCTCGTCGCGTACGGACTGCAGCCCAAGCTGCTCCCCGCCCGCGACGCCGAGTACGCGGGACTGCTCCGCCGCTACCGCGAGGACCCCGCCTTCGGCCGGCTCGCCGACGCCGTCGCCACCGGCCTCGGCCTCGTCGTCCTGGAGGTGTCCCCGCGCGCCGGCATGGCCGTGGCCGCCGGCGAGGACTCCGTCTTCGCCGTCCGCATGGGCGACTACGCCCGCCGCACCACCGCCGACTCCGCCGACCGCTTCCTGCACGGCCTCGCCCACCTCGCCGTCGCGGCCCTCGCCTTCCCGCGCCCCGAGGACCTCGCCGACGACGGCTACATCGGCCGCGTCACCGTCAACGGCGTCGACGCCTTCGTCCGGCAGACCTGCCGCCGCCTCGAGGAGCGCGCCGAAGAGCTCGGCGAGAACACCGACCCCGCCTCCGACGCCCCCGGCCTGGAGGCCGCCTGGCGCGTCTACGCCCGCCGCAGCGCGACCGGCGCCACCAAGGACGCCCGCCGCCTCGCCGGTTCCACCACCGGCATCGTCGGCAAGGCCGCCGCCTTCCTCACCGAATCCGGCTTCCTCCAGCGCACCGGGGACGACGCCGGAGGCACGTACCGCACCACGCCCCGCTACCAGCTCCAGGTCCGCGACATGGCGGGCAGCGCGGCCATGGCCGAACTCCTGGAACTGGGCGTGGTGCCCGTCAGCGACGGCTCCGCCACCCTGCTGCCGCCGCCCGAGGGCGACGACCTGGAACTCGCGGCCGACGCCGGCCTGCCGTTCCACGCCTGAGCCACCCGCCCTTCCGTACCGGGAACACCCCGAGACCACCGAGAAGCAACGAGAGTCCGCCGCCATGTACGAGCTGTCCCGGATCCGCCTCTACTCCATCGGGCCCGCCGGTGCGCGCTACGCCGACACCGTGCTCGACCTGCGCGGAGTCGGTGAGCCGGTGCCCCACCCGGCGCCCGCCCAGGCGGAGTTCTTCGAGGACGAGCCCACCGGCCCGCCGCGCCGCCCGGCCCCGGCCGGCGTGCTCTTCCTGGAGAACGGCGGCGGCAAGTCCGTCCTCCTCAAGCTGATCTTCTCGGTGATGCTGCCCGGCCACCGCAACACCCTCGGCGGCGCCAGCTCCGGCGTGCTGCGCAAGTTCCTCCTCGCCGACGACTGCGGCCACGTCGCCCTGGAGTGGCAGCACACCCAGACCGGCGAGTGCGTGGTCGTCGGCAAGGTCAGCGAATGGCGCGGCCGCCAGGTCTCCAACGACCCGCGCAAGTTCGCCGAAGCCTGGTACTCCTTCCGCCCCGGCCCCGGCCTGAGCCTCGACAGCCTGCCCGTCGCCGAGGCCACCGCCGTACGCCCGCCCGTCGAAGGCGCGTCCGGCGCCCAGGGCCGCCGCCGCACGATGAAGGGCTTCCGCGACGCCCTCACCGAGTCGGGCAAGGCGTACCCGCACCTCGAGGTGTACTTCGAGGAGATCCACGACCGCTGGAACGAGCACCTCACCGAACTCGGCCTCGACCCCGAACTCTTCCGCTACCAGCGCGAGATGAACGCGGACGAGGGCGAGGCCGCAGGCCTGTTCGCGGTGAAGAAGGACTCCGACTTCACCGACCTGCTGCTGCGCGCCGTCACCGACACCCGCGACACCGACGGCCTCGCCGACCTCGTCCACGGCTTCGGCAACAAGCTCGGCCGCCGCGCCGAGCTGATGGCCGAACGCGACTTCACCGCGGGCTCGGCGGACCTCCTGGGACGCATCGTCGAGGCCGCCGAGACCCGCTCCCGGCTGCGCGACGTCCACGCGGGCGCCGAACGCCGCACGCGCACCCTCGCCCGGCGGCTGTCCGCCCGCGCCACCGAGGAGCGCGGCCGCGCCGCCGACCTCGCCCAGCGCGTCACCGGCGCCGCCCACGAGGTCACCGCCGCCGAAACCGCCCGCGCCCGCAGTGCCGCCGTCTCCGCCGAACTCGCCTACCGGCACGCCTCGCTGGCCCTGACCGTCGCCGACAAGGCCGCCACCGCCCAGCGCCGCGAACTCCTCGAAGCGCGCACGCTGCACTCCGCGTGGCAGGCCGCCGAGACCGTCCTGCGCCACCGCGCCGCCGCCGACCGCTCCGCCCGGGTCGCCGCGGCGATCCTGGAGGCCGAGCGCGACGCGGCCCCGGCGCTGGCCGCCCGCGCCACGGCCGCCGCCGATCTCGTACGGGCCCTGCACACCGCCGCCGAGCACGGCGAACGGGTGGCCAACGAGGAGGAAGAGCGTTCCGCGGCCCTGCAGGCCACCGGCGAGGCCGCACACCGCGACGCCACCGCCGCCGCGACGGCCGCCCAGCGGGCCCGCAGCGAGGCCGAGCACCTCCGCTCGCGCCTCGGCGAGGTCCAGCAGGAGACCGCCGAGGCCGTCCGCGCCGGCTGGCTCGACGACTCGGCGCCCGACGCGGACCCGGCCAGGGCCGCCCTGGCCGCCACCGACGCCGAGAAGACCGCCGTCGCCGCCTGGGACGAGTCCCGCGAGGCCGCGCGCGCCGCCGCCGAAGCCGCCCGCGAGGGCGCCGCCGCGGAATCCCGCGCCGAACTCACCGCCGCCCGCGCCGCGGACGCCGCCGACGCCGCCGAAGCCGCCTACGACGCGGAACACCGCGCCGCCGCCTCCCTCGCCGAATCCCCCCGCCTGGCCGCCCTCCTGGGCCTCCCGTCCGCGCCCGGCGCCACGGTTCCGGGCCCCCGCGGCGCGGCCCCCGGCAGCCGGACCGCGCCGGGCACCGACCCGCACGCAGGACTCCCGGCCGCGGCCCACGACCACCCCGCCACCGGCGGCCGGCTCACCGCCGAGGACCTCGACCGGAACGCCGAGGACCTCCACCAGCTGCTGACCGACGGAGTCGCCTCGGCCGAACGGCAGTTGTTCGAACTGCGCACCGCCGCGGCCGACGACGCCCGCATCCTCGGGGCGCTCGGCGACGGCGGCCTGCTGCCACCCGGCCCCGACGTGCTCGCCACCGTCGAGTACCTCGGCGAACACGGCATCCCGGCCCTCCCCGGCTGGCGCTATCTCGCCCAGTCCGTGGACCCCGCCGACCACGCCGCCGTCCTCGCCGCCCGCCCCGAACTCGTCGACGGCGTCGTCATCACCGACCCCGACACCCACAGCCGCGCCCGCGAGGTCCTCTCCGCCGCGGCCCTGCTGCCCCGCTCCACCGTCGCCGTCGGTACGGCCGCCGCCCTGCTGGCCCCCGTCCCGCACACCGACGACGACGCGGTGTTCCTCGTACCGCCGAACCCGGCCATGCACGACGAGCACGCCGCCGACGAGGAGCGCCAGGCGCTGCGCACCCGCGCCACGGCCAGGGACACCGAGATCCGCGACCTCGCGGCGCGCCTGGCCGGGGACCGGGAGCTTGCCGCCCGCCTCGCCTCCTGGCGCACCGGCTGCCCGCCCGGCCGGCTCGCCGAGCTCGCGCAGCAGGCCGCGGCCGCCCGTGCGTTCGCCGAGGAGGCCGACGCCGAGCTCGCGGAGGCCCGTACCGTACGCGCCGAGGCCGACGAGGCCGCCGCCGACGCCGCCCGCGTGCGCGACGAGCGCCAGGACACCGCCCAGCGGGCCCGCCGCGTCGCCGACGCCCTCGCCGGGCTCGCCTTCCGCCTGCGCGAACGCGCCGGCTGGCAGGCCAGGCTCCGCGAACTCGCCGACGAAGCCGCCGAATCCGAGGCCCGCGCCGAGGTGTGCCTGGACCGTGCCCGCGCCGCCGACGAGGACCGGCGCGCCGCCCAGCGCGCCGCCGACGACGCCCGCCGCACCGCTCGCGCCCTGCGGGCCGAGCGCGCCGACATCGCCGGCGCCCCCGAGCCGCTCCCCGAGGACGACGGCGCGCCCAAGGCGCCGCTGCCCGACCTCCGCGAGGCCTACCGCGCCGCTTCCCAGCTGTACGAGAAGGTCGGCGTCGGCGCCGACCTGCGCGCCGAACAGGCCCGCGCCGAGAGCGACGAGAGCGCCGCCCTCGCCGAACTGGACCGGCTCACCAACAAGGTCCGTACGCGCGCCGCCCAGCTCCTCGAGAGCCCCGACGGAGCCGACGGCCCCTCCCGCCAGGCGGCCGCCGCCCGCGCGGAGTCCCTCGTCCAGATGCTGGAGAGCCGGGCCTCCACCGCCAGCGAGCAGCTCGGCCGCCTGCGCGGCGAGGCCGAACGCCACGCCCCCGCCGAGGGCGGGGCGCACACCGAACTGCCCGAGGAACTGGTCCCCGGGGACGTGGACCACGCGCAGGTCCTGCTGCGCACGGCCACCGCCCAGCTCGCCGCCCACAGCGCCGCGGTGGAAACCGCCCGGGCCGCCCACGCCGACCTGCTGCGCGCCCACCGCGCCGCCGAGGACGGAGCCGGCGGCTTCGACGAGACCGCCGCCCTGCTGCGCGACCTCCTGCGCGACCACACCCACGCCGAGGACGAGCAGGAGCCCGCACCCCACGCGGGCACCCTGGAGGAGGCCCGCCAGTCGGCCACCGAGGCCCGCCGCTCGCTGCGCGCCTGCGCCGCCGACCTCTCGGCCGCCGAGTCCGCCGTGCGCGAGGCGAGCGACATCCTGGTGCGGCACGCCAACGCCACCCGGTACGAGCAGGTACGCACCCCCGCGCGCCAGCAGATCCGGGAACTGCCCGCCTCCGCCCTGCCCGAGCACGCGGCGGCCTGGGCCGCGGCCTTCGCCCCGCGGCTGCGGGTGCTCACCGACGAACTGGCGCAGCTGGAGCGCAACCGCGACAGCATCGTCGACCGGCTGCGCGGCCTGGTGGAATCGGCCCTGGCCACCCTCCGCTCGGCGCAGCGCCTCTCCCAGCTGCCGGAGGGCCTGGGGGAGTGGTCGGGGCAGGAGTTCCTGCGGATTCGCTTCGAGGAGCCGGACCAGGCCACGCTCACCGAGCGGCTCGGCGAGGTCATCGACGAGGCCACGCGTGCGGCGGTGAAGAAGAACAGCACCGCCTCCTTCGGCGAGGGCCGCCGCGACGGCATGTCCCTGCTGCTGAGGGGCGTCCAGGCGGCGCTGGAACCCAAGGGCATCTCCGTGGAGATCCTCAAGCCGGACGCGGTCCTGCGCGCCGAGCGCGTGCCGGTCGGGCAGATGGGCGACGTGTTCTCCGGCGGGCAGCTGCTGACCGCCGCGATCGCCCTGTACTGCACGATGGCGGCGCTGCGCAGCAACGACCGCGGCCGTGACAAGCACCGCCACGCGGGCACGCTGTTCCTCGACAACCCGATCGGCCGTGCGAACGCCACCTACCTGCTGGAGCTCCAGCGGGCGGTGTCCGACGCGCTCGGCGTCCAGCTGCTCTACACGACGGGCCTGTTCGACACCACGGCCCTCGCCGAGTTCCCGCTGGTCATCCGGCTGCGCAACGACGCGGACCTGCGGGCGGGGCTGAAGTACATCAGCGTCGAGGAACACCTCCGCCCGGGTCTCCCGCAGCAGTCCCCGGAGCAGGAGACGATCCACGGCGAGATCACGGCGACCCGCATGTTCCGCCGGAGCTGAGGCGGGCGCCGCCCGGCGTCGCCCGGCACCGCCCCGGCGGCACCCCTCGGAGGCGGCCCCCTCAGCGCCGGCCGAAGGCCGCGAGGGGGCCGTCCTCGCGGGTTATTCGGGCCGGGCCCGCCTTCCGCTCCGCGCGGGCGGCCTTGGCGGCCCGGCGCTCCTCGCGGCGGCGGCGCCGCGCCGTGCTGCTCGGCTCCGACACCACCCCGTACCGCTGGTTCCACATCTGCCGGGTGATCCACACGTCCAGCACGCCCCACGTGGCCACGATGGTCCCCGCGACCGCTCCCAGCACCATCGGGAAGGCCAGCCAGGACCCGGTGAGCGTGAAGAAGAAGCTGACGGTCGCCTGGATGAGGGTCAGGGACACGATCAGCACCGCCCGCACCGCGGACGCGCGCACCGGATCGGGCATCCGGCGCCGCCGGGCCGGTTCCTCCACCCACAGCCCGCGCCGGTTCCCGCCCCTGCCGTCCTCGGTCCCGCCGTCCTCGGTCCCGCCGTCCTGATACCTGTTCATGGTCCGCTCACTCCCCACCGCGCGGTCCGCACGCCTACCCCCACACGTCTACCCCGACGTGTCCCCCTGAACAGAAGACGTACGGCGCCGCACAGAGATTCCCGCACCGGGCCTTTCCGGACCGCGGATCCGTCCCCCCGCCCCAATGATCGCGGAACGAATAATTCCAGCCATCCATGCAGGTGCGGGAACTGACGCCCCACCAAGTGTCATGTGCCACATATCGGGCCGCTCCTGACCGGAATTATCGGACAACTCGTGATCTTCGTCCGGAGGTCCGGCCGAAAACGTCCGGACACGCCTTCGAACCCGCTGCGCGGCAGTAGTAGGCTCACGCCGGTTTAAAACGACGGAACGCCCACGGAACACCGACGGAACACCGACCCCCCGACATCGGGGATGAGCTGGGGGAGGCTGGGGAGGCCATGCGCTTTCGCGGGAAGTCCATCCGCCGGAAGATCGTCGCGCTGCTCCTTGTGCCGCTCGTCTCGCTGACCGCACTCTGGTCCTTCGCCACGGTCATCACGGGTCGTCAGGCCGTCCAACTCCTCGACGTCGCCTACGTGATCGACAAGGTGGGCTACCCCATCGAGGACGTCGTCCGCGTCATCCAGAAGGAGCGCCGCCAGACCCTCGTCGTCGTCGGCGACCCCACCGCCTCCGCGGCCACCACCGAACTCGCCAAGCGCCGCGCCGCCACCGACCAGGCCGTCGAACAGATCGGCGCCAACGCCCGCGACCCCGAGGTCATCGAGCAGCTGAGCGCCGACAACGCCCAGCGTCTGCGCTCGATCCTCGCCGCCTTCCACGGCATCAGCGCCCTGCGCCGCTCGGTCGACCAGAACACCCTCGACCCGAGTCAGGCACTGGACCTCTACAGCCGGCTCGTCGACCCCTGTTACGAGTTCCTCATGAATCTCCACGCCCTGGAGAACGTGGAGATGGACAAGCAGGGCCGCGCCCTCGTCGGCATCACCCGGGCCCGCGAGACGCTCTCCCGCGAGGACGCCGTCATCGCCTCCGCCCTCGCCGCCCGCAACGTCAGCGCCGCCGACCTGCGGCACGTCTCCGACTTCGCCGCCAACCGCGCGCTGCTGTACGAGTTCAACCTCGCGATCCTGCCCGACGCCGAGCGCCGGCGCTTCGAGCAGTACTGGGGCGGCCCCGACAGCAAGATGCTGCGCGACGCGGAGGAACGGTTCCTCAGCGGCGGCGCGGGCAAGAACCCGCGCGTCACCGCCGCCCAGTGGGACGAGGCCGCCGGCAAGGTCCTCGACGAACTCGCCACCATGGGAACCGAAGCCGGCGACCGCTACCAGAAGCGCGTCGAGCCCGTCGCCATGGACGTCCTGGTCCAGGCCGCGGTGGCCGGCGTCCTCGGCTTCATCGCCCTCGTCGTCTCGCTGGTCCTCTCCGTGCGCATCGGCCGCGACCTGATCCGCGACCTCTCCCGGCTCCGCAAGGAGGCCCACGAGGTCTCCGGCGTCCGCCTGCCGAGCGTGATGCGCCGCCTCGCCGCGGGCGAGCACGTGGACGTGGAGACCGAGGCGCCCCGCCTGGAGTACGAGAAGGACGAGGTCGGCCAGGTCGGCCTGGCCCTCAACACCCTCCAGCGCGCCGCCGTCGAGGCCGCCGTGAAGCAGGCGGACCTGCGCCGCGGCGTCTCCGAGGTCTTCGTCAACCTGGCCCGCCGCAACCAGGTGCTCCTGCACCGCCAGTTGACCCTCCTCGACAGCATGGAGCGCCGCACCGAGGACACCGAGGAGCTCGCCGACCTCTTCCGCCTCGACCACATGACCACCCGCATGCGCCGCCACGCCGAGGGCCTGGTGATCCTCTCCGGCGCCGCCCCCTCCCGCCAGTGGCGCAAGCCCGTCCAGCTGATGGACGTCGTACGGGCCGCAGTCGCCGAGGTCGAGGACTACGAGCGCATCGAGGTGCGCCGGCTGCCGCGCCTGGGCATCGCCGGCCCCGCCGTCGCCGACATCACCCACCTCGTCGCCGAACTCCTCGAGAACGCCACCGTGTTCTCGCCGCCGCACACCGCGGTCCAGGTGCTCGGCCAGCGCGTCGCCAACGGCTTCACCCTGGAGATCCACGACCGGGGCCTCGGCATGAACCCGGAGGCGCTGCTCGACGCGAACCTCCGCCTCGCCGAGACCCCCGAGTTCGAACTCTCCGACACCGACCGCCTCGGCCTGTTCGTCGTCAGCCGCCTCGCCCGGCGCCACAGCGTCAAGGTCGTCCTCCAGCCCAGCCCGTACGGCGGCACCACCGCCGTGGTCTTCATCCCGGCGGCCCTGCTCACCGAGGCCCCCGAGACCAACGGCACGGGCATCCGGCTGGACGACGGCCCCGCCGCCAAGGCCGCCGGGCGGACCGGCGCGATCCCCTCCGCGCGGTCCGCGCCCGCCGTGGAACGGGCGGTCCCCGCCGGCTCCGGCCGCTCCCTGCCCGCCGGCGACCTGCGCGGCCCGGTCGAGCTGGAGGCGCCGATCGACGTCCTCGGCCTGGACGCGGTGGACGGCCTCGACGTGGATCCGGCCGCCCTGGACGGCACCGGCACCGGCACGGGCGTCCGTCCCGTCATGGCCACCCTGGACGACGAGACCCCGCCCAACGGCATCCCCCGCAGCGCCCTGCTGGGCCTGCGCCCGGCGGACAAGCCGCACGCCGAGCGCCACCGGGACCGTCCCACCGGCCCAGTCCGGCTCGACCCCCAGCGGGTGGAGGCCCCCCGTCCCGACGGCCCCCGCTCCTCGGGAGCCGTACCGCTGCCGCGCCGCCGCCCCGCCCCGACCCTGGTCGCCGATCACGGCCGCCGCGTGGACCCCCGCCCGGTGTCCGCGGTCCCGAAGCGCGCACCTGCCCCCGCGCCTGCCCCCGCGCCTGCCCCCGCACCTGCGCCTGCCCCCGCCGCCGCCGGGGACGCCCCGGCCGGCACCGGGCTGCCCCGCAGGGTCCGCCAGGCCAGCCTGGCGCCGCAGCTCAAGAACGCCCCGGCCGCGGCCCCCGACAGCACCGCCGCCGTCCCCTTCGGGGACCGTGACGCGGAGGACGTACGCACGCGCATGTCCGCCCTCCAGCGCGGCTGGACGGCGGGCCGCAGCCAGCACGCACAGCAGAAGTCCGAGACCGGGGCAGGCACCCCCGCCGCCACCGGTCCCGCGAACGAGAACGAAGGGGACGGTCGATGACCGCACCGCAGACCGGCAACGACACCAGGGGCCGCGGCTCCGGCCCGCTCAACTGGCTCCTGGACGAGCTCGTCGACAAGGTCGGCTCCATCCGCAAGGCGGTGGTCCTCTCGGGCGACGGCCTGCCCACGGGCAGCTCCAAGGACCTGACCCGCGAGGACAGCGAGCACCTGGCGGCGGTCGCCTCCGGCTTCCACAGCCTGGCCAAGGGGGTCGGACGGCACTTCGACTCCGGCCGGGTCCGCCAGACCGTCGTCGAACTCGACGAGGCCTTCCTCTTCGTGATGGCCGCCGGCGACGGCAGCTGCCTGGCCGTGCTCGCCGACTCCGAATCCGACGTCGGCCAGGTCGCGTACGAGATGACCCTCATGGTCAAGCGGGTGGGCGACCACCTGGCCACCGCCCCGCGCACCGGGCTGCCAGCCGGAGGGTGAGACGTACGGCATGAGCGATCCAGGCCAGGACCACCCCGCCCCCACCCCGGCCGGGGACCACGCCCCGACGCCCGACCACGCGCACTGGTTCGACGACGACGCGGGCCCGGTCGTGCGCCCGTACGCCATGACCCGCGGCCGGACCAGCCACGCGGGCCAGCACCGGCTGGACCTGATCGCGCTCGTCGTCGCCGAACCGGCCGCCGACGACCCGGTCTGGGACATGACCCTGTCGCCGGAACACGCCCACATCCTGGAGCTGTGCCGGGACCGGCCGCAATCGGTCGCCGAACTCGCGGCCGACCTCGACCTCGCGGTCGGCGTCGTCCGCGTCCTGATCGGGGACCTGACCGAAGACCAACTGGTCCACGTGACCCGGCCGGTACCCCCGGCCGAACTGCCCGATGAATCCATTCTGCGTGAGGTGATCGATGGCCTTCGGGCGCTCTAGCCGCACCGGTGCCATGCACGCCGTGTCACCGGTCGAGCCGCTGACCCTGAAGATCCTGGTCGCGGGCGGCTTCGGGGTGGGCAAGACCACCCTGGTCAGTGCGGTAAGCGAGATCAAACCCCTGCGGACCGAGGAACTGCTCTCGGAGCCGGGCGCCGGCATCGACGACACCGGGGGAGTGGAGGGCAAGAACACCACGACCGTGGCCATGGACTTCGGGCGCATCACCCTGCGCGAGGACCTGGTCCTCTACCTGTTCGGCACCCCCGGACAGGACCGGTTCTGGTTCCTGTGGGACGAGCTGGCCCAGGGCTCGCTCGGCGCGGTGGTCCTCGCGGACACCCGGCGCCTCGCCGACTGCTTCGCGGCCGTCGACTACTTCGAACGCCGTGAGATCCCGTTCGTCGTCGCGGTCAACTGCTTCGACGGCGCGGACCGGCACCCCGTGGTGACCGTACGGGAGGCACTCGACCTCGACCCCGGGGTGCCGGTGCTCTTGTGCGACGCGCGGGACCGGGAATCCGTCAAGGACGTCCTCGTCGGCGTCGTCGAGCACGCGATGTCGGTGGCCCGGGAACGGCGCCGGAGCCTGACCGCGGGAACCTGACAGGGAGGCGGCCCGTACCCCCGCCGACTGGGGTACGGGCCGCAGCTCTCATGGGGGGATGGGGGGTCCCTGGCGCCGTACGGGACCGTGGAGCGAGTGTGAACCCGCCACCGGGGGCCGTCAAGCGTTCCGGCAACACCCCGGCGCCCGCGCCCGCTCAGCGCACCGCGACCACGGCCGACCCGTGCCCGAACAGCCCCTGGTTCGCGGTGATCCCGGCCCGTGCCCCCGGCACCTGCCGCTCCCCGGCCGTACCGCGCAACTGCCAGGTCAGCTCGCACACCTGGGCGATGGCCTGCGCCGGCACCGCCTCCCCGAACGAGGCCAGTCCGCCACTGGCGTTGACGGGGATCCGCCCGCCGAGAGCCGTCGCCCCCTCCCGTACGAGCTTCGCGCCCTCACCCTCCCCGCAGAGGCCGATGTCCTCGTACCACTCCAGCTCCAGGGCGGTGGACAGGTCGTACACCTCGGCGAGCGAGAGGTCGTCCGGGCCGAGCCCCGCCTCCTCGTACGCGGCGCGCGCGATCGAGGCGCGGAAGGAGCCGTCCGCGGGCCGGACGGCCACCGCCGAATCGGTGGCGATGTCCGGGAGGTCCAGCACCGTACGGGGATAGGTGGGCGTCACCGTCGAGACGGCCCGGATCCGCACCGGGTCGGCGATCCCGCGCGAGCGCGCGAAGTCCATGCTGGTGAGCACCAGCGCCGCGCCCCCGTCGGAGGTGGCGCAGATGTCGAGCAGCCGGAGCGGATCGGCGACCACCGCCGAGGCCGCCACTTCCTCGGCGGACACGGCCTTGCGGTAGCGGGCGTTCGGGTTGAGCGTCCCGGCCGCCGCGTTCTTCACCTTGACCTGGGCGAAGTCCTCCGGGGTGTCCCCGTACACGGCCATCCGGCGCCGTGCGTACAGGGCGAAGTACGCCGGGTTGGTGGCGCCCAGCACGCGGAAGCGCAGCCAGTCCGGATCGTCGGGCCGGTCGCCGCCCGCGGGGGCGAAGAACCCCTTGGGCGCCGCGTCCGCGCCCACCACGAGGACCACGTCGGCCAGGCCGGCCAGGATCTGCGCCCGGGCCGTCCCGATCGCCTGGGCACCGGACGCGCAGGCCGCGTACACGCTGGTCACCCGGGCCCCCTGCCAGCCGAGGGCCTGGGCGAAGGTGGCCCCGGCCACGTAGCCCGGGTATCCGGAGCGCACGGTGTCCGCGCCGACGATCGACCCCACGTCCGTCCAGTCCAGCCCGGCGTCCGCCAGCGCGGCCCGGGCGGCGGCCCGCCCGTACTCGACGAAACTGCGGCCCCACTTGCCCCACGGGTGCATCCCGGCCCCGAGGACGGCGATGTCGGCGCTCACGCGTCCCCTCCCACCGGCTTGAACCGCCAGGTGGTCCAGGCCGTCCCGGCGGCCGCGTCCTCGTTCAGCACGCCGCCCACCACCTCGACCTCCATCCCGACCGCCAGGTCGGCGACGCCCACCCCGGGCGCCGCCTGCCCCAGCACCACCATCCCCTCGGCCTCGAGCTCCACCGCGAGCAGGGTGTACGGCTCCCAGGGCTCGGCCGGGTCGGACACGTACGGCGCGGGCGGCCGGTAGCGCCCGTCGGTGTAGGACCATACGCGTCCGCGCGGGGACAGCGGCACCTCGGCCATCTCCCCGCCGCCCGGGCAGCGCGGATTGCGGCAGTACGCGTCCTCGCGCGGGAAGAACACCGCGGTGCAGGCCGAACACCGGGTGCCGAGCAGCCGGAAGCCGCCGCCGTCCGCCGCGGATTCGGTGAACCACCCGCTCACGACGGGTGTACGTGTGAGTGCCACAACCCCTCCCCTCCCAGAAACCTGACGCATCGTCAGGAGTGTGTCACGGGTGGGCGGGCCGGGTCACCGGTTCGCGGCCACGGGGAAGTCGAAATACGAGTCGGGAAACGCCTCGGGCCGGTACGTGAAGTGCCACCACTCCTCGGGAAGGTTCACGAACCCCTGCTCGCCCAGCACCCGCTTCAGCAACTGCCGGTTGGCACGGGCGGCGCCCGTCACCCGCGGATCGTCGGTGTGCGAGAGCGGGTCGAAGAAGTCGAACGGGGTCCCCATGTCCACCTCCCCGCGTTCCCGGCCCGCGATCCGCACCAGCGTCACGTCGACGGTGCTCCCACGGCTGTGACCGGACTTCTCGGCGATGTACCCGTCCGGAATCAGCCGGCTCTTGTCCACGGCCGGATAGAACTCCGCCTTCGTCGCCTGATCGTCCAGGTCCCCGGCCCAGCGCACGAACCGGTCCACCGCACGCTGGGGCCGGTAGCAGTCGTACACCTTCAGCGAGTACCCGCGCCGCAACAGCCCGCGCTGCGCCCTGCGCAACGCCTCGGCGGCGGGACGGGCGAGCAGGCACACCGGCTCCTCGTACCCGTCCACCACCCGGCCGGTGAAGTTCCGGTCGCCCGCGTACCGCATGTCCTGGCGGACACTCGGATCCACCTCGCGCAGCGCCACGAACCCGGCGGGCACGTCCCCGCCGGCCAGCAGCGCCAGCACACCGGCAACACCCGCAGCACCTACAACAGCCGTCATCCGCATACCCCTTGGCATACCATCGCGGCATGCCGGCACACCTGACCAACTCACACTGTTCCACCTGCGGAGCGCCCTACGCCACCCGGACGTGGCCCCGCACCTGTGCCGCCTGCGGGGCAGTCGCCTACCGCAACCCGCTCCCGGTGGCCGTCGCCCTGCTCCCGGTCGAGGACGCGGACGGCACCGGCCTCGTGGCCATCACCCGCACCATCGAACCGGCTCTCGGCGGTATCGCCCTGCCCGGCGGCTTCATCGACTTCGGCGAGGACTGGCGCGACGCGGTCGTCCGCGAACTCCGCGAGGAGACCGGCATCACCGCCCCCGCCTCGGAGGTCACCCTGGCCGACGCCCTGAGCTCCCCGGCCGGCCACCTGCTCCTCTTCGGCCTCCTCCCCCTCCGCCCGGCCGCCACCCTCCCCGCCTCGACCCCCACGGACGAAACCACGGGCTGGCACATCCTCCGCACGCCCACGGAACTGGCCTTCCCCCTCCACACCCGGGCCGCCAACGCCTGGTTCGCGGGCCGCTACACCTGACCGGCCGGCTTGCCCTCAAGCGCACGTGAGGTCGTACGTTCTCCCCATGACCTGCACGGCGTGCAGGCCGCGTACCGAAACGCAGGAGGGGACATCCCATGACGACCCAGCAGATCTCCGACGCCGAGCTCGCCGGACAGCCCGCCGCGTACTGGACCGGCGTCGCCTACGAGGCGCTCATCGCGTACACCCGGGCCCGGATAGCCGAAAAGGGCTGCACCCAGCCCCAGTTCTGGCTGCTGCGCAACCTGTCGGCGAACGACATCTCCCCCGACGGCGAGGGGATGACCCTGCCCGAGCTGCGGGAGGCCATGACCTCCTACATCCGCCCCGAGGACGATCTCGCAGCGGAGGCCGAAGTGCTCCTGGAGCGCGGCTGGCTGACCCGGGACGCCGACCACCGGCTGTGGCTCACCGAGGCGGGCGAACAGGCCCGCGTCGACCTCTCCCGCAACGCCCCCGCGATCCGCGCCGCCCTCCACGAGGGCATCGACGACACGGACTACGTCACCACACTGAAAGTGCTCCAGCAGCTGATCCGCAACGCCGGCGGGACGGCCGCCTGACGGGCCACCGGTCTCAACCACGCCCTTGGAGCCCCCGCACGACCACACCCGCCACCGGTGCCCCCGTCTCGTCCTCCACCACCACCTCGTCCCCGGCCCACCGCGAGGTGTACCGCTCGACCTGCCCCGCCTCGAACCCGGGCCCCGGGTCCCGGATCACCACCCCGCCGCCCGTCCGCCCCCGCGCCGGCGCCCACACCTCCAGCCCCGCGCCGCCCGGCGCACCCCCCACGGGAAGCACCGCGCCCGCCCTGGCCAGCACCGGGATCCGGCCCCGCGGAGCGTCCAGCAGGATCTGCCCCGGGCCCTCGTGCGCCGCCCCCGTCGCGGTGTCGTACCACCGCCCCCGCGGCAGCCGCACCGCCCGCCGGTCCGCCCCGCACTCCAGCACCGGGGCGACCAGCAGCGCGTCACCCAGCAGGAACGCGTCCTCGCAGTCCCGCAGCCGCCGCTCCTCCGGCGAACCCCACCACAGCGGCCGCACGTACGGGGCCCCGGTCCGCCGCGCCAGGTGCGCCAGCGTCACGAAGTACGGCCGCAGCCGCTCCCGCTCCGCCATCACCTGCCGCGCGTGCTCCTCCACCTCGGCCCCGAACTCCCACGGCTCCCGCCGCCCCGCCCAGATCGCCGAATGCGTCCGGAACAGCGGAAGGTACGCCCCCAGCTGCAGCCACCGCAGGTACAGCTCGGGGGAGGGCGACCCGCCGAAGCCGCCGACGTCCGGCCCGGAGTACGGCACCCCGCACAGCCCCAGCCCCAGCACCAGCGCCAGCGAGGCCCGCAGCCCCTCCCAGCTCGTCTCCACGTCCCCCGACCACGTGCCCCCGTACCGCTGCATCCCCGCCCACCCCGACCGGGAGAACAGGAACGGCCGCTCGGCGGGCCGCAGCCGCACCAGCCCCTCCCAGCCGGCCCGCGCCATCCCGAGCGCGTACACGTTGTGTCCGGCCCGGTGGTCCCCGCCCGCACCGTCCATCGAGTGCCGCGCGGAGCGGGGCAGCGTCATGTCGCCGAACGGGGTGAAGGCCACGGGCTCGTTCATGTCGTGCCAGAACCCGCCGAACCCCTGCGCGAGCCGCTCCTCGTACAGCCCGCCCCACCACTCCCGCACCGCCGGATCCGTGAAGTCCGGGTACGCGCACTCGCCCGGCCACACCTCGCCGCGCACCTCCGCCCCCTCCGCGTCCCGTACGAAGGCACCCCGCGGCCCCACCGCACGCCCCGCCTCGTGCAGGGCGTCGCCGGCCTTCACCGCCGGATCGACGATCGAGACCAGCCGCACCCCCCGCTCACCCAACTCCCGGGCCAGCCCCGGCAGATCCGGAAACCGCTCCCGGTCCACGGTGAACACCCGGTGCCCCTCGTAGTGGTCGATGTCCAGGTGCACGGCCGACAGCGGGAACCCGCGCTCCGCATAGCTCCCGACCACCCGGCGCACCTCCTCCGCGCTCCCGAACCCCCACCGCGCGTGCTGGTACCCCAGCGCCCACTCCGGCGGCACCGCCGCCGCGCCCGTCAGCCCCGACCAGCCCTGCAACACCCGCGCCGGCGTCCCCACCAGCACCCAGCACCTCAGCGGCCCGCCCTCCATGCGCAGTTCGCTCACCCCCGGGCGGTCCACCCCCGAACCCGCGCCCTCCTCGCCCTCGCGCAACACCACCCGGCCGTCCCAGGAGTTGTCGTGGAAGGCCAGGTGCGTCCCGGCGTCCGCCACCACCATCTGCACCGGCATGGTCAGGTACAGCGGATCGTCACCCGGCCCGAACCCGCCCTTCGGGTCCGTGTTCCACAGCCGGTACACCCCGTCCCGCAGCCGCGGGCCCGCCGCACGCCCGCCCAGCCCGAAGAACCGGGCGTCCGCCGGCACCTCGCTCCGCTGGAACCACCGCGCCCCGGCGCCTGCCCCGGCCTTCCCGGCGCCTGCCCCGGCCTTCCCGGCCTCCCCGGCCACTCCCGTTCCCACGGCCCCCGCGGCGGCGGACACCGGCTCCCACCAGCGCGGCGGCAGCTCCCGCCGCAGCACCGTCCCGCCCCGGGTGCGCACCTCCACCGCCCCGTGCCGGGACACCGCCACCGTCACCCGCTCCGACACCACCCGCCACCCGCCCCCGGTGTCCGGCTCCAGCACGGCCCGCGGATCCGGCTCCGGGCCCTCGCCCACCACCGCGTACGACGGCGCGGGCCCGGCCCCGTCCCACCCCCAGAACACCGCCCCGCCCACGCTGACCCGGACCAGCAGCTCGGAACGCGCGAACCGCAGCACGCCCCCGCCCGGCCGGGGCTCCGTACCGGTCAGCAGTCCCGGGACCCGCGCCCGCTCCGGGCCCCGGCGCGGCAGCCCCACCGCGTCCGCCCTCCGGTGGCGCCACGCCGAGAGCCAGGCGCGCCGTCCGCGCTCCGAACCGATGTCCTTCACCGCACGCACCAGATCACGACCGTTCATGGAGATCACCTTGCCACCGGCCCCCGAGCGAGGACGCTGCGTTCAACTGCCGTTCACCCACGGGCGACCGCCTCCGTGCCGTCCCCGCCCCGGCCCCGCCCCGCCACCGCCCGACCGCCGGCGACTGGTGGCCGCCCACATGCCGCCGACCCCGTGGGCGGTGATGACGACTCTGGTGCGGATGTCGATCACATGGCATCGTCCCTGTGAGCCGCCGCGCACCCACCCCCCGCGCGATGGCACCGTACGCACACGAAGCGCGAGCCGCAGACTTGACCGGGAGCCGACCCATGACCTCAGCCACGCAGCCGGAACCCCTCTGGGCCCCCGGCCCCGACCGGATCGCCGCGGCCCGGATCACCGCCTTCCAGGCCTGGGCCGCCGAACGCTTCGGGGCCCCGGCCGACGGCGGCTACCCCGCCCTGCACAGCTGGTCCGTCGACGCGCTCGACACCTTCTGGCAGGCCGTCGCCGAATGGTTCGACGTCCGCTTCACCACCCCGTACACGTCCGTCCTCGCCGACCGCTCCATGCCCGGGGCGAGCTGGTTCACCGGCGCCACCCTCAACTACGCCGAGCACGCCCTGCGCGCCGCCGAGGACCCGGCCCGCGCCGGCGACCCCGCCCTGCTGTACGTCGACGAGACCCACGAGCCCACCCCCGTCACCTGGGCCGCGCTCCGCCGCCAGGTCGGCTCCCTCGCCGCCGAGCTGCGCGCCCTCGGCGTACGGCCCGGCGACCGGGTCAGCGGCTACCTCCCCAACATCCCCGAGGCCGTCGTCGCCCTCCTCGCCACCGCCGCCGTCGGCGGTGTCTGGACCTCCTGCGCCCCCGACTTCGGCGCCCGCAGCGTCCTCGACCGCTTCCAGCAGGTCGAGCCGGTCGTCCTGTTCACCGTCGACGGCTACCGCTACGGCGGCAAGGAGCACGACCGCCGCGACACCGTCGCCGAGCTCCGCGCCGAGCTGCCCTCCCTGCGCGCCGTCGTCCACATCCCGCTGCTCGGTACGCCGGCCCCCGAGGGCGCCCTCGCGTGGTCGGAGCTGACCTCCGCCGACACCGAGCCCGTCTTCGAGGCGGTCCCCTTCGACCACCCCCTGTGGGTCCTGTACTCCTCCGGTACGACGGGCCTGCCCAAGGCCATCGTGCAGTCCCAGGGCGGCATCCTCCTCGAGCACCTCAAGCAGCTCGGCCTGCACTGCGACCTCGGCCCCGAAGACCGGTTCTTCTGGTACACCTCCACCGGCTGGATGATGTGGAACTTCCTCGTCTCCGGCCTGCTCACCGGCACCACCGTCGTCCTGTACGACGGCAGCCCCGGCTACCCGGACACGGGCGCCCAGTGGCGGATCGCCGAGCGGACCGGGGCCACCCTCTACGGCACCTCCGCCGCATACGTCATGGCCTGCCGCAAGGCCGAGGTCCACCCCTCGCGCGACTTCGACCTCTCCCGCGTGAAGTGCGTGGCGACCACCGGCTCCCCGCTGCCGCCCGACGGCTTCCGCTGGCTCCACGACGAGGTGGCCGAGGACCTGTGGATCGCCTCCGTCAGCGGCGGCACCGACGTGTGCAGCTGCTTCGCGGGCGCCGTCCCCACCCTGCCCGTGCACATCGGCGAGCTCCAGGCCGCCTGCCTCGGTACGGACCTCCAGGCGTGGGACCCCTCCGGCAAGGCCGTCGTCGGCGAGGTCGGCGAGCTCGTCGTCACCAACCCCATGCCGTCCATGCCGGTCCGCTTCTGGAACGACCCCGACGGCAGCCGCTACCGCGAGAGCTACTTCGAGATGTTCCCCGGCGTCTGGCGCCACGGGGACTGGATCACGATCACCGACCACGGCTCGGTGGTCATCCACGGCCGCTCCGACTCCACCCTGAACCGGCAGGGCGTCCGGATGGGTTCCGCGGACATCTACGAGGCCGTCGAGCGCCTCCCCGAGATCAGGGAATCCCTGGTCATCGGCCTGGAGGAGCCGAACGGCGGCTACTGGATGCCGCTCTTCGTCCACCTGGCACCCGGCGCCACCCTCGACGAGGACCTCCGCACCCGGATCAAGGCGACGATCCGCGAGGAACTCTCCCCCCGCCACGTCCCCGACGAGATCATCGAGGTCCCGGGCATCCCGCACACCCTCACCGGCAAGCGCATCGAGGTCCCGGTCAAGCGCCTCCTCCAGGGCGCGCCCCTGGCCAAGGCGGTCAACCCGGGCTCCGTCGACAACCTCGACCTCCTCCACTTCTACGAGGAGCTGGCCCGCACCCGCGGCTGAGGCCACTGTCAGTGGCGATGACTACTCTGAGTGAGCAAGTGATTGCACCACTCAGGGGGAGCCATGCCACCGAAGAACGACAGGAAGAACGACCACCGCACGACGACCGGCGCGACGGCCGGCACGACGAGCGGTAAGACGGCCACGCGGACCGCCGGCGCCGACCGGCGCCGCAGGCTGCGCCGCGAGGTCCCCAGTACCGTCGGTCTCCTCGCCGACGCCGGGGATTTCGCGGCCATGCGCGACTACAGCAGCTTCGCCTTCGACGACCACCTCGACTACCTCCACCACGTCGACGGCCTGCTGCGGTCCCTCGCGGCCCAGGGCATCCACACCACGGTCGCCCTCTTCGATCCCGAGGAGTACGCCGACTTCTGCACGGAGAGCGGCCTCGATCCGGACACGGCGGAGACCCGCACCCGCTTCACCGCGGAACTGGCGGGCAGCGGCGCCGGCCTGCCTTACGCGGGCCAGCCCATCGACGAACTCGTCCCGCTCGTCGTGGACGAGGCCGTCCGCCAGGCCACCTGGGAGTACGCGTCGATGCTCCTGGCCGACGCCGGCACCTGCGCGGACTGCGGCGAGGACATCGGCCACGCCTCCTTCGAGCGCGCAGCCGCCGCACTGCGACGGCTGACGGCGGGAGCCGGCCCCGGCCGGCACCACCTCGTCTGCAGCGTCCCGACCCCTGCGGAACAACTCGTCGCCGTCCTCCACGCCGAGACCGGCACCGACCCCGAGGCACCGCCCCGGATCGAGGGCCGCGACGGCCTGGACTTCGTGACCGTCCTCGCCGCCGGACTCGCCCTGGGCGGATCCGGGGGACTGGTCCTGCGGAGCACCACCGAGGACGGCCGGGACCGGGTCCACGGCTGGCGGCTGGACCGCGGCCGCCTCACCGTGCTCTCGGCCGCGGCCGTGTTCAACGCCTACTGCACGGACGTCGACACCGGGGAGCCGGTCGCCCCCGAACCGGGCGTCGAGTACTGCCCCGGATACGAGGTGGACGGCCCGGGCCCGCACCACTGACCGGCCGAGCACCGGAACACGGACATACGCACACGGCCGAGGGGCCCTGGCCACCGGCGAAGGCCCCTCGGATCGCACACACGCACCGGCTACTCGCCGGACAGCACCGCCTGGGCGGCCACGCGGGCCTCCTCGGCGCTGTCGCACGCACGCGCCGCGGCAGCGGCACGCTCGCACTGGGCGAGGGTGTACTTGGCAAGCGTCGCCCGCACGTAGGGAATGGACGCAGCACCCATCGAGAGGGAGGTGACACCCAGACCCGTGAGCACGCACGCGAGCAGCGGGTCGGAGGCAGCCTCGCCACAGACGCCGCAGCTCTTGCCCTCGGCCCGGGCGGCCTCCGCCGACATGGCGATCAGGTCGAGCAGAGCCGGCTGCCACGGATCCTGGAGCCGCGACACCGCACCGACCTGACGGTCGGCGGCGAAGGCGTACTGCGCCAGGTCATTGGTGCCCAGCGACAGGAACTCGACCTCCTGGAGGATCGAGCGAGCCCGCAGCGCGGCGGACGGGATCTCCACCATCGCGCCGAACTTCGCCCGCAGCCCCGCCGCGCGGCACGCGTCCGCGAACGCCCTGGCGTCGGTCCGGTCCGCCACCATCGGGGCCATGACCTCGAGGTAGACGGGCAGCCCCTCGGCCGCCTTGGCCAGCGCGGTCAGCTGCGTACGCAGTACGTCCGGGTGGTCCAGCAGGGAGCGCAGACCGCGGACGCCCAGCGCCGGGTTCGGCTCGTCGGCCGGCGTGAGGAAGTCCAGCGGCTTGTCGGCGCCGGCATCGAGCACACGTACGACGACACGGCCCTCGGGGAAGGCCTCGAGCACCTTGCGGTAGGACTCGATCTGCTTCTCCTCGGACGGAGCCTTCTTGCTGTCGTCCAGGAAGAGGAACTCGGTGCGGAACAGGCCCACACCCTCGGCGCCCGCCTCGACGGCGGCCGGCACGTCCGCCGGCCCGCCGACGTTCGCCAGCAGCGGCACCTTGTGACCGTCGGAGGTCGCCCCCGGACCGGAGGACGCGGCCAGCGCCGCCTTCCGCTCGGCGGCCGCGGCCTCCAGCTCGGCCCGCTTCTCATCGCTGGGCTCGACGAACAGGTCGCCGGTGCTGCCGTCGATGGCGATGACCGTGCCCTCGGCGATCTCCCCGGCACCGGGAAGCGCCACGATCGCGGGCACGCCCAGCGCCCGCGCGAGGATGGCGCTGTGGCTGGTCGGGCCGCCTTCCTCGGTGACGAAGCCGAGGACGAGGGCCGGGTCGAGCAGAGCGGTGTCAGCCGGAGCCAGGTCCCGCGCGATCAGTACGTACGGCTCGTCACTGTCCGGCACGCCCGGCATCGGCACGCCCAGCAGGCGCGCCACGATGCGGTTCCGTACGTCGTCCAGGTCGGCCACCCGGCCGGCCATGTACTCGCCGGCCCCCGCGAGGAGGTCCCGGTAGGCGGCGAACGCGTCGTAGATACCGCGCTCGGCGGTGCTGCCGACGGCGATCCGCCGGTCGACGTCCGCCATCAGCTCGGGGTCCGTCGCGATCATCGCCTGGGCCTCGAGCACGTGCTGAGCCTCGCCACCGGCCAGCTGGCCGCGCGCGATCAGGTCGGCCGATACAGCCTCCACGGCCTTGCGGGCGCGCCCCTGTTCGCGCTCCGCCTCAGCAGCGGTGATCTGCTTGGCCGGCGGTTCGAGCACCGCCGTACCCATGTGCCGAACCTCGCCGATCGCCACACCGTGGCTCACGCCGACGCCTCGCAGCGTTGTCTCCATTTCACCCGTCTCCGATTGGGCGGCGGGCCCAGCCGCCGCGGTGGATGTCCGAATCGCCCGTAAAGGCGGACGAGGTCACTTCCAGCTGAAGAGGACCTCTTCGGCCTTCACGTCCCCGGACTCGACGACGTCGGAGAGGGACTCCGCAGAGGCCTCCAGCGCCACGACGGGGCAGATCGGCGACTTGCCGGCTTCCTCGACGGCCTGCGGGTTCCAGCGGACGACGGCCTGGCCGCGGCTCACGGTGTCGCCCTTGCTGACGAGCAGCTCGAAGCCCTCGCCGTTGAGCTGAACGGTGTCGATCCCCAGGTGCGTGAGCACACCGTGGCCTTCGCCGTCGACTACGACGTACGCGTGCGGGTGCAGGGAGACGACCACACCGTCAACGGGGGACACCGCCTCCGAGGGCTCGCGCACGGGATCAATAGCGGTGCCCGGTCCCACCATGGCGCCGGAGAACACCGGATCGGGCACTGCCGCGAGTCCGATGGCGCGCCCGGCAAGTGGGGACGTCACGCTGGTCATGGGGGCCTCCCAGGGGTGGAGCTCTCAGTGTCGCCGTCACTACCTGTCGCGAACGGCGTACTCTTCAGAAGGATAAGTCACAAGATGTTCGGGTTCGCCCGATGTTGGTCCTGATCCGGACTGGCCCTTCGGCACGGAGACTAGTGGACTAGACCGGTGGACTAGACCATACGCCTGAATCGATTTGCTTGGGCACCTCACGGCCTGTACTGTCGTGACTCCCGCCACGGCGCGTCGTGTGAACTTCTCGCGAACGCTGGATGGACGGGCTCCTTCCACTTCAGTATCAGATGCCTGAACTCGATTGCTTCCCGCATGCCTTCCGGCAAAACGGCGAGTGGTCAGAGAGACGGAAAATCACTGCTAGGGTCGGAACCGCTGAAAGGGAAAAGCGCGAAAAACGCTTGACCTGGAAAGCGCCGAGGAAATCGGGCCCGAAAGAGTCTGATAGAGTCGGAAACGCAAGAACAGAACGAAAGCCCGGAGGAAAGCCCGAGAGGGTGAGTACAAAGGA
>NZ_JBVJFA010000045.1:0-46766 GCF_055588085.1 Streptomyces sp. NPDC046303
TCTCCACCCCCCCACCCCCCCCACCCCCCCCCCCCCACCCCCCCCCCCCCCCCCCCCCCCCCCCCCCCCCCCCCCCCCCCCCCCCCCCCCCCCCCCCCCCGGGGCCGGTTTCCGTGTGCGCGGGGGAAGCATTCGGTTCACTCCCCCCGCCTCGATGCTCAGTCCTCGCCCTCGATCCGGCGCAGCCGCTCCGCGTCACAGGTCCGGGGGCAGGTCGTACAGGCGCGGGCCGCGTCCAGCGTGTAGTACATGCAGCAGCCGAGCCGGGTACGGGTCGGGTGCAGTTGTCCGGCGCGGTCCGCGAGCCGCCTGAAGTCGGCGCCGCCGGGGAAGGGCGCAATGGCGGTGGGGAGCACCTCGGTCGCCTCCCGCACGGCCCGGTCCTCCTCGCCCAGGACGCGGCCGAGGTACCAGATCCCGGAGACGAGGTCGTCGGCGGCCATGCCCCACAGGGCCCGTTCGCGGCGCCGGACCCGCGGTCCCATCGCGGCCAGCAGCGGCCGCACGTGGTCGGCGACGGCCGCCCGCAGCTCGGCGCGCAGCGCCTCCTCGCCGGCCACCACCCGGGCGCCCGGCAGACCCGCCGCCGGATCGCCGGGCAGGCAGGCGAACGCGGCCCCCGGCACGATCAGGTACGTGCCCGTCGAGAGGTCCGCGCGCACCTCGCTCGGGCGGATGCGCGGTACGCGCCGCTCCAGGTACCAGGCGCCGCTCATCAGCAGGCTGACGGACCAGAGGTAGTCGTGGAGCGCGCGCGACGCGGCCACGTCGGGGCGCGGCTCGTGCCCGTGCTCCGCCCGGATGCGGGCGGCCTCGGCGGCGACGAAGGCGTCCAAGGCCCCCGGGGAGGCGCCGAAGGCCTCCTGGTCCGCGGGGGGTTCCGCCGCTGCCGATGCCGGTGCCGCGGCCGCGGCGAGCTCCGCGCCGTCGATCCATCGTCCGGGCCGTGCGGCAGCGGTGGCCACCTGCACGCCCAACGCCTCGCAGGTGTCCGTGAGACGACCGTACGTCCGCGCGAGCACGGCGGCGGCGTCCAGGTCACGACGCTCGGGCAGCGCGATGCGCGGGACCGTGGTCATCGGTTCTCGATCAGGTGCGGCACGGAAACTCCGGTTACGGGAGAGTAGGTAAGGCTTACCTTAACCCAATGGCTTAGGATCATGGCATCACGCCATATCAGGCACCTTGAGCCCGAGTTGAGGCTAAGGGTTGGCTAACCTAAGCTGACCTTCGCCGGCGGATGGGAAATCCGTCGGCGCTGAGGCGTGCCGGAAAACAGTCGTCCGCTCACCCCCACTGCTCAGAATCTCGGAAGGGGCCCAGCCCAATGCGGTTGTACCTGCTCGCACTCAACCCCACGGACTCCGTCTCCGAGGGGTTCCTCCCGGCCGCGGCCCGGCTCGGCCTCGAGGTCACCGTCCTCACCGACCGGCCCGACGCGCACCGCCGGACGGCCCCGGACGTCGAGGTCCTGGAGTGCGACGTACGCGACTTCCGCGCTGTCATCACCCGGATATCGACCCACCACGCGCCCGACGCGGTGTTCACCAACAGCGACCACCTCCAGACCCAGGCGGCCCTGGCGGCCGACTACTTCGGCCTCCCCGCCAAGGACTGGCGGACGGCGCTGCGCGTCAAGGACAAGGCCCAGATGCGCCGCCACCTCGCCGCGAGCGGGCTGGACGCCGTCTGGTGCACCGAGCTGGCCCCCGGTCAGGACCCGGCCGGCCTCACCGCCCTGGACGTCCCCTACCCGTGCGTGGTCAAGCCCCGGGAAGGCGTGGCCAGCGAGGACGTGGTCCTGGTCGACGGGCCGGAGGACCTCGTCCTGCGCTGCAAGGAGATCCAGACCCGCCGCCCGGAGGCGTCGCTGGTCGTCGAGGAGTACCTGGCGGGCGACCTGTGCAGCCTGGAGACGCTCGGCGACGGGCAGGTCCGCCACGTGCTGGGCGGGTTCCGCACGCGGCTGTCGCCGCCCCCGTACTTCATCGAGCAGCGCTGCACCTTCGTCAGCGCCCACCCGGAACCGGTCACCCGGCAGGTCCTCGCCCAGCTCGACGCGCTCGGCGTCGGTTTCGGCATCTGCCACACCGAGTTCGTCGTGAAGGACGGCCGGGCCCGCATCATCGAGGTCAACTACCGGGCCATCGGCGACCAGGCCGACCTGATGCTCGCCCAGCTGCTGGACATCCCGCTGTTCGAGCACGTCCTGCGCACGCACCTGGGGGAGCCGCTGCCCGCGGACCTGGGCGCGCGCACGGACGGCGTCGCCCTGGTCGACAACCCCTGCGCCCAGAGCGCCGGCACGCTCACCGCCGCACCCGAGGCCGCCGACCTCGTCGTGGACGGGGTCGAGCTGACGTACCGGCCGCTGCGCGCGGTGGGCGAGCGGCACGACCTCTACCACACCAACCGCGACTTCATAGGCGCCCTGCGCGCGCTCGGCCGGAACACCGACCAGGAGACCGTCGACCGCGTCGTCGCCGACTTCCTCGCGGCCCAGCGCTGGGAGATCACCCCGTGAGCACGACCACCCCGGCCACCAGCGCCGTCCACACCGACACCACCGAGGCGGAGCTGCTGCTCCGCGTCCTCGGTGCGCTCCTGCGGGAGGACGTCGTCGGCCTGCGCACCCGCACCACCGCCGTCGACCGCACGGACGGCCGCTGGCTGCGGCTGCCCGCCGGCGACGGCGACGCCCTGCTCCTCCCGGTCGTCGAGGACGGCTACCAGAGCGTGTACGCCGCCCGGCTGCCGCTGCTCGCCCGGGAGTCCGACGGCCGCGAACTGACCACCCACGACGAGGTCCTCGACGCCCTGGGCGCGCTCGCCGACCCCGCCGACCGCGGCGGCTTCGACGCCTTCGCCGAAGAGTGCCGCCAGACCCTCGCCACCATGCGGCTGCACGCCGAGACCGCGGACGAGGTCGCCGCCGCCCTGGCCGCCTCCCCCCTCGCCGCCGGCGCCGACCCCGCCGACTGGACCGGTCTCACGGGCGGGCTCGCGTACGACACCCTCGCCGCGCGCCTCGACCACCCGGTGTACCCCACCGCGCGCGGCCGCTCCGGCCTCGACGAGAGCCGGCTGCGGGCCTACGCCCCGGAATTCCACCCGCGCTTCGCGCTGCGCTGGATCGCCGTGCCGCAGCAGGACCTGACGGTGGCCGGCGGCCCGGCCGCGCTGCCCGCCGTCTGGCCCACGCCGGGCGCGCTCGGCCTGCCCGAGCTCGACCACAGCCACCTCGCCCTGCCCGTCCACCCGCTGACCGTGGGCGCGCCGCTGCGCGAGGCCCTGAGCGCCGCGGGCCTGGCCGGCCGGGCCGTGCTCGCCGAGCGCCCGTACCTGGACGTCGTGCCCACGCTGTCCATGCGCACGGTCGCCGTCACCGACGACCCCACCCTGCACCTCAAGGTCCCGATGGCCACCGCCACCCTGGGACTGCGCAACCGCCGGATCATCCGGCCCGGCTTCCTCGCCGACGGGGTCGCGGGCCAGCGCCTGATCGAAGCCGTCGTCGCCCGCGAACCGCGGTTCCAGGGCGTGATCCTGCACGCCGACGAGACCGTCTACGCCCATGCCGGGCACGAGCTCCTCGCCGCGCTCTGCCGCCGCTACCCGGCCGGCCTCGAGAACGCCGTCGTCACCCCGCTCGCCGCACTCCTCGCCGAAGCCCCCGGCGGCCGGCTGCTGATCGACCACCTCGCCGACCGGTTCTACGGCGGCGACCCGATCGCCCTGTTCGACGCCTACCTCCGGCTCCTCCTCGACTGGCAGACGACCCTGTTCGGCTACGGCGTCGCCCTGGAGTCGCACCAGCAGAACGTCTCCCTCGTCCTCGACCGCGATCCGGCGGGCGACACCCGCGTGCGGCTGCTGTTCAAGGACGACGACGGCCCCCGCGTGAACCCGGCCCGGGTCCGCGCGGCGCTCGGCGCCGACGCCCCTCTCGGCTTCGACGACCCCCGCGCGTTCTGCGACGACGACCGCCCGCTCACCGACCTGTTCACCACGATCACCCTGCACCTGTGCGCCGGTTCGTACGCCTTCGGACTGGCCCGGCACGGCCGCGCCGCGGCGGGCACCCTGCTGGACCTCGTGCGCGACCGGCTCGCCGAGGCCGTCGAACGGCTCGGCACCCGACCGGGCGAGCCCGGCGCCACGCTGCGCGCCCACGTGCTGGACGCCGCGCAGCTGCCCATCAAGGCGATGGTCACCGCCGGAACCCTGCTCAGCAAGGAACGCTCGGGCGCCGCCGACATCAACAAGCACTACACCACCGGCCCCAACTACCTGCTGCGTCCGGAGGTTTCCCCGTGAGCGCCAGCGCTCCCCCGGACCGGCGCGAGGCGGCTGCCGCAGCCGCCGTCGAGCCGCAGCCCCGCCCGGCCCTGGGCCGCAGGCAGGTCCACGCGGTCGCCGGATGCTACTTCGTGGCCTCCTTCGCCGCGCTCGGCCTGCCGCCCTTCCTCACCGAGATCCTCCCGGAGCTCGGCGACCGCGACGCGAGCTGGGCCGGTGTGCTCTACATCGTCCCCACCGTCTTCGCGGCCGTCGGCGCCCCCCTGTGGGGCCGGCTCGCGGACCGGTTCGGCCGCAAGAGGCTGCTGCTGCGCGCCCAGTTGGGGCTGGCGCTCTCCTTCGTGCTGGCCGGCTGGGCCGACTCGATAGCCACCTTCACCGTGGCCCTGGTGCTCCAGGGCATCCTCGGCGGCACCTTCGCCGCGTCCAACGGATACCTGGGCGCCGCGCTGCAGGGCCCGGACCTGTCCAGAGCGCTCACCCTGATGCAGGGCGCCGCCCGGGCCGCGCTGGTCTTCGCACCGATCGTGGTGGGCAGCCTCTCGCCCTGGCTGTCCCCGCACCGCCAGTACGCCCTGCTCGCCGTCCTTCCGCTGACGGCCGCGCTGCTGATCGCCGCGCTGCCGGAATCCCGCGGCATGCCGGCGGAGCCCCGCAAGCCGGCCGCCGGGGCGCCGCCGGCCGAGGCCCCGGCCGCCGACGAGCCGGCGGCCGGGAAGCAGGAGGAGGACGCCAGCACCGAGCGCCCGACCTCCCTGCACGGCCTGTACGCCCTGGAGTTCGCCTTCGTCTTCTCCACGGTCATCTCCTTCCCGTACCTGATCTCCCTCATCGAGGACCGGATCCCCGGTACCTCCCCGGTGGTCTCCGGCGTGCTCTTCGCCCTGCCCCACCTGTGCTACCTCGCCGCCGCGATGTGGGTGCACTCGGCCTTCCACCGGCGCCCCCGCCTCGGAGTGACGCTCGGCTTCGCCTGCATAGCCCTCGGGCTGGCCGGGCACGGCCTGGCCCACTCGCTCGCCACGCTCGCCGCCGTCCGCCTGCTGCTGGGCGCGGGCCTCACCCTCGGCCTCGTCTGCCTGTCCGTGATGGCCTCCGACTGCGCCAAGGGCCGTGCGCCCGGCGGTCTGTTCGGCTCGATCGAATTCTTCTCCAAGGCCGGTGCGGTCGTCGCCGGCCTCGCCGCCGCCGCGGGCAACAGCCTGTACGGGCCTTCCGCGCCCGTACTGACCGGTACCGCCGTGGCGCTGCTCACGGTCTGCGCAACCGCCGCGCCGGCCCTGAACCTCCGCTCTCCCCGCTCTCTCCGCACCCGCTGGAGCCGTTGATGTCCCTGACCGATGCTTTCGGTACCGCCTCCGCCGCACCCTGCGCCGGCGTCGCCCCCTCCGCGGCTCCGGCCGGGCTGCCCACGGCCGATGAGGCAGTCGCCCACACGCTGCTGAACTGCCTGCTGCGCGAGTTGTCCGGACCGGAACACCAGACCGCGGTCGCGGACGGCCACCTGATGCTGTGGCTGCCCCGCCGCGGGGTAGTGCTGCGCGCCGCCCTGCGCCGTACCTCGCTGCTGGGCGCGCACCGTTTCACCGGACCGGTGCGGGAGCAGCAGGACGGCGGCTGGGCCGAGGTCGGCTGGCGCCGCCTCGCCGAGTACGTGCAGGACGAGCTGGCCCTGCGGACCGACGTGCGCAACGAGGAGTTCCTGGAGCAGATCGCCTCCAGCCACCAGGCCGTGTCGGCCGCGCTCGCCGTACGCGCCGAGCGGCCCTCCACGGGCACCGTGGTCGGGGACGGCGACGGGCTCGCCGCCTACCTGGAGTCCGAGCAGTCGCTCCTCTTCGGCCACCGCTTCCACCCCACCCCCAAGGCCCGTACCGGCGACACCGCGTCCTGGCTCGCGTACGCCCCCGAGACCGGCGCCTCCTTCCGGCTGCGCCACCTCGCCGTCCGTGAGCACCTGGTCGCCGAGGAGACCGCCGCCGAGGGCGCGGCGCAGGCCCTGGACCGGCTGCGCGCCGATGTGCCCGAGGGGTACCGACTGCTGCCCGCGCACCCGTGGCAGTACGAGATGCTGCGCGAACACCCCGGGTTCCAGGCGGCGTTCGACCGCGGGGACATCCTGGACCTGGGCCTCGCGGGCAAGCCGTTCGCCGCCACCGCCTCGGTGCGCACGCTGTACGACGGAGCCACCTTCCTCAAGTTCAGCCTCAACATCCGCATCACCAACTGTCTGCGGAAGAACGCGAGTTACGAACTCTCCGGTGCGGTGGCACTGACCCGCCTGCTGGGCCCGGTCCTCGCCGACCTGGAGACCCGCTTCCCCGGCACCGCCATGCTCCGCGAGCCCGCCTACCGCAGCCTCGCCCTGCCCGGCCCCGACGGCGCCCCGGACCGCTCCCTCCTCGAGGGATTCGGCGTGATCGTCCGCGAGGGGCTGCTCGCCCGGCTCATGCCCGGCACCACCCCGCTGCTCGCCGCGGCCGTCGCCGACGAGTACCCGACCGGCCCCGGGCACATCTCCCGCCTGCTCGCGGACTCCTCCGCGCAGACCGCGCTCGACTGGTGGACGGCGTACCTGGAGCTGCTCCTCCCGCCGGTCATGGCCGCGTACTTCGACCACGGACTCGTCCTCGAACCGCACCTGCAGAACGTCGTCGTCTGCGTCGACGAGGAGGGCATGCCGGCGCAGGTCCTGTTCCGCGACCTGGAGGGAACCAAGCTGGTTCCCGAACAGCACGCGGACCTCCTCGCGTCCCTGCCGGCCGAGGTCGCGGGCCCGATGACGTACGACGCCCAGCGCGGCTGGGACCGGGTCGTGTACTGCCTGCTGGTCAACCACGTCGCCGAGGTGCTCGCCGCCCTCGCCGACCTGCACCCGCAGTCCGAGGGCGCGCTGTGGGCCGAGGTCCGCGCCACGCTCCAGACGTACGCCGACCTGAACGGCTGCCCGCCGCGGCTGGCCGCCCTGCTCGCCGGGGTGCCGCTGCCCGCCAAGGCCAACCTGCTCACCCGCTGGGAGCGCAAGGCCGACCGCGACGCCGGCTACGTCCGGCTGGCCTCTCCGCTCGCCGAGGACGTGCTGTCCCAGGCCCTGCGGCAGGACGCCGACGACGACCTCGACCACGACACCCGGAGCGCCCGATGACCCTGCCCACCGCTGCGGTGCGCGACCGCCTCCTCGCCCTCGACGGCACCGAACTCCCCGCCTACCTCTACGACCTGACCGCCCTGGCCGAGCACGCCGCAGCCGTCCGGGCCGCGCTCCCGGAGCGGGTCGAGCTGTACTACGCGGCCAAGGCCAACCCGGAGGCGGAGATCCTGGCCGCCCTCGGCCCGTACGTCGACGGCTACGAGGTCTCCTCCGGCGGCGAACTGGCCCACGTGGCCAAGGCGGTGCCGGGCCGCCCGCTGGCCTTCAGCGGCCCGGGCAAGACCCCTGCCGAGCTGGCGGCCGCCCTCGAGCTGGGCGTGGAGCGCTTCCACGTCGAGAGCCTGCACGAACTCCGCGTGCTGGCCGCTCTCGCCGCGCGCACCGCGCCCGGCGACGGGCCCGTACCCGGAGTCCTGCTGCGCTTCAACCTGCCCCTGGCCGCCGCCTCCCTCGAAGGCAGCTCGCTGGCCATGGGAGGCCGCCCGACCCCCTTCGGCCTCGACCCGGCCGAGGCCGACACGGCCGTCCGCCTGCTCACCGACGGCACCTGCCCGCAGCTGCGGCTGCTGGGCGTGCACGCCCACCTGGCCAGCGGCCTCGACGCCGCGGAGCAGCTGGCGGTGGCCGAGTCGGTCGTCACCTGGGCCGACGGCCTCGCGGCCCGCCACCGCATCCGCCTGACCGAGGTGAACGTGGGCGGCGGCATGAGCGTCGACTACGCCGCCCCGGAGCAGCGCTTCGACTGGACGGCGTACGGAGCCGGCCTCGCCCGCCTCACGTCCTCCCACCCCGAGCTCACCCTGCGCATCGAGCCGGGGCGCTCGCTCACCGCCTACTGCGGCTGGTACGCCACGGAGGTGCTGGACGTGAAGCACAGCCACGGCGAGGAGTTCGCGGTGGTCCGCGGCGGCACCCACCACATGCGCACTCCGGCGACCAAGGGGCACGACCAGCCCTGTGCGGTCCTGCCCGTGGCCGAGTGGCCCCACCCCTGGCCCCGGCCGGCCGCCACCGCGGACCGGGTCACCCTCACCGGCCAGCTCTGCACCCCGAAGGACCTGCTGTCCCGCAACGTGCCCGCCCCCGGGCTGCGCGCCGGTGACCGCGTGGCCTTCGCCCTCGCGGGCGCCTACGCATGGAACATCTCGCACCACGACTTCCTGATGCACCCGCACCCCGGCTTCCACTTCCTCACGCCGGAGTCGACGGCGTAGCGGCGCCGGGTGGGAGGGTCCGCCCGCCGACGGGCGCCCCCTCCCACCCTGCTTCGACATGTGTCAACATAGACATATGTCGAATGTGAAGGTGCTGCCGCTGCTGGAGCCGGATGCCGTCGTGCCGTGCTGCCCCCCGCTGACCGAGCGCCCGCTGACCGCGGACGAGGCCGAGCGCACGGCGGCGATGTTCAAGGCCCTGGGCGACCCGGTCCGGCTGCGGCTCTTCTCGGCCGTCGCCTCCCACGAGGGCGGCGAGGCGTGCGTCTGCGACATCTCCGACGTCGGCGTCTCCCAGCCGACCGTCTCCCACCACCTGAAGAAGCTCAAGGAGGCCGGGCTGCTTTCCTCCGAGCGGCGCGGCACCTGGGTGTTCTACCGCGTGGAACCCGCCGTCATCGCGGCCATGGGCGCCCTGCTGAGCGGCGCGGCCAAGGGCGCCTGACCCGGCGGGCGCGCAGCGGCCGCGCCGCTCGCGGCCGCTGCGTCGCTGACCCGCGGGTTCTGTGCTGAGCTGGAGGTGTCCGCGGGCAACGCGCCCAGGGGAGGCACGCCATGCCGCACGTCCACCTCGACACACCCGCGCCGACCCGGCCCGGGGTCCTGCTGCCCCGACGGGACCTGGCGGTCGCGTGGACGCTGCTGGTGCTGATCGCCGTACTCGCGTGGCTGCTCACGATCGGGCAGTCCCGCCAGATGGGCATGGAGCCCGGCACCATGGGCCTGGCGCTGCCGCTCTTCCTGCTGCTGTGGGTGGTCATGATGGCGGCGATGATGCTGCCCTCGGTGGCCCCGGTCGCCATCACCTGGGTACGGGGGATCAGCCGGCGCTCGGCAGGCCCGGCCCGTGCACTGCACATCGCCGAGTTCCTCGGCGGCTATCTGCTGGCCTGGACCGGCTTCGGGCTGCTCGTGTACGGGGCGCTGGCGGTGACCGGGCGCCTGGTGGACGGCAACCCGGGGGCGGGGCGCTGGATCGGGGCCGGGGCCTTCCTCCTGGCGGGGCTGCACCAGTTCGGGCCGTTGAAACGGGTCTGCCTGCGGCATTGCCGCAATCCGATGTTCCAGCTGCTGCGGTACTCGCGGTTCCGGCCCTGGGCCAAGGACCTGCGGGTGGGCGCGCACCACGGCCTCTACTGCGTCGGCTGCTGCTGGGGGCTGATGATCGTCCTGATTCCGCTCGGCGTCATGAACGTGGCGGCCATGGCGGCCGTGGCCGTGGTGATCTTCCTGGAGAAGCTGTGGCGACAGGGCCCCTGGCTCACCTGGGCCGTCGGGATCGCCTTCCTCGTCCTGGCGGTTCTCGCACCCTTCCAGGACTGGCTGCTGCCGGGCCTGGAGAACGCTCCCCCGATGGAGGAGACACAGATGCACCGGATGACGGGCCGGTTCTGAGGGCCTCCCCCGCGGCCTTCCCCGTGGCCGCCCGCCGGCAGCTGAAGAATCCGGCACTGGAGACACAGAACGGCACGAAGAAGTTGACGGCCACCCGTACGGCCGTGGCCGCGTCGGCGTCGCCCGACGCGAGCACCGATCCCTGGTTGACCAGGGACAGCAGCAGGCCGACGACGAGCGCGATCGGCACACACCGGGACAGCGACGCCCGGGAGAACACGCTCGGCAGCAGGCGGGGCGGCGCCGGCGTCGCGGGAGGAGGCACGTACCGTCCTCCTCCCGTGTTCAGCGGACTGGCCGCACTAGCCACGTCCCACGGGCGCGCCCTCGGGCTGCTCGCTGGAGAACGTGTACGCGGACTGCTCGCCGTACACCGGCTCGAAGGACAGGCCGAAGGCGCTCGACGTGCCGGTCGTACGGCCCAGGGTGAACTCCTGCGCGAATCCGAACATGGCGTTCTTCATCGTCGTGGGGCCTCCGTCGGGACCCCGGAGCGGCTCGAACGCGAGCTCGGTCTTCCCGCCCACGCTGAGCCGGGGCTCCTCGCCGTCCGTCAGGGAGACGCTCGCCCGCTCCACGCCGAGGTACTCGCCGTAGAACTGGGACAGTTCGCCGAAGGCTCCGCCTTCCCGCCCGGACAGGATGCGCTCCAGCGCATCGACCTGTGCGTCGCTGGCACCCTCGTCGACGACGATCCCGACCTTCCAGTTCCCGGCCGTCAGGTGGGAGGGGAAGTGGTTGTAGAAGGCGAACGTCACCCCGGACAGGTCCACGTCGTCCAAGCGGCCGTCCGCCACATGGAAAGCGGCGCACCCGAGGCATTCCTCACGTCCCTGCGGGTCGTGCGGCTGCGCGTCGACGGCGCACCCGCAGACCACCGCGCATGAGCAACCAGCCAGGTAGTTGCCCGAGATACTCCACGTCATGACTGCTCCCGATCCCTGGATGGATTCCACCGCCCGACGGTGCGGACGGCGCCGGCGCCTTCGGCGGCGGGCGGGGAGCGGGCGGACCACACGGGCGCGCTGCGGGCCGCGGAGCCGGGGCTGACCCCGGCAGCGGCGGCGTACGCCGGCCCGCTGCCCCGGCCGGTGAGCGCTTCCAGCGCAATGGCAGCATGCATGTCCGCCTCGCCTGCGCGGACCGTTCCGGTCCGCGGGGGCAGCCCTTCCCTTCAAGGCTAGGCGTGCCCGAGACCGGTGTACAGATCACCCGGGCCCGGTCGCGCCGCACCGCCCGGCGCTCCGATCGGCGCGACACGCCCGCCCGAATTGCGGTGGATCGCCGGCCCGGTCGACGAGGATCGCCGTGCGCAGGTCCGCTCCCGGCGCCGGCCCGGTCAGGTCCGCTGCCCTTCCCACCTCGCCGGAGTCACGATGGCACCGCTCTCGGCCCCACCTCGCCCCCGCCGCTCCCGAGCGTCGCTCCTGCCGGTCCTGCTTCCCCTCGCGGTCCTGATCGTGGTGGCGGTGGCCGTGGGGTCGTGGCTGCAGTTCACCGAGCGGGAGGCGATCGACACGGTCCACACGGTCGGATCCTCGGCCGCCGACCGGGTGGACGTGGAGGCCACCGTCCAGTACGTGGACGCCGCCGCCAGGGAACTGGTGCTGCGGGTCCGGGTCACCCCTCGAGGGGCCCTCGGCGAGGAGGAGGGCATCGCCCCGGTGGCCGATCTCAGCCTCCAGACCTCCGTTGCGACCCTCGGCGACCTGGCCTTCCAGGCGCACGAGCGGCTCACGACGAGAGACGTGCAAGTCGCGCTCACGGACGGATCGATCAGCGACTACCCGTTCGACACCTACGAGACCGACATCGGGTTCAGGGCTCTGCTGGCCGGCAAGCAGGTGCCGGTGCGGATGCTGTTCTCCAACAACGACACGCTCTTCTCGATCTCCGCGACTCCCGCGCCCTCCCGCCAGGCCGCCGTCGTGGGGCTGGACCTGACCCGGTCGGGCAGTCTCCTCGTCTTCGCCCTCTTCATGATGGTGGTGATGTGGGCGCTGGCCGGGTCCGTGCTCATCGGGGCCTGGTACCTGACCACCCGCGGCCAGGGCCTGGTCTGGCCCGCCCTGGCCTGGATGGCCGCCACCCTGTTCGCGCTCGCGGCCTTCCGCAACACCGCCCCCGGCACGCCCCCGATCGGCTGCGTGCTGGACTGGTTCGCCTTCCTGTGGGCCGAGACGGTCATCGCCCTCTGCCTGATCGCCGTGGTCATCACCGGCGTTCGCAGCGCCCTGCACCCGGACGAGCCCGACCACCCCTAGGGAGCGTCCGGGATCTGTTCGAGAACCGCCGTGTAGAGGGGCCGTTTGTCGGGACGGGCACGGGCGGCGGCGTTCCTGAGGGCGGGGACCGCCGGGGAGCCCATGGCGATGAGCCCCTCGGCCGCGGTCGTACGGACGGCGCGATGGGAGTGCTCCAGCAGTCCGGCGACGGCGGGGAGCGCGGGTGTCCAGCTCGCGTGGCAGAGGGTCCGGATCGCCGTGCGCACCAGGTCCGGCTGGGGGTCGTCGAGCAGGATCGACGTGTGGTGCAGGTAGGTCTGCCGGTCCAGCATCGTCCGCGAGGTCCGGTGGGCGTGCAGGCGGATCCCGGGTCTGGGGTGGTGCAACAGTGCACCGATCAGGGCCTCCAGGGCGGGGTCCTGGTCAGCGTCCGGGCCGCGGTGTCCCTCGGCCAGTCGCGTGAGTGCCCGGCGTATCCGCACCGGGTCGCCGGTACGGGCCAGGTCCAGCAGCTCTTGCCGGGACGGGCTGTGGGCCGGTCCTGTCGACGCGGGCCGGGGGCGCTCGCGGAGCGCCTCCAGCGCGGCGGCGTCCTGCCGTACGGTGTCCGGGCGGCGCAGCGGACCGTCGACGAGGAGCAGCCCGTCCGCGAGGTCGTCCCGTCCTTCGGCGCGCAGCCGCCGGCGGGTCCGCGCCAGGGCGGGGGTGCGCAGCAGGGGACGCCCGCGGAGCAGGCCGAGGAACCCCCAGGCGCCGGAGTCGAGGCGGTCGCCGAGGCGCTCCGCCAGCAGGTCGGCGGGTACCCGGCGCAGCGCACGCCCGGCTGCGGAGCTGCCGGACGGCGGGTCGTGCTCCCACCATTCCAGCAGGAGCGGGACCAGCGGCTCCAGGTCCGCCGGGTCGACGCGGCTCGCCGCGAGGGCCACCCTGTCGTGCAGGACCTCGTCCGCGCGCAGTTCCGTCTCGCCGATGGCGCTCAGCGCGCGGGCCAGGCCGACCCCGACGGGTACGTCGATCCGCCCGTGCAGGAACGCCCGGAGCACGGGGAGCCGGGCCTCGGGCTCGGGCCACTCCAGGAGCGCCAGGGCCGCGGTGTGCCGGCGGTCGGGCGCGTCCGAGCGCAGCATGGCCAGCAGGCGCTCCCGCAGTGCCCTCGAACGGGGCTGGTCGAGGTCGTCGGTCCGCACGGTCCGCGGCGGCGGCGCCGGCCTGCGGGCGGTCTCGGTGAGGGTCCAGGGTGGTGCGTCGAGGGGCTGGACGTCCGTCATCCAGTCGATGAGGGCGGCACGTACCTCGGGGCCGGCAGCGGCGTAGACCTCGATCAGTGCGGTCAGGCGGTCCCGGGAGCCGGGGATGCCGTCGTGCTGCCGGGAGGACCGGCGGAATTCCTCCAGGGCGCCCGGTGTGCGCACCGCGTCAGCCAGCGCGGCCCGCCACCGCTCGACTCCGAAGGCCTCGGCGGCCTCGGCCGGCGCGGTGGCTGCGACGGATTGCGGGGGTGCGGCGAAGGCCTCGCGCAGCACGGCGGTCTCGGCCTGCCAGGGGTCGGCGCCCAGCCGGGCCGAAGCCAGGGCCTGCTCCAGGTCGGCGCGGACCAGCACCGCGCCGAGGCTGCGCAGCAGCGTCAGTGTGGAGCGGCTTCCGGCGGGAGCGGCGGGTGCGGCGGGCAGCGCGCGTACCGCGTCGGCCACGGCCGGCCGCACAGCCGCGGGCAGGGTCGGCGCGAGCGCTTCGAGTACGGCGAGGAGGTCGTTCCGGTCCGCGGCCGGGGCCTCGGCGAGCCCGTCGAGCAGGACCCCGGTGAACCGGGCGAAGGTCGTCCGTTCCTCGGGCGTCCACGGTGCGGGGCAGAGCCGGAGCGTGAGCCGCAGTACGCGGCCTCGGACAGCGGGCTCGGCGTCGGCCAGGCCGAGCCAGTGCGGCAGCAGGGGCCGCAGGAGCCGCAGCTGGGCGGGGTGCGGCGGTTCGTGCCGTTCGGCGATGCGCAGGGCGACCGCCGGGTTCCAGCCCTCCGCCGTCAGCGACCCCACGTCGGGGTCCGCTGCACCGTCCAGCGCCGGCCGCGGCGCGGCGGACGCGGTGATGCCGTGCCCGGCCATGGCCGCGCGCAGGTCCCCGACCGTCCCGGAAGCGAGGCCGACGCGACCGTTCGCCACCAGGGCGAGCAGGGTCGGTGCGGCCCGCGATGCCTGCTCGTCCAGGGCGAGGACCGAGCGCGCCGTCAGCGTGCGGTCGAGGCCTTCCAGCAGCAGTCCGCGGGCGCGGTCGTCTTCGCTGTGTTCGGCGGCGGCGAGGACGGTCGCCGGGTACGCGTCTTCGAGGATGGCCCGCAGCGCCTCGATGAGCGTGCCCCGCAGGCCCGGATTGTCGTGGTGTCCGAGCCAGAAGAGCAGTGCCGGTACGGCCAAGGGCGTGCCCGCACGGACCAGAACGCCGGCGGCGGTCTTCTTGATGTTCATGTTCGGATGGCCGAGGCATGCGGCGATGGCGCCGGAGGCCCAGCGGGCTCGCGCGTGGCCGAGGGCGAGCAGCGCCTGCCGGACGGTCTGGACGTCCTGCGCCGCGGTCAGCGCGATCAAGGTCGCCGACAGCGCCTGCGCGTCGTCCCCCGTGGCGTCGCGGGCGAGCAACGCGATCGCGTGCTTGCGTACGTGCCGGTCGCGGTGCCGCAGCAGGCGGTGCGCGCGGGCACGGGTGCGCGCGTAGGGGGCTCGGAGCAGGAGTTCGAGCAGGATCGCCTGCTCGCCGCTCGACAGTGCGGGCCGGTCCAGCAGATCCAGTGCCATGGTCGCGACGAGTGCGTGTCCGGCCTCGCGGGCGGTCGTCGCGTCGAGCAGGCAGGACGGCCTGATCCGTCCCCGCTCGTGGAGGCGCCGGCCCAGGCCGTGTACGGCGTCCAGGACCTCCTGGGGCACGGCGGGCTCCCCGGCCGGCTGTCCGCTTTCGGGTCGTGGGGCGCCTGCGCCCGTCTCCCCCGCCTCCCCCGCGGCCGCCAGCTCGGCCACGATGCGCAGGAGCAGGTCCGCGATGACCGGCAGGGTGCCGGCGCCGCCGTGGGCGGCCAGCCGGCACAGGGCCGCGACCGGCTCGTCCGGGTCCAGGTGAGAACTGAGGAGGGCCAGTTCCTGCTCGTCCGGGCCGCCGAGATCCATCGCGAGGCGAGCCGGCAGATCGGCGGGGTCGAGGCGGACGAGGAGGGCGCGCCGCTGTGACGGATCGTGGGTCAGATGCCACAGCACCTCCAGGGCGCGGTGGCGCACCGCGCGCAGATGCGGCGCGATCACGCCGGCCCCGTCATCCGGGGCGAGACCGAGCCCTTCCCGCAGCGCGGTCGTCGTCCGGTGCCCGCCGATGGCCTCCAGAGCGTCCAGGGCCGCTGCGGGCGCCGAGGGCAGGACGGCGAGCACGGCGTCTTCGGCGTCCGCATGGCGCAGCGTACGGATCGCGTCGAGAAACGCCCCCGGCGCGGGAGCGGAGGGGAGGACCCGTGTGATCGCGTCCCCGATCGGCAGCTCCCCCGCCCCTTGTGCGGCCAGGGCCACCAGCAGCGCGAGCCGCCGCGGCCAGCTCGGATCATCGGCGGCCACGTCCACCAGTGCGCGGAGCATCGCCTCTCGGCAGGTGAACAGGATCGTCGCGACCTCGTGCGCAGGAATCGAGTGATCGGCCAGGGCGAGGCCGATGATGGGCGCGACGTGCGGTCCGTCCGGGAAGTGCCCGCGCCGGTGGAGGCCGCGCAGGCAGGTCACCGCCGGCCCGCCGAACAGGAGCGGGTCGCGTACGGCGACGGCCGTCAGCGCGCCGATGTCACCGCGGTCCGCGAGGTCACCGAGCAGCTCCAGCGCGCGCCGCCGAAGAGCCGGTGGCAGATCCGGATCGTCGATGACCTGGCGCAGCAGGTCGCGGTGTCCGTGATGGGCCGCGGCCGCGAGTGCGGCCCCGGCCGCCCCGGGTCGTGTGAGCACCGAATCGGCAGTGAGGAAGGGGGACAGGCATGCCGACGGCAAGGGGTCCAACGCCGCCCAGGGCTCGGTGAGTTCGGTGAGCACGGCGGCGGCGAGGTCTGCGCTGTCGACCCCGAGGAGGCTGATCAGGTGGTCGCGGACCCGGGCGGGTGCCAGCAGGCCGGCGTGCAGGCCCTGCCGGGCCAGCCGCAGCGCCTCGGCCTGCAACACCGGGTCACCGCTGTGCACCAGCTCGTTCACGAGGTGCTCGGGCCGGTGGGCGCGGGTGGCGGTGGTTTCCCGCACGGCCTGGTACAGCAGTTCGCCCGGAGACTCCTTCCGGATCACCTCCGGCTCGTTCAGAAGCTCCGCGCGCAGCCAGGCGATCCGTACCCGTACCGGCAGTTCGGCCGTACGCCACGACGGCCGGCGGCGCCCCCGCAGGTACGGCCCCAGGTGTTCATGGAGCCGCGCCAGGACGAGCGCCGCCTCCGGCGGTCCCTCCACCGAGTCCGGCAACAGGGCCGCGAACTCCGCCATTTCGGACGGGGCGCCGGACTCCGGTCCCGGCGTGACGCGCTCGGCCAGGAGGACCAGCCCCAGGTGCCGCAGTCGGGGTTCCTCGTGCCGGATGAGACGTCCGAGGTCGGCGGGCGGGCAGCGCTTCGCGTCGAGGCTTCCGGCCGCCCGGCCGGCGGCGGCTCGACGCACGGCGTCCAGGAAGGGCTGGTCTCCCGGCGTCATCACCGTCGGATGCTAACCGGGACGTTCCCGTCCCCACCAGCAGGATTCCGCCGCGACCGGCTCGGCTAGGGGGTGAGGCCGAGTTCCCCGCGGCGCGCGGTGATCCGGCGTCCCAGGCCGGTCCGGCGGCAGGCACCTCGCCGGTGCGGGGTGCGGACGTGCTCCTGTTCATGACCCTCACGACCTTGGCCGGTCCCCCGCTCCGGGCCGGTCGGGCCCTGCCGTCCGGGGGCGGGACGCCCTCACGCACCGGCGTGGCGTCCGTGGTCGCGGGCGAAGGCCTCGAAGACCTGTCGCGCCGTGCCGCGGGTGTGGAGGAAGCGCTGGTCGAGGATGACGGCGAGGTCCTCCAGAGCGGCGCGGAGCACGGCGGCCGAGAGGCGGACATCGGGATGGCGGGCGACGGCCGCCTGGTCGGCCAGGTTGTCGGCGTACGCGATGTGGCGTGCCAGGGAGGTACGGTCGTCGCCGTCGTAGAAGTAGTAGGACTCGGCGTACTGCATGAAGTCGACCGAGATCACCGAAATCCCGGCGGCCAGGCTGTCGAGGACCGCCGCCCCCGCGTCCGTGTCGATCTGCTCCGCCGTGGGATGCGTGCGGGCGAGATGGGACAGGCGCAGCGCCAGCGCCCGGCGGCGGGCCAGGGCCGGGTAGATGCCGAGGGTCCACGAGACGGTCGCGGTCAGCAGCGCGAAGCCGACGAGGGCCTCCAGCGGGGCGATGATCCTCAGCCCTCCCTTGGTGGGCGCGATGTCGCCGAGGCCGAGGGTGGAGACGTTGACCAGGGAGATGTACAGCGCGTCGACGAACGAGGCGTGGTCAGCGGGCCGGAGTCCGGCGGCATAGGTGAACGCGTCCGGCATGTGCGGCCAGTAGATCAGCGCCCAGCCCACCACCACCGTCAGGGCCCACACCGCGACCACGGCCACCATGGCCACGGGGCCGACCAGGCCGGAGGCCCGGCGCCGTGGCGTCAGCGAGGCGGACAGCCGCCACAGGCCGGTCATGACCAGCCGGCTCAGGCCGCCGTGGCGCGTGGGATGCCAAAGGGTGTGGAACACGTCCCGCAGGACGAACAGCACCAGGGCCGCACCCGCGGTGTTGGACATCCAGCTCATCCGGCTCCCCTTCCAGCGTCGGCTCCTCACCCTCGCGCACGGAGGCGCCGGTCCGCCGGAGCCGCGCACAGGAGGGAACGTGCCCGGTCACCGGGCCGGATCACGCCGACGGGTCTGCCTCGGCACGGCCCGCCGGCGCACGACCGTCGCCGAGAGCGCCCCGGCTCCGGCGGCGGTGGCGGCGAGGAGCACGAAGCCCCAGGTGTAATCGTCCGCGGCGCTCTCGACCCATCCCATCACCAGGGGCGGGAAGAAGCCGCCGAGGCCGCCGGCGGCGCCCACCACTCCGGTCACCGCCCCCACCCGCTCCGGCTCCACCAGGCGGGCGACGAGCGCGAAGACGGCGCCCGATCCCGCGCCCAGTCCCGCTGCCATCCCGAGGAAGGCGACCGTACCGACCGGGACCAGGGCCGCCTCGAGCGCCGCGACCAGCGCGAAGGCGGAGACTGCCGCGTACGTGGCGACGAGCACCGGGACGGGGTGCGTGCGGTCGGAGAGCCACCCGCCGACCGGGCGCATGACGACGGCCAGGACGACGAATCCCGCCGTGCGCAGCGCGGCGTCGGAGCGGCCGAGGCCGTAGGCGGTGGTGAGGTAGGTGGGCAGGTAGACGCTGAAGGCGACGAAGCCGCCGAAGGACATGGCGTAGAGGAAGGCCAGGAGCCAGGTGATGGGCATCCGCAGCGTGGCCGCGGTCCGCGCGAGCACCGACCCGGCGGCGACCGCCCGTCCCTCTTGGTCGCGCAGGAGCGCGTGTGCCGCCAGGGCGTAGACGGCCAGGGCGGCGGCCACCACGTCGAACGGGAAACTGCGCCCGACGGCGTCGCCCAGCTGGACGGTGGTGAACGACGACAGCGCGGTGCCGGCGGTGCCGATGCCGAAGATCCCCAGGGCCAGGCCGCGCCGCTCCGGCGGATACCAGGCGTTGACGAACGGCACACCGATCGCGAAGGTGGTGCCGCCCAGCCCCAGGAAGAAGCCGCCCACGAGCACTTCCCCGAACGAGTCGGCCAGGTGTCCCACGTAGAGCACGGGGAGGATCGTCAGGGCGGCGACGATCGGGAACATCCGGCGCGCGCCCCAGCGGTCGGTGAGGGCCCCGACGGGAATGCGGCCGAGGGAGCCCACGATGACCGGCACGGCCACGATCAGGGACTGCTGGAACGAGCTGAGGTCCAGGTCGTCGCGGAGCGCCGGCCCGAGCGGCGCCAGCAGGGCCCATGCCCAGAAGCAGAGCGTGAACCCGGCCGTGGCCAGGACCAGCATCAGCGCAGGCTGCCGGGAGGATCCGGCGGGAGCTGATCGTCTCCCGGCGCCGCCGCCGACCGTCATCGTGTTTCCTCCCGGACCTCTCGGCGCCGCCTCACCTTCGCGGGTCAGCTCCTGTCCGGCATCGTCTTCATCTGGGCGATCTCCGCGGTCTGGGCGGTGATGATGTCGTCGGCGAGCGTCTTGGCGGGACCGTAGGAGCCTTCGGCCTTCTCGGTCTTCGCCATGTCGACCGCGCCCTCGTGGTGCTCGGTCATCATGGTCAGGAACATGGTGTCGAACGCTGCGCCGGAGGCGCCGCGCAGCTGGTCCATCCGGTGGCCGTCCATCATGCCCGGCATGTCGGGGCCGTCGTGGTCCCCGCCGTCCATCCCTTCCATCCCTTCCATCCCGTCCGTGCCCGTGGGGACCTTCTCGCCCCAGGCCTTCAACCACCCGGTCATCGTGGCGATTTCCGGGTCCTGCGCCTTCTTGATCTTCTCGGCGAGGGCCTTCACCTCCGCGGAGGAGGCACGGGTGCGGGCCATGTCGGACATGAGGACGGCCTGGCGGTGGTGCGGGATCATGCCCTGGGCGAAGGCGACGTCGGCCTGGTTGTGATCGTCCGCGGGGGCGGCGGCCGGGGCCGAGGCGCGCGGTGCGGCGGGGGTGGTCGCGCTGCTGTCGCCGTCGTCGCCGCAGGCGGCCAGTGCGAGCGCGGCGACCGCCGTCGCGGCGACCGCCACGGCCGCACGGCGGGCAGGGGAAGGGGTCGCGTTCATGGTTCACCACTCCTGGACGTGGGGACTCTAGGCGCCGCCGGTCGGCGCCGTCGTCCCCGGCCGTGCACGCCCGCCGGCCCGGCCGCGCCATCAGGGTCCCCTCCCCGGGCTGGCGCCCGCCACGGCGGTACCGCCATCTGCCTCATCGGCTCACCCCGAGCGTCCGGCTCCGCCGCCTCCGGCACCCGCAGCTGCGGTACCGGCAGCCGCTCCTCGGCCGCTTGGCAGGCCGACGTCGTCGCGCGAGGGCCACCGCCGCGAACGGCACTGTCCCGGACGTGAACAGCGAGGCGGCCACCGCGATGATCAACGCTCGGCAGAACGACGGCTCGGCGCCCGCGGCCCCGTACACGGGCAGCACGACTCCCGGGTACTGGCGTCCGACGGGCACCGGTAACGGCGCCACGCCCGAGTGGGGCAAGGTCAAGCCGTTCGGCGTGGCCTCCGGCAGCCAGTTCCGCCCCGCGGGTCCGGCCGGCCACACCGGCATGGACAGCGACACGGTCGGCGACGCGAACTGGCAGCCGCTGTCCCAGGACCGCAACGGCAACCACTTCAGCCCTGCCTTCCCCGCGTACGTCTCCGGCCACGCCACGTTCGCCGGCGCCTGGGCCAGGACCATGCGGCCGCGGAGAACGCCGTGGGGCGCGTCTGGCTCGGCGTGCACTACCGCTGGGACGGCACCGACGGCGTCACCGCCGGCAGCAACGCGGCCGGGTACGTGTCGGCCCACACCCTCAAGGCCAACGCCGCCGCCGACTGGCTGAAGTACGAGGACCTCGGCAACCTCGGCGGATGCGAGGCCGTGGGCAAGCGCCTGGTCGCCGAGCACCGCTGGACCTCGTACAAGTGCACCCAGATCGCAGCGCCGGAGCCCGGCCACGCGCTCTACGTCAAGTAGCCGACCCGTGAGGAAGAGAGACACAGCCATGCGTGCGTGGAACAAGACCCACCGGCTGAGGCCGGGCCTGGCGGCCTTTCGGTCATCACGGCCGTGGCCATCGGCGCGGCCGCCGCGCCCCTGGCGGGCGCCCTCACCGGCACGGACGGGCAGACCGGGCAGACCTCGGCGGCCTCCGCCGGCGGCGGCCCGGACGACCTGCTGCTGCGTACGCCCGACGCGCCGCGCATATCGGACGGCCCCTACGCGGGATTCCAGGTCTGCGGCTCCGCCGCCGGCAAGCCGTTGGTGACCAGCGGTTCACCGACCCTGGCCGCGACGCTGGAGTCGATAGCCCCGCCCGGCACCAGGACGGTGCCACGGTCTCCGAGTGGACCGCCTGGTGCGACTTCACCGTGAAGCGCGCCTGACCGGCCGCACGGTGAGCCCCGCCTGGCGTCTTGCGCCGCGGGAGCGGTGAGCGGCCCGCCGGCTCCATGCCGGCGGGCCGCTTCTCCCCGTGCGGCGGGTCACACTGGACGGGAAGGGGGATGAAGGTCATGGATCACAGTGCCCACCACACCGGCTCCGCTCACGGCCAGTCCCGGCAGCAGGGCGGCGGCGGCGAGCACGGCGACCACCCGACGGGCGTGGTGACCTGGGGCGCTGCCGCGAAGGCGACGCTGCACTGCCTGACCGGGTGCGCCATCGGCGAGATCCTGGGCATGGTCATCGGCACCGCCCTGCAGTGGGGCAACGTGCAGACCATGGTCCTCGCGATCACCTTGGCGTTCCTCTTCGGCTACTCGTTCACGCTGTTCGCCGTCCTCAGGGCCGGCCTGGCCCTCAAGACCGCCGTCAAGGTGGCCCTGGCCGCGGACACCGTCTCGATCGCCGTGATGGAGTTCGTCGACAACCTCATCATCGCGCTCACGCCGGGAGCGATGGACGCCCACCTGTCCGACGGACTGTTCTGGTCGGCGCTGCTGGGCGGCTTCGCGGTCGCCTTCCTGGTCACCACCCCGGTCAACAAGTGGATGATCGGACGCGGCAAGGGCCACGCGGTCGTCCACGCCTACCACTGAGCGGACCCGACCGCCTCGGCGCGGCCGGATCCAACGCGCCGCAGAGCCCTTCGCGGTCTAGCGTGGAAAGGGGCCGCGCGGGGCTCGTCCGGCTCCGTCGTCCGTACGCCGCTGCGGTGCGCCCCAGGGGCAGGTGAGGTCATGACCAGCACGGCAGGCCCGAGGGGAACGGAACACGACGTGATCGTCGTCGGCGCGCGCTGTGCGGGCTCACCGACGGCGATGCTCCTTGCCCGTCGCGGGTACCGGGTCCTCCTGGTCGACCGGGCGACGTTCCCCAGCGACACGATCTCCACCCACCTGATCCATCCGCCGGGGCTGGCAGCGCTGAACCGCTGGGACCTGCTGGAACGGGTGATCGGCACCGGGTGTCCGGCCATCCACACGTACATGTACGACCTCGGGCCGTTCAACATCGCCGGCTCTCCCGCCGGAGAGGGCTTCGACGTCTCGTACGCACCGCGCCGGACCGTCTTGGACAAGCTCCTCATCGACGCCGCCGCCGAGGCCGGCGCGGAGGTGCGGGAGGGGTTCACCGTCGCGGAGGTCCTGTTCGACGGCGACACGGTCACCGGCATCAAGGGCCACTCCAAGGACGGCACACCGGTCACCGACCGCGCCCGCGTCGTCGTCGGGGCGGACGGCCTCCATTCGTCCGTCGCCAAAGCGACGGGCGCCGCGGCGTACGCGGAGAAACCAAAGATCAACGTCTATTACTACACCTATTGGGACGGACTGCCCATGGAGGGCATGTTCGAGGCGTACGACCGCGGTGACCGCGCCTTCGCCGCCTGGCCGACCAACGACGAGCGGACGATGGTCATTTGCGGCTGGCCCATGCGCGACTTCGAAGCCAACCGGGATGACGTCGAAGCCAACTACCACGCCACACTCGACCGGGCCCCGGCCTTCGCCGAGCGGGTGGCGGCGGCCACCCAGGCCGAACGGTTCGTGGGCACGGCCATCCCCAACTACTTCCGCAAACCGTACGGCCCGGGCTGGGTCCTCGTAGGCGACGCCGGCTACCTCAAGGACCCCATCACCGCCCAGGGCATCCAGGACGCCTTCCGTGACGCGGAGCGCACCACCCGGGCACTCGACGACGCACTCTCCGGACGCCGGCCCTTCGAAGAAGCCATGCAGGCGTCGCAGGAGGCGAGGGACGCTCAGGTCAGGAGCATGTACGAGTTCACAGCCAATTTCGCGACGATGGAACCGCCGCCCCCCGAGATGCAGGAACTGCTCTTCGCGGTGTCCCAGAGCCCCGCGGCCCGGGACGAGTTCATCCGGGTGACCGCCGGCGTCACCCCACCCGAGGAGTTCTTCGCACACATGCAAGCACGAATGACCGGCCGGCCATCGGACCTCGCCACAGAAGCCTGATGGCGGATCCGCTACGCCTTCTGACCGGCCGGGGGCTCGCCGGCCGGCAGTTCGTCGAGGAACCGGGCCAGCGCGCTGACCCCTAGGCGGAGCGCCTGGAGCTCGACCCGTTCGTCGGGGCCGTGCCAGCGGTCGCCCGGGAGTCCCGTCCCGAAGAAGAGCACTGGCGCGTCGCAGGCGCGGGCGAGTTGAGCGCCGGGGGCGGCGCCGCCGTTGCCGATGTGCCGTGCCGGAGCCCCGTAGGCATGGCTGACGGCGCGGGTCAGAGCGGCGAGCGCGGGGTGGTCGGGTGGCGTCCGGTAGGGGTCCGAGATGGTCGAGGAGACCTCCAGCTCGTAGGTGAAACCCGGCCGTTCGTGCCCGGCCAGCCAGGCGCGCAACTGGTCGGCGACCTGATCGGCCCGCTGCTCGGGGACGAGGCGGAACAGCAGGTCGGCGCTGGCTTCCGCCGGAATGAGGCCGAGCGCGGGCGCGTCGGTACGGCCGGCGGTCAGGCGGGCGATCTCGGCGGAAGGGCGGATCCACAGGCGCTCAGGAACCGTGAACCCCGCCTCGCCGGGGGCGTCGAAGGTACCGGTTTCCACCTGCCAGTCCGCCAGATGGAAGGGCAGCGCTTCCACGTCGCCGCGAAGGCGCGGGCCGGGTGCGGCCACCGCGTCGTAGAAGCCGGGCAGCGTGACGCGGCCCGACTCGTCGCTCAGCAGGTCCACCAGCCGGCACAGCTCGACCGCCGCGTTCGCGGCGGCGCCGGAGACGGCACCGCTGTGGAGGTCACGTTCGGCTCCGCGAACGGCGAGGGACGCGGTGACCGACCCACGCACCATGGCGCACACGGTGGGCTCGTCCAGGGACCAGAGCATCGAGTCGGACACCATCACGACATCGGCGTCCAGATCACCCGCGTGCTCCGACAGCAGGTCCGCCAGGTGGACCGAGCCGACTTCCTCTTCGCCCTCGATCAGATACTTCAGCGTCACGGCCGGGGCGGTGCGCTGCGCGAGGTGCGTGCGCAGGGCCCACAGGTGGCTCATGATCTGGCCCTTGGCGTCCGACGTCCCGCGGCCGTGGAGGCGGCCGTCACGCAGGAGCGGCGAGAACGGCTCGGAGACCTGCCATTCGGAGGGATCGACGGCGTGGACGTCGTGGTGGCTGTAGACCAACAGGACCGGTGCGTCGGGATCAGCCGCCGGCCAGCAGCCGTAGACGGCCGGGTGGCCTTCCGTTTCCCACACCTCTGCACGCGCGAACCCGGTACGCCGCAGTGCCTCCACGAGCCAGCGGGCGGACCGCCGTACGTCGTCGGCCCGGTCCGGGTCGGACGAGACGGACGCGATGCGAACCCAGTCCGCCAGCTCGTCCAGGGCGTCCTGTCCGAGCACGGCGCCGGGTGCGGTGGTGGTCTTCGGGAGGCTCATGTGCGGTGGCCGCCGCGGATTTGCCGGGTCCGGCCGTCTCCGGCACGTTCACCGCCTGTGCGCCGGACTTCGGCGGTCGGCCCCTCGGCGGCCGCGGTACGGCTGCCTTCCAAGAGATCGAACATCTGATCGAGAACCCCTTTGAGGTCCTGCCACGGGTTCCGGTCCCCGTCGTCGCCCGCCTCGCCGCGACGAGCCCTCGGCTGTCTCCGCTGCATGGGTGCCCACCGTTCTCTGCCCTGCTCCCGCCGTGTGCCGGCCGTTGCCCTACCCGGCCGCAGCGGTCAGACGGCGTCTTCCCGGGTACCGACCGTTCATGCCGGCTGAGCCGGTCGCCGCCGGGGCTCCCGCCGGCATACGCACTCGCTGCCCGTGCGGTGCCGGTCCTCGGCGCTCCACCCGCGGCTGCCGCAAGAGGGACGGCTCCTCGTCCTCGGGCAGACGCGAGGAAGCCAGTTGACCGGCGTTTCGGGACGTCCGTTACCGGTGACGAAGGCCGATGACGTAGTCGGGGTGCGCACGGCGGTCGCTGCGTACGGCGCCCCCCGGCTCGGGCTGTGCCTCGGACACCTCCACGCTCCCGCCGGTGTCGGCGAGCAGGTTGGCGGCGACCGGCGCGTTGGGGTCCGCTGCGATCACGATGGCGTCGGGCGTCGCGTCGCGGCTCCCCTCGTCCTCAGGCGTGTTGGTGGGTGCCGGCTTCGGCGTGTTCCTCGACGACGTTGGCGAGCCGTCTGAGCATGTCGCGGTGGCGCAGCTGGATCAGCGCGTCGAACGCCGCGTTGTGCAACATTCCGCCGATGCCCTGAAGCGGGTGCTCGTCCACGATGACCAGGGACTCCTCGCCCCACGGGCGGACGTCGATCGCCACCCGCGCCTTGCCGACGGGGCCGCTGTCGACTTCCAGCTCGAGCTCGGCCGGGGCGTCCACCCGCCGCACGACCGTGGTACCCGAACCCGTCCACGGCCCGAGCCTGACGGTGTACTCGATGGCTGAACCCAGTTCGGGCCACCGGCCGTGGGCAACGCGCGAATCGCTCGTGCCGACCACCCAGTCGGCGTAGCGCGAGCCGTCGGCGAGTACGGCCCACACGTGGTGCGGGGCGGCGTGGATCAGTCGGTGTCGTACGGCCATGGTGTCACTCCCGGGGGTCGAGGGTTGGGTGGTCGGTGTCCGGGCCCCCGGTCCGGGTGGGGCCCGCGGCTGCGCCGCCGGGCCCGAGGAGACCGGTGGGCGGCGCGGGTGCCGCTCCGCGGGCCGCGAGGGCCCGCCGGGAACGGTGCGCGACGACGGGAGGCAGAAGCGCCCGCGCTGCCTGCGCCCCGCGCAGCCACGGCGGGGCGTAGATGTGCGCGGACCTGCGTTCGATGCCGCTCACCATGGCCCGGACGTAAAGCGCGGGGTCGTGGATGACGGAGGCCGGCCAGGGCAGGTGCGTCCGCAGTTCGCGGAAGACGGCCGTCTCGTCGGCTGCGCGGATCAGGGCGGTGTCGGCCCAGTTCAGGTACGCGATGCCCACACCGACGCCGCGGTGCGCGACCTCGGCGCGCAAGGCGTGCGCGAACGCCTCGGCGCCGGCCTTCGACGCGCAGTACGCCGTGAGAAAAGGGGCGGGCGCGAAGGCCGCCATGGAGGCGACCTGCAGGTAGTAGCCGCGGGTGTGCAGCAGGTCCGGCAGGAAGCAGCGGGCCGTCAGGGCGCTGCCGACGAGGTTGATGTCGATCACCCGCCGCCAGGCGTCGGCGTCGCAGTCCAGCAGGGACCCGCCGAGGGCCACGCCCGCGTTGGCGACGACCACCGAAGGCCTGCCGAAGGTCCGGCCTATGGCTTCGGCGGTCGCGGCGAGCTCCTCGGCATCGGTGACGTCGACGGTCCAGTGGGCGGCGCCGGGCAGGTCCGCCGCGAGGCGGCCCAGGCGCTCGCCTTCCAGGCCCACCAGCGCCACCCGGGCGCCGTGACGGGACAGCGCGCACGCCAGCCCCTGGCCGAGTCCGCGTGCGGCGCCCGTGACGACGGCGACGCGGCCCTCCAGGGGCCCGGGGCCGCCCGGGTGGTCACGCCGACCGCGGCTCATCATGCGGGGCGTCTGCCCGCCCGGCCGACTCCTACACGGCCCGGGCCGGTGCACGCTCCGGCAGGGGCAGGCGCATCGCGCTGCGGCCCTGGTCCCAGGCTTCGCGGATGTGGTCGGCGAGGCGGTCCTCCAGCAGGATCGTCGCGGCGCAGCCGAAGGCGACGTCGGCTTCGAGGCCGGGCTCGTCGACGAGGAGCCCGCCGATGACGTCGCGGCGCACGACCTGTTCGTGGACGGCGTCGGCTTCGACGTGCTCGGCGTAGAAGTGCTCGGCCGCGGCTCCCGCGCCGCAGCGCCGCATGGCCTTGGCGAGGCGCCTGGAGCCGGGCGAGGAGGTGACCTCGACGCAGGCGAAGTGGCCCACGAGCGCGCCGCGCAGGGCGCGGTGGAGCCCGAAGAGCGACATCAGGTTCACGGTCGCGAGCAGGGGCGCCGGCGCGTGGTCCAGGTAGCTGCCGTAGGCGGTGTCCAGGCCGAGGTCGGCCAGGAGGTCGGCGAAGAGCCGCGCGTGGATGCGGTCGGCCCGGCCGGCGCCGAACTCGTCGTACTCGATGGCCACCATGGCGGCCTTGGCCCGGCCGGTGAGCCGGGGGACGACCCAGACGTGCGGGTCGGCCTCCTTGAGGTGGTAGAGCGAGCGCAGGGCGGCGTACTCGCGCAGCTGCCACAGCTCCCCGTCGGTTTCGAGGTGGCGGCTGAGGCTGCCGGAGAGGTCGACGGGCTCCACCAGGAGCGGCGCGAAGGCGTCTTCGGACGTTCTGGGCGCGTCGGTCAGTTCGGTGCGCAGGGCGTGCAGGAAGCGCGCTTCCAGGGCCTCGCGCAGCCGCAGCAGGTCCGGGTCCCATTCCCGCTCGTCGGCGACGCCGTCGAAGCCGCGGTAGTGCAGCTCGTACAGCAGGTACAGGGCGAGCTGGAGGTCCTCGCCCCACGGGTCGGCCTTCAGCACGGAGGCGGTGGTGTACCGAGGCGCTCCACCGGAGCGCAGCGCCTCCGCCAGGGCGCAGGACAGTTCCCCGCGTCCCTCGACCAGGCGGGGACCGGCAGCGGTGGCCGTCGGGCCGGGGTCGGGGCCGGGAGGGAGCATCACGGGTTCCTGTTCTCGGACGGCGGGACGTTTCGCTCTCGCGGGCGGTGGCTGGTGTCGCACCAGGGGTACGTGCGACTGCGGCGGCAGGTGCAGACGGCGACCACGAAGCGGTCGGAGCGGGCGACGGTGCCGTCGTCCAGGACGATCTCGACGGGGCCTTCGACGAGTGCCGGGCCCTGGGGGTCGAGGGCCACGCGGCGGGCCGGGGCCGCGGAGGCCGTACTCGGTGGGGCCGGCGCAGCGGAGGCCGTGCTCGGTGGCGGCGCGGCCGGGGTGCTGTTGTCAGAGGTACCGGGCACGGATGACCACCAGCTCTTCCCACTCGTCGGCGGCGCGGACCAAGCCCCGGCGCTCCAGCCAGGCCCGCCGCGAGCGCAGGACCGGGCCCCACGGCACGGACGCCCGTGCTGTGACGTCGGCGGCCAGGCCTGCCGCCTCCAGCCGCTCCACGGTCGTCTCCGGCCCGCACATGCCCGAGTGCACCATGAGCAGGACCCCACCGGGGCGCAGCAGGACCGGAGCGGTGTCGCAGACCCTGTCGATCACCATGCGCCCGTCGGGGCCGGCGTCCCAGGCCCGCTGCGGTCCGTGCGACGGCAGGCGCGTCGCCGGGGCGGGGACGTACGGCGGGTTCGTCATCACCAGGTCGAAGCGCCGCCCCTCGGTGCGTTCCGCGAAGTCGCCGTGGAGCACGTGCAGGGCCAGGCGGTGGCGCAGGGCGTTGATGCGGGCGGTGACCACTGCGGGCCAGGACACGTCGACGGCCGTGACGGCGGCGCCCCTGCGGGCCGCGTGCAGGGCCAGCGCGCCGGTGCCGGTTCCGATCTCCAGGACGTTCGTACGGGGCCCCACCTCCTCGTCGGCCAGCGCCGCCGCGAGCAGATGGGTGTCCGCCTGCGGCCGGTAGACGCTGGGGAGGGCAACCAGGTCCGCCGACAGCGCGCCCGAGGTCAGAGCCGTACTGGACATCGCTACCTCCCGGATCGGATGCGGCGTACGAGCGCAGCCGCTTGTCCCAGTCAGACTGCGACTGCCCCGTGAAGGGCCCGGTATTCGGCTCTCGGCGATCTTCGGTGAGGCCAGGAGACGCGAATGCGCGTCGGCGCCGGTGCCGGCCTCCTGAGTGCGGGCACCTGCGGAAGCCGGCGGGACGCGGGGCCGCGTCCCGCCGGCTCAGAATCCGTGCGCGGGGACCATCAGCGGCCGGTCAGGGCCTTGAGCGCGGTGTTGAGCTCGAGGACGTTGACGCGGGGTTCGCCCATGAAGCCGAGGGTGCGGCCCTCGGTGTGGTCCTTGACCAGCTTCTCGACCTGGTTCACGTCGAGCTTGTTCTGTTCGGCGACCCGGTGCACCTGGAGCTCGGCGTAGGCCGGGGAGATGTGGGGGTCCAGGCCGGAGCCGGAAGACGTGACGGCGTCCGCCGGCACGTCCTCGGGCGTGACCTTGTACGTGGCGGTGGTGTTGTCGGCGACGACGGCTTCCTTGGCTGCAACGACCTGGGCGCAGAGGGTGCCTTCCTCCGCCTCCTCGGTGCACTTGCCGTTGACGGCGCCGTTGTCGGCGGAGCGGTTGGTGGCGCCCGAAAGGATCAGGGAGTACTGGGTGTTGACGCTGTTGCTGCCCAGGCCGTTGGAGGGGCGCGGCTGGAACCACTTCAGGTCCGGCCGGGCCGCCTCCTCGGCGTCGTTCCCCGTCGTCGTGGAATCGGAACCAGTGTTCTTCGGCAGGTTGTAGCTCTGCCCGATGAGCGAGGAGCCGACGACCCGGCCGCTCTCGTCCTTGAGCTCGGAGCCGTTGGCCTGGTCGTTGAACAGGGCCTGGGCGACGCCGGTGACGGCCAGGGGGTAGAGCACCCCGCAGATCACGGTGAGGACGAGGAGGGCGCGAAGGCCGGCCCCGATCAGGCGCATCGTGTGGGACACGGAAGTGTTCATGACGGGTCAGCCGATTCCGGGGATGAGGGAGATGAGCAGGTCGATGAGCTTGATGCCGATGAACGGGGCGATCAGGCCGCCGAGTCCGTAGAGCCCGAGGTTGCGGCGGAGCATCTTGTCGGCGCTCGTGGGCCGGTACTGGACGCCCTTGAGGGCGAGCGGTACGAGGGCCACGATGATCAGCGCGTTGAAGATGACGGCGGACAGGATCGCGGACTCGGGCGAGGCCAGGCCCATGATGTTGAGCTTGTCCAGGCCCGGGTAGGCGACCGCGAACATCGCCGGGATGATCGCGAAGTACTTGGCGACGTCGTTGGCGATGGAGAACGTGGTCAGGGCTCCGCGCGTGATGAGGAGCTGCTTGCCGATCCCGACGATCTCGATGAGCTTGGTGGGGTTGGAGTCCAGGTCCACCATGTTCCCGGCCTCCTTGGCGGCCGAGGTGCCGGTGTTCATCGCCACCCCGACGTCCGCCTGCGCGAGGGCGGGGGCGTCGTTCGTCCCGTCACCGGTCATCGCGACGAGCTTGCCGCCCGCCTGCTCCCGCTTGATGAGGGCCATCTTGTCCTCGGGCGTGGCCTCGGCGAGGAAGTCATCGACACCGGCCTCCTCCGCGATGGCCTTGGCGGTCAGCGGGTTGTCACCCGTGATCATGACGGTTTTGATGCCCATACGGCGCAGTTCCTCGAACCGCTCCCGCATGCCCTCCTTGACCACGTCCTTGAGGTGGATGACCCCGAGCACGCGGGCACCTTCGGCATCCTCCACCGCAACCAGCAGCGGGGTGCCACCCGCCTCGGCGATCGTGTCGGCGAGGGAGCCCGCCTCGGCGGTGACCTGGCCGCCCTGCTCCTTCACCCAGGCGATGACGGAGCCCGCGGCGCCCTTGCGGATCTTCTTGCCGTCGACGTCCACGCCCGACATGCGGGTCTGGGCGGTGAAGGCGATCCACTCGGCGTGGGCGAGCTCGCCCTGGTGCCGCTCGCGGAGGCCGTACTTCTCCTTCGCCAGGACCACGATGGAGCGGCCCTCGGGGGTCTCGTCGGCCAGCGAGGACAGCTGCGCCGCGTCGGCGACCTCGGCCCGCGTGCTGCCCTTGACCGGGACGAACTCGGCGGCTTGCCGGTTGCCGAGGGTGATGGTCCCGGTCTTGTCGAGCAGCAGCGTGGACACGTCACCGGCGGCCTCGACCGCCCGTCCCGACATGGCCAGGACGTTCCGCTGGACGAGCCGGTCCATACCGGCGATGCCGATCGCGGACAGCAGGGCACCGATGGTGGTGGGGATCAGGCAGACCAGCAGCGCGGTCAGCACGATCAACGAGGTCTGCTCGTCGGCGCCCGCGTAGATCGCGAACGGCTTGAGGGTGACGACGGCCAGCAGGAAGACGATGGTGAGGGACGCCAGCAGGATGTTGAGGGCGATCTCGTTCGGCGTCTTCTGCCGGGCCGCGCCCTCCACCAGGTTGATCATCCGGTCGATGAAGGTCTCACCGGGCTTCGTGGTGATCTTGACGACGATCCGGTCGGACAACACCTTCGTACCGCCGGTGACGGCGCTGCGGTCGCCGCCGGACTCGCGGATCACCGGAGCGGACTCGCCCGTGATCGCGGACTCGTCCACCGAGGCGACGCCCTCGACGACGTCCCCGTCACCGGGGATGATGTCGCCCGCCTCGCAGACCACCAGGTCACCCATGCGCAACTCGGTGCCCGGCACGGACTCCTCGCCCGCGCCGTCCTCGGTCAGCCGCCGGGCGACCGTGTCCGTCTTCGCCTTGCGCAGGGTGTCCGCCTGCGCCTTGCCGCGGCCCTCGGCGACGGCCTCCGCCAGGTTGGCGAAGACCGTGGTCAGCCAGAGCCAGAGGGTGATCGCCCACCCGAACCAGTCGGTCGGGTCCTTCAGCGCCAGCACGGTGGTGACCACCGAGCCGATCAGGACCACGAACATGACCGGCGACTTGATCATCACGCGGGGGTCGAGCTTGCGGATGGCGTCCGGGAAGGACGTCAGCAGCTGCTTGGGGTCGAACAGGCCGCCGCCCACCCGTCCGGTGGGCTTGTGGCCCGTAGGTGCGTCCTGGTGCGGAGCACGGGTTGGTGTTGCGGTGCTCATGAGGCGAGCCCTTCGGCAAGCGGACCCAGCGCGAGGGCCGGGAAATAGGTCAGACCGGTGACGATGAGGATGGTTCCGACGAGCAGCCCGGCGTACAGGGGCTTGTCCGTGCGCAGGGTGCCCGCGGTCTCCGGGACGGGCTTCTGCTCGGCGAGCGAGCCGGCCAGCGCGAGGACGAACACCATGGGCAGGAAGCGGCCCAGCAGCATCGCGATACCGATGGTCGAGTTGAACCACTGGGTGTCGGCGTTGAGTCCGGCGAAGGCCGAGCCGTTGTTGTTCGCGCCCGAGGTGTACGCGTACAGCACCTCGGAGAAACCGTGCGCGCCCGAGTTGAGCATCGAGTTCGCGGGAGTGTCCAGGGCCATCGCGGCGGCGGTGAAGCCGAGGACCAGGGCAGGGGTGATGAGGATGTAGCACGCTGCGCACTTGATCTCGCGGGTGCCGATCTTCTTGCCCAGGTACTCCGGCGTACGGCCGACCATCAGGCCCGCGATGAACACCGCGATGATCGCCATGATCAGCATGCCGTAGAGGCCGGAGCCGACACCGCCCGGCGCGATCTCGCCCAGCTGCATGCCCAGCAGCTGGATGCCGCCGCCGAAGCCGGTGAAGGAGGAGTGGAAGGAGTTGACCGCGCCCGTCGAGGTCAGTGTGGTCGCGACCGAGAAGATCGACGAGGCGCCGATGCCGAACCGGGTCTCCTTGCCTTCCATCGCGCCGCCGGCGACCTCGAAGACCGGCCCCCTGCCCGCGAACTCGGTCCACATCATCAGGGCCGTGAAACCGATCCAGATGACCGCCATCGTCGCGAGGATCGCGTAGCCCTGGCGCAGGTTCCCGACCATCCGGCCGAAGGTGCGGGTCAGCGAGAGCGGGATGACGAGGATCAGGAAGACCTCGAACAGGTTGGAGAACGGGTTGGGGTTCTCGAAGGGGTGGGCGGAGTTGGCGTTGAAGTAGCCGCCGCCGTTGGTGCCCAGCTCCTTGATGACCTCCTGCGAGGCGACGGCGCCGCCGTTCCACTGCTGCGAGCCACCCATGCCGTGCTCATTCACGAACTGCCCGACCTCGTGGATCCCGGCGAAGTTCTGGATCGCACCACATGCCACCAGCACGAGCGCGCCGATCACCGCGATGGGCAGCAGGATCCGGACCACACCGCGCACCAGGTCCGCCCAGAAGTTGCCGAGTTCGCCGGTGCGCGACCGGGCGAAGCCCCGTACGAGGGCCACGGCCACGGCCATGCCGACCGCCGCCGAGACGAAGTTCTGCACCGCCAGGCCGCCGGTCTGCACGACGTGGCCCATGGCCTGCTCACCGGCGTACGACTGCCAGTTGGTGTTCGCCACGAACGACGCGGCCGTGTTGAAGGCCTGGTCCGGATCGATCGACGCGAAGCGGAGCGAGCCGGGCAGACTGCCCTGCAGCCGCTGCAGGGCGTAGAGGAACAGGACGCTCACCACGGAGAAGGCCAGTACCCCGCGCAGGTAGGCGGGCCAGCGCAGCTCGGTGGAGGGGTTCGCGCCGATCGCCTTGTAGATCCACTTCTCCGGCTTGTAGTGCTTTCCGGAGGAGTAGACCCGGGCCATGTAGTCGCCCAGCGGGCGGTACACAAGGGCGAGGGCGCCGATCAGGGCGAGCAGCTGGAGCACGCCGGCGGTTTGCGGACTCATCTGCTCAGAACCTCTCCGGCTTGACGAGGGCGAGGACGAGGTACCCCAGCAGGGCGACGGCGACCGCGAGGCCGACGATGTTCTCGACGGTCACAGCTTCGCCACCCCTCGGGCGATGAGTGCCACCAGCGCGAAGACCGCGACCGTGGCGACGACGAAGGCCAGATCGGCCATCGTGAGCTCCTGGAATGAAGTGATGAAATGGATTCGGCCGTCTGGCCGACGACCATCTCACCCCCTCCACACCCCCGCGCTCAGACACCTTGACGAGGTCCATACGGGCGCTCGGGAGCCCTTAACGGGACTCTGACGCGGGAGCCTCCTGCCCGGGGGCGGCGAAGGTTGTCTTCCCTGACGGCATTCGCAGCGGCCGGCCCCTGCGTATGCGGGGCGTGAAGAGTGGCCCGGCCTGCATATGGAGGCCGTCAAGAGCGGTGGTGGCCGGTGATCGCTGCCGGGACGCTGTCCTGACTGTGTCCACCCGGAGGAACCGGCATCATGGCCCTGCACACGCGTAAGCCCACACCAGCGACCGTCATCGCCGAGGAGCCGCCCGATACCGGCCGGCACGGCGCCGAACGGCACCGGCTCACCGCCACCCAGGGGCTGGCCGCCCTGTCCCTCGACGCCATGGCCTCGGTGGCCTACGGCCCGGAGTCGATCGTGCTGGTCCTGGCTGCGGCAGGCGCGTACGGGCTCGGCTTCACCCTGCCCGTCACCCTCGCCATCGCCGCCCTGCTGGCCGTGCTCGTGGCCTCGTACCGGCAGGTCATCGCGGCTTTCCCGGACGGCGGCGGCTCCTATGCCGTCGCCAAACGCCACCTCGGGCGGCGGACGAGCCTGGTGGCCGCGGCCTCGCTGATCCTCGACTACGTGCTCAACGTTGCCGTCTCCGTCACCGCCGGCGTCGCCGCGCTGACCTCGGCGTTCCCCGAGCTGTACGGCGAGCGGGTGTGGATCTGCCTGGGGATCCTGACCCTGGTCACCGCCGTCAATCTGCGGGGGATCGTCGACTCCGCCAGGGCATTCCTGCTGCCGACCGCCCTGTTCGTCGGCTCGATCCTCGCCGTGATCACCGCAGGGCTCTTCCGGGATGCCCCGGCCAGCACCGCATCCGCCGCCGGCCATGCCTCCGCGCTCGGCGGGGGCGCCACCGCCGTCGGCGCCCTCCTGCTCCTGAAAGCCTTCGCCGCCGGCTGCTCCGCCCTGACCGGCGTCGAGGCCGTGGCCAACGCCGTGCCCTCCTTCCGCGCCCCGGCCACCCGCCGCGCCCAGCGCACCGAGGTCGCCCTCGGCGTGCTCCTCGGCACCATGCTGATCGGCCTGTCGGTGCTCATCGGCCGGTTCCACCTCCAGCCGGTCGAGGGCGTGACCGTCCTCGCCCAGCTCGCGGACGCCTCGTTCGGACACAACGCCGCGTTCTACGTCGTCCAGTTCGCCACCATGGTGCTGCTGGCGCTCGCCGCGAACACCTCCTTCGGCGGGCTCCCGGTGCTGATGAGCCTGCTGGCCCGCGACAACCACCTGCCGCACGTCTTCGCGCTGAAGGCCGACCGGCAGGTCCACCGGCACGGCGTGGTCTGGCTGGCCGTCGTCTCGGCGGGACTGCTGGTCCTTTCCGGCGGCGACACCAACACCCTCGTCCCGTTGTTCGCCATCGGCGTCTTCGTCGGCTTCACCCTCTGCCAGGTCGGCATGGTCCGGCACTGGTACTCCGAACGGCCGGCCGGATGGGGTGCCAAGGCCGCCCTGAACGGCTTCGGTGCCCTGCTGACCGGCGTCTCGGCGGTCGTGGTCACCGCCACCAAGTTCACCGAGGGCGCCTGGCTGATCGTGCTCGCCCTCCCGCTGCTGGTGTCCGCCATGGGCCGGATCCGCAGGGCCTACGACGGTATCGGCGAGCGCCTGGAACTGGGCCGCATCCCTCAACCGCCGCACCGCGCCCGCTCGCTGGTGGTCGTGCCGGTCTCCGGCCTGTCCCAACTGACCTGCCAGGCCCTCACGGCCGCTCGCTCCCTCGGTGACGAGGTCCTCGCCGTCACGGTCACCCACCCGGAGCCGGAGGACCGTGCGGCAGCCGAAGCACTGCGCCGCGACTGGGAGTTGTGGAGCCCCGGCGTCGAGCTCGTCGAAATCGCCTCCCCGGCGCGCTCGCTGGGCCGACCGGTGTCCGCTTACGTCAACGACCTCTCCCATGCCCAGCCGGACGCGCAGGTCACCGTCCTCATCCCGGAAACCGAACCGTCCCGCTTGTGGCAGCGACTCCTGCAGAACCAGCGCGGCTCGGTCCTCGCCCACGCGGTTCGCCGGGACACCGACGCGGTGATCTGCCGGCTCCGCTTCCGGGTCTCGGGGCCGCCGCGTTGACGGCCTTCTTCCGGGACCGCATGATCGCCCTGGTGGAGGGCGCGTCCCGGCAGAAGACCCCCAACGAGATCGCCCTGAACATCCTCCTCGCCGCCCACCGCCAGCTTCATACTGGTGGTCATCGGCCTCCAGCCGATGGCGGGTCGCGCCCTTCGTCGGCATCCACCTCATCGACCTGGTGGTGTCGGCCTCGCCCGGCATCGGATGACGTTCCGACTGCCGACCGTACGGATGGCGCGCCCGTCGAGTGCCGGGACGCGGTCAGCCGCCGACGTGGATGCCCGGGCGGCGGTCGGGGTCGGGTTCGTGGCTGCGGATGATCTCGCGGGTGACCGGTGCGGTGTCACCGCGTCCGAGGAGGAAGTAGCGGACCATGTGCACCAGGGGGCTGCCCTCCGCCCAGGCGAAGTGGCACTGCGGCTGGACCCCGGTGGCATCGCGCAGGGCGAGCAGGACGGCGGCGATGGCGTTGGGGGCGGCCGGCGCGTCGGCGCGCAGGATGCGGTACCCGCCCACCTCGACGCCGCGGACGGTGAGGGTGTCGCTGAAGGCCGAAGGGTCGATGACGTCGATCTCGAGGAAGATCACGTCGGCGAAGCCGGGGACCGGGTTGACTCCGCGCTGTTCGCTTTCCTTGGCGCTGTACTCGGCGACGTCACCGGCCTGGCGGCGGTTGGCGATGAAGTTGATGGCGTTGTCGTGGGCGAGGGTGTCGTTGATGAACCGGCGGGCGTCGGAGTCGAAGACGATGCGGTCGGCGCGCAGCTCGGTGGTGCGCGAGACCCGGGAGACCAGCGACACGGCGATGATCCCGGCGATGAAGAACCCCGAGATGACGATGCCGTCGGGTTTGTCGACGATGTTGGCGATCAGCGCGTACAGCAGGACCAGGGTGAGCACGGCGAATCCGGCGGCGGGCGCGCGCCGGCCGCTGCGTGCCGAGGACACGGTGACCGCGAACGCCGCGGAGACCATCATGGCCAGGATGCCGGTGGCGTAGGCGCCGGCCTGCTTGTCCACGTCGGCGTCGAAGGCGATCGTGATGACGATGCACAGGGCGGTGTAGACGAGCACGACCGGGCGGACGGCCCGTCCCCATTCGGGGGCCATCCCGTAGTCGGGCAGGTAGCGGGGCACGATGTTGACGAGCCCGGCCATGGCGGAGGCGCCGGCGAACCACAGGATGAGGATGGTGCTGATGTCGTAGAAGGTGCCGAACCCTTCGCCGACGTGTTCGTGGGCCAGCCATGCCAGGGCGCGGCCGTTGGCGGCGCCGCCCGGCTCGAACTCCTCGTGCGGGATGAGGAGGGTGGTGACGAAGCTCGCGGTCAGCAGGTAGACGCTCATGATGAGGGCGGCGGCGGTCAGCAGTCTCCGGGTGTTGCGGATCCGCGAGCGCAGCCGCTGCTCCTCGTCGGTTCCCTCGGCGGCTACGAGCGGCATCATGCTCACCCCGGTCTCGAAGCCCGACAGGCCGAGCACCAGCAGCGGGAAGGCCAGCAGCGCCGGGCCCAGCAGGTGTCCGAACCCGCCTCCGGTCCCGGTGAGGGCATCGGTCCAGTCCGACCAGGCGGCCGGCGTGGTGAAGACGTGGGCGAGGCCGACGCCGATCACGACCGCGTTCAGCGCCAGGAACACCGCGACCAGCGGGATGGCCACCACGACCGCTTCACTGAACCCGAGCAGGAACACGCCTCCGAGGACCAGCAGCAGCGCCACCGTGAGGGCGACCTCGTGGCCGTGCAGGGCGGCCGGGAAGAAGGGGTTCTCTACCACGTGGACGGAGGCGTCCGCCGTGGACAGGGTGATCGTGATGATCCACGAGGTGGCGACGAAGCCCAGCAGGACCAGGACGAACAGCTTGCCCCACCAGAACGGCAGCAGGTCCTCCAGCATGGCCACCGACCCGGCGCCGTGCGGGCTCTCCTTGGCGACGCGGCGGTACATCGGCAGCATGCCCAGCAGGGTCAGCGCCACGATCAGCAGCGTCGCCAGGGGTGAGACGGCGCCGGCGGCCAGCGCGGCGATCGCGGGCACGTAGGCCAGGCTGGAGAAGTAGTCGACGCCGGTCAGGCACATCACCTTCCACCAGGCGTGCGGCTCGACGTGTTCCTCATCCGCGGCAGGTCCGACCGGCTGCACCTGGTGGTGCAGCATCCACCGCGCGAAAGGGCCACTGGGCTCGGCCCGGAGAGCGGGACTGTCCACGACCTCGGGCACCAGGGGTTCGTCGGCGTCCTTCATATCCCCCATCCACCTTCCCGTCGGCACCGCAGCGCACCGGCCGGATCCGGCGACACCACACGATCACTGAGCAAGCGTCCTGCCCCGAGCGGGCAGGTCCGGGACGACACGCCCTGCCGCGCCTTGCCGCCGTTCTCGCGGGTGGCGAGCCTGGAGCTGAAGCGTCCGTCGCCGGTGCCCCGGCGGTGGCCAGATGGCCGCCTCGCCCGCCGTGCGGTCGGTCGGCTCCCCGAGTGGTTCGGCCGAGACCCCTCACATCAGGAGGGCGCGCCAGCGATCGGCCGACCGCATCAGGTCCAGGACGACGCGCTCAAGGAACGTCCCCAGCTTGTCCAACCGCTGCCCCACGGGCGTCTGCGGCCCGAGCGTCTGGGCCGCCGCCATCGCGGCGTGCGCCGACTCGAGCGTCTGCCGCGCGCTGATCACGATCGAGTGGTACCAGGCGGCGTCGTCGACCACGTAGATGTCGCGACGCCGCTGCGGATCGCGCTCGCGCCGCACATATCCCTGCTGGACCAGGAAGTTCACGGCCACGGAGACGGAGGCCGGGCTGACCTTCAGCCTGCGGGTCAGCTCGGCCGCGGTGCGCCTGCCCTCCTCGGACAGCAACAGGTCGACATGGACGCGCGCAGTCATCCTCGGCATCCCCGACCTGACCGCCAGCTCGATGATCTCCTCTTCCATCGGGCCGCCCGCCACTCCGGCCGCGCGTGGAGGTGCCGGTATGCCGCGACGCGCCCGCTGGACCGTCGCCTGGTGCGCCTGCTGGGGCCGGTAGCCGCCGGGTCCGCCGTTGCGTGCGACCTCCCGGCTGATCGTCGAGGTCGGCCGGTCGAGCCGCCTGGCGATCTCGGCGTAGGAGAGCCGGTCGGCGAGTCCGGCCGCGATGCGCTGACGCTCCTGCTGGGTCAATCGTCCTCCTGGCATGCCGCAAGTATTGCCTTCGCCGCCATCCATTGCAACGCGCATTGCATTCGAGCCCAGGGTCATTGCATCAATTTAGGGCCTACCACCTGCAATTGCTCCCCTTCATCGTTGACGACATTATGAACGCAACGTAGCTTTTGACATGCAGCAAACACGTGATGTCGCGAGATGAGGAATGGTCATGGGTGAATCCGTCCACACCGTCACGACGCTGCCGACGGAGCGTCGGCCCGGCTGCCCCTTCGACCCGCCGGCCGAGCTGATGGACGCCCGCCGACACGGTCCCATCAGCCGCTATACGCACCCCGGCGGAAAGCCCGGCTGGCTGATCACCGGATACGACCTGGTCCGATCGGTCCTGGCCGACCCGCGGTTCAGCTCGCGCAAGGAGCTCATGAACGTGGTCGACTTCGAGCTCCCCCCGGCGCCGCCCGGCGAGTTCCTCCTCATGGACGAACCACAGCACAGCCGCTACCGGAAGCCCCTGGTGGGCAAGTTCACCGCACGGCGGATGCGACTGCTCACCGAACGCATAGAGCAGATCACCACCGACTGCCTGGACGCCATGGAGAAGACCGGACCGCCGGCAGACCTGGTGACCGCGTTCGCCAAGCCCATCCCCACCATCGTCATCTGTGAGCTGCTGGGGGTGCCGTACGAGGACCGCGGCTCCTTCCAGGAACAGATCGACACGTTCATGAGCGGCGCGACGAGCGACGAGGAGCTGATAGCGGCCTACACCGCGACCCAGGACTACCTCGCACAGCTGGTGGCCGCCAAGCGCGCGAACCCCACCGACGACGTGCTCAGCGAACTCACCGACAGCGACCTGACCGACGAGGAGTTGAAGGGGATCAGCCTGATCCTGCTGGCGGCCGGGTTCGACACCACCGCGAACATGCTCTCCCTCGGCACCTTCGCGCTCCTGCAGAACCCGGCACAACTGGCCGCGCTGCGCGCCGATCCCGCGCTCACCGACCAGGCCGTGGAGGAGCTGCTGCGGTATCTCAGCGTCGCCAAGTCCTTCATGCGGACGGCGCTGGAGGACGTCGAGGTGGGCGGGCAGACCATCAAGGCCGGCACGACGGTCGTCCTCTCGTACCACACCGCCAACCACGACCCCGAACGCTTCGCCGATCCCCACGTGCTCGACCTCCACCGGCAGGACGGCGGCCACCTGGCCTTCGGCCACGGCATCCACCTGTGCCTGGGACACCAGCTGGCCCGCGTCGAGATGCGGATCGCCCTCTCCGCGCTGCTCGACCGCTTCCCGACGCTGCGCCTGACCGTGCCGGCCGAAGAAGTCGGCCTGCGCCCGGAGACCGCGGACATCTTCGGGGTGAAAAGCCTCCCGGTCACCTGGGACGTCTGACCGGGAGCCGGTGACGTCCACACGCCCCCAGAGGAACGCGCGTTAAGGACGCGTCAGGATCGGCCCACGACCCGGCACAGGGCTTCCGGCTGCGTACGCTGACCCAGCCGTCACACCAGATGGCTGAATCCGTGCCGTACGACAGGAGCGCCCCACCATGGCCACCCCTGCCCGCACCACGCGCATACGCGCGTGGCTGCTGGAAGGTCTGACCGACCGCCGTCACCCACAGCAGCAGCATCCGGAGACCGCGCACGAGGGCAGGCCCTGGTACCGGGTGATGTGCCTGACGGGCCTGGACTACTTCTCCACCCTCGGCTACCAGCCCGGCATCGCCGCGCTGGCGGCGGGGCTCCTGTCCCCCCTCGCCACGATCGTGCTGGTCCTCCTGACCCTGTTCGGGGCCCTGCCCGTCTACCGGCGGGTGGCCCAGGAAAGCCCGAACGGCGAGGGCTCCATCGCGATGCTGGAACGGCTGCTCTCCTTCTGGAAGGGCAAGCTCTTCGTTCTGACGCTGCTCGGGTTCGCGGCCACGGACTTCCTGATCACCATCACCCTCTCGGCCGCCGATGCCACCGCCCACCTGGTCGAGAACCCGCACCTGACCAGCACCCTGCACGGCCACGAGGTGCTGATCACTCTGATCCTGATCGGCTTGCTGGGCGCGGTCTTCCTCAAGGGCTTCAGCGAGGCCATCGGCCTGGCCGTCGCACTCGTCGCCTCCTATCTGCTGCTCAACGCGGTCGTCGTTGCCGTCGGCCTGTGGCAGGTGGCCACCGAACCGCACGTGGTCACCGACTGGACCAGCGCACTGACGACCGAGCACGGCAATCCGTTCATGATGATCGCCATTGCGCTGGTCGTCTTCCCCAAACTGGCGCTGGGCCTGTCCGGGTTCGAGACCGGTGTGGCGGTCATGCCTCATGTCCAGGGCGAGCCCGGCGACACCGAGGCCCGTCCGACCGGCCGGATCCGCGGGACCAAGAAGCTGCTGACCACCGCGGCGATCATCATGAGCGTCTTCCTGATCTGCTCCAGCTTCATCACCACGCTGCTGATCCCGGCGGAGGAGTTCACGTCAGGCGGCGAGGCCAACGGCCGGGCCCTCGCCTATCTCGCCCACCAGTACCTGGGCTCCGCCTTCGGCACCGTCTACGACATCTCCACCATCCTCATCCTGTGGTTCGCGGGCTCCTCCGCCATGGCCGGACTGCTGAACCTCATGCCGCGCTACCTGCCCCGCTACGGGATGGCCCCCCACTGGGCCCGCGCCCTGCGCCCCATGGTCATCGTCTTCACCCTGATCGCCTTCCTGGTGACCTGGATCTTCAACGCCGACGTGGACGCCCAAGGCGGTGCCTACGCCACCGGTGTGCTGGTCCTCATCACGTCAGCCGCCGTGGCCGTGACCATCGCAGCCCGTCGCGCCCGCGAGCGCGGCTGGACCATCGCGTTCGGTGTCATCTCCGCGGTGTTCGTCTACACCACCGCCGTCAACGTGATCGAGCGCCCGGACGGCGTGAAGATCGGCGCCTGCTTCATCGCCGGCATCATGGCCCTCTCCCTGCTCTCCCGACTCGCCCGGGTCTTCGAGCTGCGCGTCACCGACGTCGAACTCGACGACATGGCCCAGCGGTTCATCCGCGACACCGCCACCCGCACCATCCGCTTCATCGCCAACGAACCGGACAACCGCGACAAGGCCGAATACCGCGACAAGATCGACCAGATCCGCGCAGACAACGACACCCCGAACGGCGACGACTTCGTCTTCGTCGAGGTCACCGTCCTGGACCCGTCGGAGTTCGAAGCCGGCCTGAAGGTCAAGGGCGAGGTCATGCACGGCCGCTACCGTGTCCTCACCCTCGAGTCCTCGTCCGTTCCCAACGCGCTCGCGGCCCTGCTGCTCCACGTACGGGACGAGACCGGCCAGCGCCCCCACATCTACTTCGAGTGGACCGAAGGCAACCCGCTCACCAACTTCCTCCGGTTCTTCCTCTTCGGCCAGGGCGAGGTCGCCCCCGTCACCCGCGAGGTCCTCCGAGAAGCCGAACCCGACCGGACCCGCCGGCCCCACGTCCACGCGGGCTGACCGGCAGGCGCGGCGCAGGGAAGACGTCAGGAACCGATGTCCCGGCGGGGCCGTTCGGTCTCCGGTGCAAGCACGGCTCAGCGACGTGATCGCCTCGCACCGCGGTCGCCACCCCGCCGAGACGGCCGAAAACGGTGGCCGGATTTCACGGCCCCGCAGTGCGGCCGCCACGCCGACCCGGGGGCACGGCATGATCGGGGGTGACAGCCGGGCGGCGGCGAACTGGGCGGCACCGCCGACGGGATGGGACGGCCGCGGATTCTGCTGGACCTGCACACCGGCGCCGTCGGGGGCCGGTTGCCGCCGGGCTGCACATCGCGGTGCCGCCGTGACGATGTCTCATTCTGCAAGAACGGCCTGTCCATCATTCGGCCATGGGCTTGCTGACGCATACCGCTTCGGAGAGTATCCCTATCAATCCGATGGGAAAGGTGGGATTCAGTGATGCGGCCGGCCTGCCCGGACACGGATACTCGCCGGGCCATCAGCCGAGGCCACCCAACAACGTTCCGGAGCAGCCCACATGACCGTTGCCCTCTCGCATGGCCCCGCTGTCCGCCCAGCCCCCGCGCCACGCCACGGCACCCCGGCCGGCCGGTGACGCCCGTGCCGACACCATCCGGCACGGCCGGGTCCCGGACCGCCGACAAGCACCGCGGCCTCCTGCGTACCGCGCGCGATGTGGCGGAGGACCTCGCCGCGGACGCCATCGCCCGCGATCAGGCGGGCCGGCAGCCGATCGACGAGAAGGTCCGGCTGCGCGAGGCCGGCCTACTGGCGGCCCTCACCCCTCCCTCGCCGGGCCGCGGGGCGGACTGGCGTACCGGATGCGCCGTCATACGGGAGATCGCCACGGCAGACAGCTCCGTCGGCGCCGTACTCGCCCGCCACTACGTCCACACATGGAGCGGACGCTTCTACGCGACTCAGGACCAGGCGACTTCCCTCGAGGAGGCGTCGGTGCGCGAGCAGTGGCTGTGGACCGGGGCTGTCCGCACTCCTGCACCTGACGACACCGATGGACCGGACCTCGCACTGAGACCGCGCAACAACGGCTACGTGCTGAACGGGAGGCGGTTCGTCGATGCGGCGGTGGCCGTCGCCGACCAGATAGTGGTGGACGCCGTCTGTGTCGTGACCGGTGACGTCCTGGTCGTACGGATCCCACCCAGCGCGCGGGGCGTGACCATCGAGCCCGCCCACGACCGCCTCGGACAGCGCGTCGCCGGCGCAGGTGAGGTCGTCCTCGACCGGGTCACCATCACGCCCGGACAGGTGATTGGCCGCGGGCCGCACGATGAGGAGTCGACCGCGCCCTTCACCGCGCTCGCCGAGCCTGCGCTCCGGCTCGCCCTGTGCCACGTGGGCCTCGGCATCACCGAAGGCGCCCTCACCGAAACACGTGACCTCAGCAGAGGCGGCCGCGCACACCGGCTGCCCGGTGAGGACTCGGACCTCTTGCTGACGTACGGGGAACTCGCCTCTGCCGCCCAGACAGCCACCGCCGTGGTCGACCGGGCGACGGAGGTGATGGCGCAGGCCCTCGACATGAGTACGCGCCTCGACGCCGAAGAACCCGCGGGCATCACTGCCCTGGTCGCCACGGCCGAGACCGTGACGTCGAAGGCCGCCCTGCACATCACCGCCCGGGTGCTGGAACTGGCCGATGCCCCCGGCCTGGACCGCTTCTGGCGCAACGCACGCGTCCTGACAGCCCAGCGCCCGATCGCGCACCGCCTGCGTTCCATCGGCGAGCACTACCTCAACAGCTCTCACCGTGCGGTGGCGGCAGCCTTCCACTGACGCGAGGCACCGCACGGGATGCGGGTCGGGGCCGGGTGCTCCCCTCAGCTTGGCGGCGGCCGGGCACCAGCACCTGCCCGCGGTCAGAGGCCCACCCGCAGCGGACGCGGGCCGAAGCCGCCGTACGGGATAATGGGCGCATGCGGATCTCAGCCAGGGCGGACTACGCGGTGCGTGCCGCACTGCAACTCGCCGCGTCTCGGGATGGCGGGCCAGTGAAGGCCGAAGCCATCGCCGACGCTCAGGACATCCCGCACAAGTTCCTCGAAGGCATCCTGAACGACATGCGCCGCGGCGGTCTCGTGCTCAGCCAGCGCGGCGGCAACGGCGGCTATCGGCTGGCCAAGCCCGCCGACTCCATCAGCATCGCGGACGTCATCCGCGTCGTGGACGGACCGCTCGTCTCAGTGCGCGGGGTCCGGCCCCCGGACCTGTCCTACACCGGCCCGGCGGAGTCGCTCCTCCCCCTGTGGATCGCCCTGCGGTCCAACGTGCGCGAGATCCTCGAAGGCGTGACGCTCGCCGACGTCGCATCGTCCGACCTGCCCGCCGACGTATCCGCGCGGACCCACGTTCCCGACGCCTGGACCAATCCCTGAGGCACCGGCACAGGCCGACCACCTGCATGTTCTCACTCTGCGGGATGCTTCCGTCCACGATATGGGCAACCTCTTGGGCCGGATGGCGCCGTCTGCCACTATGCCTACCAACCAGGTAGGAAAACTAGGGATTCGGCGGGGTGGACATGCGAACACTGCACCACGCAGGCCGTGCGCTGCCCCGTCTCACCACCCGCCGGCACATCGACCTGCTCCGTACGTCCAGCGCCATCTGTCAGTCTGCCTGACACCCGGCACGGGGCCTCTCCGCGCGCACGGCACCGCCGTGCGCATACCGCCCGCTACTCGTCGGCTGGGCGGGCCCCCTCCTCGAGCGCGACGTGCGGTGTACGCCGACGCGACATCCGCCGCGGCATCCGCGGCACCCTTCCGCTTCTCAGCCTGCGACAGCGCTCCCCGCACCGACGGCGGCCCGGAGTTGGCCGCGTGCGTGCTGATGACCGTGCGTCGCGTGACCCGGTACCTCCCCGAACACGCATCCCCTGAAAGGACACCTCCGTGTCTGCCGCAAGACCGCTCACCACCCTGCGTGCCATCGCCGCCACACTGGCGCTTCCGCTCTTGCTCACGGCCTGCGGCTACGGCTCCGAGGCCAAGAAGGACGACACGGCCGGCAAGGGCAGTGTTGCCGCCGAGGGCAAGCAGCTGTCGGCCGCCGAGGTCCGTATCGGGTACTTCCCGAACCTGACGCACGCCACCGCTCTGGTCGGCCTCCAGGAAGGCCTGATCCAGAAGGAACTGGGCGGCACCAAGATCAAGCCGCAGGCCTTCAATGCCGGTCCGTCCGAGATCGAGGCGCTCAACGGCGGCTCTCTCGACATCGGCTTCATCGGCCCCTCGCCGGCGATCAACGGCTTTGTGAAGTCCAAGGGCTCCAACCTGCGGATCATCTCCGGTTCCGCCTCCGGCGGAGTCAAGCTCGTGGTGAACCCCGACAAGATCAAGACCCTGGACGACCTCAAGGGCAAGAAGATCGCCACCCCGCAGAAGGGGAACACGCAGGACGTCGCGTTCCTCAACTGGATCGCCGAGAAGGGCTGGACGGTCGACCCGGAGTCCGGCAAGGGAGACGTCTCCGTCGTCCGCACGGACAACAAGGTGACCCCCGACGCCTTCAAGCAGGGCTCCATCGACGGCGCCTGGGTGCCCGAGCCCACGGCCTCCAAGCTCGTCTCCGACGGCGGCACTGTCCTCCTCGACGAGACCACGCTGTGGCCCGACAAGAAGTTCGTGATCACGAACGTCATCGTGTCGCAGAAGTTCCTCAAGGAACACCCGGACGTGGTCGAGGCAGTCCTCGCGGGCACGGTGAAGACCAACGAGTGGATCAACGCCAACCCGGACAAGGCGAAGGCCTCCGCGAACGCCAAGCTCGAGGCCGAGGGCGGCAAGCCGCTCGAAGCGAAGATCATCGACCCGGCGTGGCCGAGCATCCTGGTCACCGACGACCCGCTGGCCGCCACGCTCAAGACGCAGGCCGACTACGCGGTCAAGGCCAAGCTCATCGCCCAGCCCGACCTGACCGGCATCTACGACCTGACGCTCCTGAACAAGGTACTCAAGGCCGCCGG
>NZ_JBVJFA010000046.1:0-45502 GCF_055588085.1 Streptomyces sp. NPDC046303
GGTGGTGGCGTGGAGGGTGAGGGGGGCGGTGGGGCCGTCGGTGTTGTTGAGGGTGTTGTGGATGCGGCCGTAGGTGGTGGCGGCGTCGAGGGTGGCGGAGGTTCCGCGGGCGGCGCCGATGGACAGGTCGCCGGCCTCGGTGCGCAGGGTGAGCGTGCCGCGGGTGGCTTCAGTGATGCGGATGTCGCCCTTCTGGGTGCTGATGTCGGCGGAGCCGGTCAGGCGGCCGACGCAAATGTCGCCGGCGAGGAGGGTGAGGCGGGCGCCCGCGGTTTCGTCGAGCTTGATGGCGCCCTGTGCGGCTTCGAGGGTGACCTCGCCGAGGCGTCCGACGCCGCGCAGTTCACCGGCGGCGGTCTTGGCTTCGACGCGGGAGCCGGCGGGCAGCTGGACGGTGACCTCGACCGATCCGCTGTGGCCCAGGATCCGGTTCTTCGCCGGCGCGGCCTCGATCCGCAGCACACCGTCCGCGTAGGCGACCGTGGTCTGCTCCGCCGCTTTCACGTCCCGGCCGCTCCCCGCGTTCGCCGGCCGCACCTCCACCGTCGTGTCCGCCCGGTCCGCCGCGATGAACTGGATGCGCCCCGCCGGGACGTCCAGGACGACGGAAACCGGGGCCGGGGTGTCGAACTTCTGCATGACGCTCTCCTGCTGCTGGTTGTTTCTGACATCGCAAACGCTACGTTGCCTTCACTGACGCAGCAACATATTCGTTGCGTAGAAAGTACATTGACGCAGCTCACAGCCATGAAATCGTTGCAACGTTCGTAAATTCAACGCAACGCACCTCTCCCACTCGTTGCATTGGATGGGAAGTAAACGCTATGATGGGGCATCAGAAGACGAGGAAGACGTACGAAGGGAGCTCGCGATGCCGGGAGGCAGGCTCACCCAGCAGGAACGCCAGCAGATCGCACTTGGCCTGGCCGACGGCCTCGCCTACGCGGAGATCGGCAGACGCCTCGACCGGCCCACCTCGACGGTCACGCGTGAGGTGATGCGCAACGGCGGCCCCACCGCCTACCGCGCCGACCTGGCCCACCGCGCCACCGAACAGCGCGCCCACCGCCGCAAGCAGGCCGCACCCCGAGGACCGCAGGCGGCGGCGCCCCCGCACGCCCACGGACGGGACCCCGAGGCGGTACGCGCGTACGAGGAGGTGTTCACCACCCTCCTCATGCAATCGGGCCTGCCCAAGATGATGTCGCGGGTGCTGACGTGCCTCTACACGACCGACGCGGGCAGCCTCACCGCGTCCGAGCTCGCCCAGCGCCTCCAGGTCAGCCCGGCGTCCATCTCCAAATCGATCACGTTCCTCGAGAGCCGCGACCTCATCCGCCGGGAACGTGACGAACGCCGCCGCGAGCGCTACGTCGTCGACGACGAGCTCTGGTACCAGTCGATGGTCGCCAGCGCCCGGGCCAACGCCCAACTCGCCGAAACCGCACGGCAGGGCGTCAGCATCCTCGGCCCCGACACCCCGGCCGCCGCCCGCCTCGAGGGCATCGCCCGCTTCGTCGACTTCGTCGGCGAAAGCATCACCCGCGCCGCGGAACAGGCCCGCGAGATCCTCTACACGAAACCCGCAACTCCCGCCGACGACACCCCTGACACCCCTGAGGCCCCTGAGGCCCCTGAGGCCCCCTGACGCCCCGCACCCCGGCCCTGAAAAGCCGGAAGGCCCGTGACGCCATCGGCATCACGGGCCTCACGGGCCTCCCGGTTACGGGTCTCTCCGGTTACGGGCCACCCGGCCCGCCCGGTCAGGCGAAGTAGCCGAACACGTCGACGATCACCTGGGCGGAGCCCCAGCCCAGGTTGGCGATCTCCACCTTGCCGTCGGCGCCCACCGGCACCGTCACCAGGTTCGCCACGGTGCTGCCCGCCGTCCAGTTGAGGTTGGACGAGTCAGGACGGGCGGTGCCCGACGGCCAGACGGTCAGGTGCCCGTCGGACTTCGGATCGGTCACCGTCACGTTCACCACGACCGCCCTGGCACCGCCCAGTTCCGGGCTGCCGGAGAGGTCGAGCACGGTGCTCGCCCGCGCCGGCACCACGCCCGTCGACCGGGTGTCGAGTACGCGCTTCGGACCGGCGGAGTGGAAGGTGGCACCGGCCTGCTCACCGGAGTAGTAGCCGAACACGTCGGCGATCAGGTGCGCGGAGCCCCAGCTCGCGTTGAACAGCTTCACCGCACCGTCCGCGCCGACCGGCACCACCACGTGGTTGGGCACGGTCCGGCCCGCCGCCCAATTGAGGCTCGACGAGTTCGGCCGCTCGCCGCCCGACGGCCACACCGTCAGGTGCCCGGCGTCCTTCGCGTCCGTCACCGTCACGTTCAGCACCACGGCCTTGACACCGCTCTGCGGCACACCGCCACGCCCCGCGACCTGCAACGTCACCTCCCCGCGGGCCGGCACCGCAGTGGTGCCCGGCCGGCCCACCCCCGCCCGCGAGTCCAGCAGGCGCGCCGGGCCCGCCGCGGTGAACGTGCTGCCGCCGGCGTCCGCCGAGTAGTAGCCGGAGACGTCGGCGATCAGATGGACGGTGCCCCAGCCCGCGTTGCGCAGGTTCACCTTGCCGTCCGCACCCACCGGTACCACGACCTGGTTCGCCACGGTGCGCCCGGCCGTCCAGTTCAGGTTGGAGGAGTCCGGCCGGGTGGTGCCCGACGGCCAGACGGTCAGGTGGCCGTCGGACTTCGCGTCGGTCGCCGTCACGTTCAGCACGGCGGCCTTCACACCGGACTGCGGCACCCCCGCCCGCCCCGCGACCTGCAGCGACACCTCGCCGCCGGCCGCCACCGGATCCGTCCCCGTACGGCCGAGGGCCTCACGGGTGTCCAGCAGCCGCGCCGGCGACAGCGCGGTGAAGCGGTCCCCGGGCTGCGGGGCCGCGATGCCGTTGTTCACGACGTGGATGCGCTGCCCGTCGGCATCGGTCCAGACGATGTTCGCGCCGGTGCGGTCGACGGCCCAGGACCGGTTCGGCCGGCGGAAGCCCTTCCACTCCTCGCCCTGGGCGAGCGTGCGGACCTGCACGGTGTTCTCGCCGCCCGAGACCCTGATCCCGTTGTGGAAGTCGAGCAGCAGCAGCCGCCCGGTGGCCTTGTCCTGGCGCACCAGATAGCCGTCACCGAGCAGCGACTCCCGCCCCCAGGTCACGTCGGACCAGCCGACGGTCTGCACCGGCACCGACAGCGTATGGCGGGTCACCGTGTCGTACACCCCGCTCGTGCGCACCGTGCCCTGGTCGTCCTGGCAGCCCCAGCTGACGAAGCGCCCGACGGCCTCCAGCAGTGTGGCCGGGCACGGCGTGGTGAAGGTGCCGCGGTCCATCTCGCCCCGTATGTCGGTGGCGTAGACGGTGGTGTCGCCCTGCCTGGAGGTCCACAGCGTGTCACCTTGCACGGCGACGCCGGTCGCCTTCGTCTGGAACACCTGGGCACGCGCGTCGAGATCGCCGACGATCACCTGGTGGTTGGACGTCCAGTTGCCGTACGCGGTCTGCGCGAGGACCACGTAGCGGCCCGCGGCGTCCGCGGTCTGCAGCCCGTTCAGGTCACCGACGGGTATGCTGCCGGCCCAGTCCCGGCTGGCGGCCTTGCGGATGGCGGCCACCTTCCTGATGACCGGTTCGTGTTCCAGGTAGCGGCCGTCCCCGGTGGACCGGATGCCGACACAGCCCGCATTGTGGCTGAAGCAGTTGCTGATGGTGTGCGTGCCGTCGAGGTTCTCGAAGGTCTTGACCGGGGTGGCGTCGTTCGAGACCCGGTAGCTGCGGAACGCGCCGGTGATGTCGCCCGGCTGGAAGTGCACGGTGTCCGAGGCGGTCGTGAGCACCCCGCCGCCGATCGACAGCCCGAAGACGGTCGCGGGCGCCGGCGGGACCTCGACCAGCCGGCCGGCCAGCGGCTTGGCGGTGCCGTCCGAGGTGAGCCGGTGCACGGCGGTCTCCGGCTGGGTGCCGTACGCCGGTGCCGTCGGGCTGCCGACCGCGATGAGCGAGCCGTCCGGCGCGGGCAGCAACTGCGTGTCGGCCAGCTGCAGCAGGTACTCGAAGACGCCGGCGTTCGAGCCGATGCCGGTGAAGCTCAGCGGACGCCCCCGGTTGTCACCGGTGGTCCCCGCACCGGACTGCGTGGCGACCACCCAGCCACCGAGCAGCCGCAGTTCGCCCTCCGCCGGGTTGTGGGAGACGGAATCGGAACTCAGCACGGTGTGCGGCTGCGCCCGGTCCAGCACGTCCACCGTGCTCTGGCCGCTGGTGCGCAGCACCCTGCCCTTCGCCAGCCGGAAGGTGTGCGCGGCCGCGTACTCCGCCTCGTCCGGCAGCGCCGTGGTCTGCCCCGTCACGATGTCCACGAGGACGGAGTGGCTGAGGTCGTCCAGACGGTGGCGCAGGATCAGCGCGTTCTGGTCGCCGTCGTGCACCGAGGACTCGAGGACCGCCCCCGCCGGCAGCGCCACCTTGGTGCGGACCGTGGAGCCGCCGTCCAGCCGGTTCAGGTACCAGCCGGTGACGCTGGAGGCGCTGCCCTCGAAGGTCACCACGGTGCGCCCGTACGTCGCGTAGTAGCTCTGCCCGGCCGGGATCTCCACGCTGCCCAGCGCGACGGGCCGGGCGGTGGCCAGGTCGTACAGGTGGACCCTGGCAGGCGCCCCCGCCGTCGCCTCCCGCGGGACCGCCACGGTGTCGGAGGAGGTTCCGTAGCGGTGGTCGGGGGTCCCCCGGTAGCCCCGCGACGGCTCGCCCTCCTCCAGACCCGCACTGATCGGGGCGGGCAGCCGCAACCCGGTGTCGGTGGTGGCACCGGTGTCGTACCGGGTCCACAGCAACTGGTCGCTGCCCTCGCGGGCGTGCAGCAGGCCGGTGTCGCCGGCCACGAAGAGCTGGTCCCGGGCCGGAAGGCCGCGCGGGGCCGCGGGGAGCACCAGCTCCCCGGCGCTGCCGGCGCTGCCGGCGGCCGGGGCGGCGAACGCCTCCGGCAGGGCCGCGGTCAGCGACGCGGCACCGGTCACCAGGGCCAGCGCGGCGGCTCCCAGCCCTCGGCGCAGCCGAGAAGAACGTCGTACGGTCGGGTCCACAACCACCCTCTCATGGGCGAGCACGGGAGGAAGGGCACACCGCGGAGCCGGCCCCGTGCAGCCACTCACGCGGGCAGGTCGGCCTGGCTCTTCGTACGCGGTCCCCCTCCGAACGTGACGGAGCATAACAACGGCGATCACCCGCTCGTACAGCAGTTCCCCGCGCGGTGCGCAAACCCTTCGTGCCGGAACCCCGACCGCCCCACAGAACCGGCCTGGAGCGGGCGGGTCGCCGAGGTGGTCGGGCTCTCCACGGCACGCGACCCCGGCAGGCCGGCCGCGTACGAGGCACACGACCCGGGCGCTCAGGTCTGGCACTGCCTCGTGGAGGCCGGAGACCAGCCGCTCCAGGCAGCGCCGTCGGCCCGCGCATGCACCCGGATCTCAACCTTCACGGGACCGCACACCGATGCAGCCATGGACGGCCACCCGGCCGGTCGACGTACCCCCGCCACAAGCGACCGCCGCAGCATGGGCGTTGGCCGGGACGGTCAGCAAGGCCAGCGCGGCCGCGCCCAGCATCGTTCCGATACGCCTCACATACACGTCGTTCCACACCCTCCGCCGAACCGGTCTTCTCCGAACAGACCATGGCCCGCCCCGTTTCCGCGCCGGACAGGTCACCCTCGGGTTTTTCGCCCGAACGAGTGCGGGTACGGGGTGCAGGCGACCGGCGGCGGCGCGCGGAGCGCTCGAACGGATAACGGCTTGCCTCCCGGCGCCGGCGGTGGATGCAATGTCCGGCACGGCCACCCGGGTGCGCCCGCCCCGGCGCGCCCGCAAGCGAAGAATCGTCACAGGGGAGACGCCTGCGCATGACTACGCCACCATCGCCGCTCACCGCAGCGCGGACTGACGGGCCGTCCGTCCGGATCGGCGCTCTCGTCCCGCTCACCCGGCCCGGCTGGGTCGAGGCGGGCCGGCACCTGCTCGCCGGACTGGAACTGGCCGTACGCGAACTCAACGAATCCGGCGGGATCGCCGGAAGACCACTCGAGCTCGTGGTCCGGGACACCGCCGCCGATCCGCAGCGGGCGCAGGCGGCCGTGGACGAACTCGCCGCCCTGGGCGTGGCAGCCCTGGCGGGGGAGTACCACAGCGTCGTCGCCCGCGCCGCCGCCGCCAGGGCCGACGCCCTCGGCCTGCCGTTCCTCTGCTCGTCAGCGGTTCTCGACGCGCTCACCGAACAGCCCACGCAATGGGTCGCGCGGCTCTCCCCGCCGCAGTCCCGCGGCTGGCAGACGTACGCGGACTTCCTCCTCGGCGCGGGCCACAGCCGCATCGCCGTAGCCACCCAGCCCAGCGTCTACTGGGCAGCCGGAACCCGCATCCTGCGCGACCACCTGACTCCCCGCGGCGGCACCGTCATCGAACTCGACACGAGCGCGCTCACCCCCGCGGCCGTGTGCGACGCACTCGTCCACCACCGGGCGACAGCCCTCCTCCTCCTGGTCGGCCAACCGGAGCCGGCCGTGTCGATCGTCAAGGCCGTCCGCGGCGACGAGCGCCTCGCCGGAATCCTGACGGGTGCTCCGGCCGGGCAGCCGGAGTTCGCCGAATGGGCGGCGCTGCTGGGCGACGACGGCGCCGCGATCCCCTTCCTGCGCTACCTGCCCGAGCGCCTGAGCCCACTCGGCGTACGCGTCGAGACGGCCCTGCGCGAGCAGCTCGCCGAAGCGCCCTCCTTCGTCGCCTTCGAGGGCTACGACACGATCGCCGTCCTCGCCGACGTGCTGCGTTCGCACGGCGCGGACCGGGCGAGCATGGCCGACTCCTGGCCGCGCGTGAGCGTCGACGGCACCCGCGGGCAGATCCGGTTCTCCCGCATGCCGGGCATCAGCGTGTGGCAGTCGGCCCGGCCGCCGATCCAGGTCGCCGACCGGGATCCGGCGCGACCCGACCGTTTCCGTATCCTCCACACCGGCTGAGCCGGCACCGACGCCCCGACCGCCGCCCCTCCGGCAGGTTGGTCCGACTGGTCGGATCTGCCGGTGGGTCGGCGCGGGACGCTCCGGGCGGCGGCACGGCCGAGGATATGTATGCGTGGTCGGACCTTCCATGAGCATCACACCTCAGGAGCCACGCGATGCGCCCCATCAGAGCAGCCTCTTTCGGCACGGCTACTGCGCTGGTCAGCCTCCTCCTCTGCGCCCCCGTCGCGGCCGTCGCGGCGGACACCGATTCCGGCCCCAAGGACAGGGACCGGGTCATCACACTCACCGGCCGGCTCGCGGAGCAGACGCGCTTCCCCGTGAACCCGGGCGGCGCCCCCGCCCAGGGTGACCGGACCGTCTTCCGCTCGATCCTCTTCAACAAGGCCGGCAAGGAGGTCGGCGAGACCCACGGCACCTGCACCACCACCCGGGTCGAGAACGGCGGAGCGGAGGTGTGCGTCGTGACCTACACCCTCCCGGGCGGCCAGCTCTCCGTGCAGGGCATGGTCTTCGGCCACCTCAACCCGGGCCCGCCCCCGTCGTTCGACAACGGGATCACGGGCGGCACCGGGGAATTCGACCGGGCCCGTGGCTCGGTCCACGCCGAAACGATCGCTCCGGGCACGAGGCGCTTCACGATCGACCTCGAACCCTGACCAACGGCCGATACGCCGACGGCGCCGCCCGCGCTCCCGTCAGCGCGGGGCGGCGCCGTCGTCCGCCCGTCCGGCCGCGTCGCCCACGGCCGTGGGCCACGGAACACACGCACGCCCTCTACGACAACGACGACAACGACCCCGGCGCCGCCGCCCGTCTGCACGACACGGACAAGGCATGGCACGCCCTCGACTTCCTTCTGGCCCGGCGCGGATTCCCCGTGGACGTGGTGTTCGGCGAGGCGGACATGCCATGGCCGGAGGGCCACGACTGGGGCTACGGCCCGCCCCGCCTGCTGACCGCCGACCGCGTGCGCGACGCTGCCGAAGCCCTCGAGGCCCACACGCCCGACGTACTGACCGCCGGCGTCACCCCGGCCGAACTGGCGGCCGCGAACGTCTACCCGCAGATCGTCTGGGAGCGCGGCGAGGAACCCCCACGGCTGGGTGTTCCCAGCGGAGGGTGCCCACCTGGCTGCTTCGAGCAGCAGCACTGCACGTCACCATCAGCCATTTCCGGTCGCCCGGCGGGCCAGGCTGGCCATGGGGGAGCGGAAGGTCCAGCCCAGAGCCTCGTACAGGGCCCTGCCGTCGGGCGTGCCCACCAGTACCCCGTCTCGCGCCCCCGCCTCCCACGCGGCGTTCTGCAGCGTGCGCATCACCAGGGCGCCCAACCCCCGGCGCCGCTGGTCCGGGGCGGTCTCGATCTGGTCGGCCACCGCGGTGCGGCCGGCGAGGCCCACCTGGCCCCTCGCGGCCAGCCGCCCGTCCCCGGCGCGCACCAGGACCTTGATCACTCCGCCCCGGCACCAGGACGTCACGGTGTACCCGGCCGGCGGCGGCCCGGCCGGCGCCGGGGTGAGCGGCAGGGTCATCAGGAAGCCCGCGACGCCCGCCTCCCACTCGTCCCCCACCCAAGGCCGCACCACCTCGTCCGGTGCGAAGAGCTTGAGCCAGGTGGCCGGCGGAGCAGTGGCGGCCAGCGTGCGGACGTCGCCCTCCACCGGCACGGGCACCACATGCCGGGCCACCTCCTTCGACAGCCCCACGGCGATGGTCCACCCCCACGGCTCCCCGACCGGCTCGGCCGCACCCCGCGAGACGACCCACCCGTCGATCCACTGCTTCACCCAACCGGTGAGCTGCACCTCGTCCATGGTTCCCCCTTCACGCATGAGCTACATGTAATAACTGCCTCCCGGTAGGGATCGTTACATCATCAGCGCAGGTCCCATCGGGTCAAGCCCTTTCACCGCAGGGCGATCTCGGCATCTTCTGTGACCGATGAGTTTCCCGTGCCGCGCCGGTCTGTCCGCGTGAGACCGACTTACGAAAGGCTGGCGCCATGCGGAAACTGATCTACGGCATGAACCTGACCCTGGACGGTTACATCGCCGCGCCCGGCGACGACATCGGCTGGAGCGTGCCGAGCGACGAGCTGTTCCAGTTTTGGTCCGACCAGTTGCAGGCGGCCGACCTGTCGCTGTACGGGCGCAGGCTGTGGCAGACGATGAGCTCCTACTGGCCGACCGGCGACCAACAGCCCAACGCCACCCCGGCGGAGATCGAGTTCGCGCGCCGCTGGCGGGACATGTCGAAGGTGGTGTTCTCCTCGACGATCGACAAGGTCGACTGGAACACCCGCCTGGTCAGCGGCGACGCGGTCGCCGAGATCACCCGGCTCAAGGCCGAGGACGGCGGCCCGATGGACATCGGCGGCGCGACGCTCGCCGGGGCGGCCATGCGGGCCGGGCTGATTGACGAGTACGTGCTGGCCACCGCGCCGGTCCTGGTGGGCGGCGGCACGCCGTTCTTCACCGCGCTGGACAGCTGGGGGAACCTGAACCTGGTGGAGACGCGCACGCTTCCCTGCGGCGTGATCCTGACCAGGTACGAGACGAGGCGCTGAACGCCCGTCACGCAACTCGACCGCCTGCCGGGCATGTGCCTTGTGGACGGCGACCCGAGGGTGTGCTGTTCGACGCGGACGGCTTCTGGTACCCCGACTGGAGCCCGAGACCCCCGGGGACATCCGAGGCGCTGCGGATCGCGCGGTCCGAGTGGGCGGCCGTTCCACAGCTGGTCCCCGTCTACAGCCACCGCTACCTGCCCGGCACGGCGGGCGAATGCGGCCACCCCGTACTGTCCGCCACCAGACCGACATCATCGTCTACGGGAACGACCTCGCCGACTACATACGAACCGAGTTCACCGGCCGGGCCGGCAGCCTCCCCGCCCACGCGACCGTCGACTCCTGGTCGTACTTCGTCCACGGCGGTTCCGGCACCGAAGTCGCCGCTCCCACCCCGTACGCCCCCTACGCCGTCAGCGCGCAGGAGGCTGTCGAGTGTCTGCGAATGCTGGCACTGGAGCGCCTGATCGGCCGACAGCACTACCCGCACCAGCTCTTACAGCACTGGTCCTCGAAGTCGAATCGGAGTCGGAGGCGGCACGCTGGGACCTCGTGCGCTGGTGGCTCCGGCTGATCGTGAACGGGAGCCTGGCCGCGGGGCCGGCGGTGACGTGACCACGTACGAGGGCTGGGGCGCACTGGCCCGGCCTCGGTCGCTTCGGCCGCTGGTCGACACGGTCGATGCGTACAACGACTGGGAGGCGGTCCGGCACGGCACACGCGAGCAGCTGGCCGGAGCGATCGTCACCGAGGCCGAGCGTCTGCTCGCCGGTCCCCGGCCCCCGCTGGACTGATCTCCCAGAGAGTCCGGCTTTTTGGATGCGGTGCTTGGCGACGATGAAGTCGGCTTCGCCGGCGCGGATGCCCTCGCCTTCAGCCGGACGGTGGCGGAGCCGGTGTCCGCGTTCTTCGCGGGGCGGCCGGAAGGAGACGTCCACGAAGAACGCCAGGAGTGGCTGCCGGGCCGTCAAGGAAGTAAGACCCGGGCGCTCCCTGCGCGCGGACGGGTGTCCACGGAGGCTTTGCGGCCGACACCGCTGCGTCGCCCCCCGGCTGGCCTTTCCGGCTACCTGGCTACCGGGCAATTCATGAAGTTATCGAACAAATCCAGGACATCGCCCTCGCTCCAGTGTGTCGGGTTCCTCCGGAGATGGTCGAACCTGTTGAAGAGGTGTTCCCACTCGGAGAAATCGGCTCCCGTTGTCGCGGAAGGGAGATCGAGCCCGGCATTTGACTGAAGCTCGCGCAGATATGCCACAATCTGGCGGGTGTCGGTCATGCCCAGCACTGCAGCATAGAGCGGCCTCGCAAGTACTGCCTGCTGAGCCGTATCAAAGCCGTGGTAGTTGTCTATGACGTCGTATGCGGCTTGACCGACCAGCCCTCTGCTCTGGATGTCATTGATTTGCGGTGTCAGGTGATGGGACAGCATGCCGATTGCACTGTTGTCCGGGCCGTCGCCAGGCCAAAGATTATTGATGTTGTTGTTCATCGTATTCAGCATGGCCTGTACGCTGCTTACATCCTGAAGCTGGATGTGGTTGGCCGCGTTCCCGCTGTGTGCGGTCCACCAGCCGGCCAACGCATCCTTCATGAGGGCGTGATCGATCACATGTCGCCGATGCTGGCCCGGTTGCAGGGGAATAGCGCGCGTGGTGGTGGATGAAAAATCAGAACGCTTGAGCATGCGCTGAACCGGGAGCCCATGGCCATGCATCTCCGAACCGGGAGGGTGACTGACTGACGGGCTGCGGTGCGGCTCATCCGTTCTCTGAACCGCGCCCTCGGAAGGTGCCTGCTGCATCACACGCGTCGCATTGGCCTCGGCTTCCCGCTCGAAGTGGTCCATGGGGTCACTCACACTAAGCCCATTTCCCCCATCTGTCCCGGTGACCGGTCCTTTTCGCTGCTGAATGACATGTGTCAGCTCATGAGCGAGGGTGTGCTTGTCATCGCCCCCTTCCCCGATCACCACATGATGGCCGGAGGTATAGGCGCGGGCGCCTATTTCAGCGGCCGAGGCCTTCGCGGCCGCGTCGTCGTGGATGCGGACATCGGAGAAATCGGCGCCGAGCCGGGCTTCCATGTCGGCACGGGTGGCGCTGTCCAGCGGCTGGCCGGCCGCGCGCAACACATCCTGGACGGCCGCGCGTTGCACGGGGACCTGTTCGGCCTGTTGGTGACCGCAGCCGGCACCGTGCTGGTGCCGGTCCTGGGCAGGCAGGTGGCCGGCGGCCCGCAGCATCTGGACGACAGCCGCGTTCCCGACACTGCTCTGCAGGGCAAGGAGCCCGGCGAGCGGCCCTGCGCCGGCACCCGCAGGCTTGCGGGCCCGGGCCGGCCTGTTCTCCACGCCGGTCCTCTCAGCGCCTTCCTGACTGTGCATGACAACCTCTTCTACCAAGAATCCAAGAAATGTGGCTCTCCCTGGATACCCGGGCCGCGGCTCCGGCTCCAGGTATCAAAGGGCACAGTTGACGGACCGAACGGGCGTCAGCGGGTACGGACCCTCTGAGGTGAAGGTCCGTCAACACCGACGGATGCATGTCGGCCCCATTGACGTCTGAAAGCTCGTGGCTGAAGAGACTGGGCCGCCCGCCCGCGACCCCACCGACGGTCGTGCAGACGACCTCGCCAGGGTGGTGCGCCGGCAAGGGCCGCCACCACAGCGTCATCATCGACACAGAGCTCACCGGCGCGCGCTCATCGAGATGGACGTCTCGGGGATGGCAGACCGTCTTGCCGGACGGCGTCGAGCCATTCAGGCAGGCCTGCCAGGACCGTCCTACTAGCCCTAATCCACAAGCCCAACAGACGGGCCCACCACTCCCGAGGCCGGTGTTCACGCGGTGTCGGTGGCAGCGGAGAGGATGCAGAATTTCGGCTACCAGCTGAGCACCCGCCACAGCCCCGACGGAAAGCCCACCGCCACCGCCGTGTTCGGACAGGCGGTGCCGGGCGGCAGCCCGTCGGCCATACCGGAGGGCGACGTGACGACCCTGGCCGTCCTCCCCGACGGCGCGGTCGCCGTCAGCTCCAAGCCCGGCAGCACCCACCTCCTGAATCACTCAGCTCTTGCAGGCTCGAATCCATGACGGTGTATCCCGGTGGAGCAGTGAACAGGTCGATGTGTCCCGGCAGTCCTGTGGCCCCGTCTCGACGCACCCTCCATCCCCGGGACGGCTGCCCTGCCTTGAGTACACCGACAGGCTGCCGAACTCCGTGTCGGGACACCGAGCCACCAGCAACCGGATCCCTCTGCCTTCGGTGCGCTCCACAGCCAAGACAGGCTGGCTCGCCGGACTGCATCCCACGGCCGCCCCCTGTGTCATCAGAATGGCCCCCAGCAGTGGCCACAGCCTTCGCCCCCCACCTGTCTACATACGAGTGACCGACGCCCTCTCATCTCTCATGACCGCAGCCAGGTTCGCCTCGACCTCGTAACCGGTCCTGTCGGAGGGGTCGCCGGTCGTCCAATAGGACTTGTCGGACTCCCATGTGAATACATGCCGACGAAGGTCTCACCCTCGAGGTGCCTTGCCCACTGGGCCAAGCGCACCGCACGTGTCGCTCGATGTCCTGCCCGAGAAGATCGCGAGCCGATCTTTGCGTGCGCACGGTGTCCAGGCTTCCGAGCCGGTTTCCGTTGTGCGGAATCTGTGTCCACGGAGACGTTCAGGCCAGCGCTGCACGCTCGTCCCGCCGCAGGGCCTTCCCGGCTGTTGCACCCCCCAGTTCGTGGACGGTCGCTGGGACGGGCTGTTTTCTAGCCTGGCTGCATGACGCGAACACCCCCGAGTGAAGCCGATCGGCAGCTCCTGGAGGCCTGTCGGGAGCAGGGATTCCCGCTGAAGGCGTCCCGTCTCGCCGCCTGGCGGAAGCACGGCCTGGTGCCTGAACCGACGCCCCTCTACCTCGGCGGTCGCCGCGGGTCGCGGCGGGTCTACCCGCCGGAGACCGCGGTGCAAGTGCTGTGCCTGGCCGCCTGCGACCAGCTCCACCCGCGCATGTCCCCGTCCGATCTCCTCCTCCTGGCCTTCTTCGCCGAAGTGCCGCTGCCCTTCGTACCGACCGAGGCCCTGAAGCTCGCGCTGGCCGAGGTGTACTTCGGCTCGCGGGCGGTGTGGCGGGATGAGCAGCAGGCGGCGTTCGACGCGGTGGCCGCCGAGTGGCGGGACGAGCTTCCGGCCGATTTCAACTGGGCACAGACCGAAGCCGCCCTGGAGATGCGGCAGGACGCGGAGCACGTACGGCAGATGCGGGCGAACCTCAGGCGGCTCCCGGACCTGGCAGGGGCCACGCGTGATGAGCTCGATGCCCGAGTGGACGGGGTACTCACGTCCCTCAACCGTGACTGCCTTCCGGAGGAAGACGCGTCGGCCATGGCAGACCTCAAAGCGGCCATGGCCTTCGGCGGACCGCCCGCCCAGTCGCGCGCCGCATGGATGCATGCGGCGATCTGCCACGCGGAGCAGCTCTCGGTCCGGCAGGAGACCAACGCCGAGGAACGGTTCGACGCGCTGATGGGGCTCACGAACGCCGAGCTGCTGCACTTCCGGGAGCTCGTGCTCGAAGACCTCAGCGCCATGTACACCGTGGCCTCCGAGGGGCGGTTTCGGCGTTACGAGGTGCGTGCTCCGCGGCAGGCGCGCATGGCCGGGGCGATGCTCGTGGAGTGGAACAGCGTTCGGTGGTCGGTCGAGCCGGGGTCCCGTCCGGCACAGCGCGCACGGGAGGCCCTGTACAGCCTGTGGTCCATCTGCTCACACGTGGGCGGGGCCGGCGAGGGCCGAGCGGCCTTCGCAGCCCGCACATCAGGTGTTAAGCCCCTTGCGTAGTTGGAGTGGATGTCCCCGTAGGGATATGGCTGCTTCTCGGTCAGCAGAGTGAGTGAACAGACCTTGGTTCGCCTGCTGGGCTGGCTGTGTAAGTGAAGTTGCCCTGTGAGTACTCCCAGTACTCACAGGACTCAGCGGTCATCTTCCCCGTACCTTTGCGACAACGAGCCGCCCGACGGGCGTACTTCAAGGGGAGCAGCAGCATGGGAAGTAGCCTTACGCCGCAGTACGACGACGACCCCCAGATCACTCGGGCGCGCATCGCGGAGCTGGCCGATGTGACGCGGCCGACCGTCACCATGTGGGAGCGGCGCTCTCCCGACTTTCCCTCGCCGAGGAAGGCAGGAGGGACGGCCTACTTCCGCCAGTCGGATGTGCTGCGCTGGCTCGACGACCGCAGGGTCCCGCTCCACCTGCGCAGGCAGGGGGAGGGGGACGACGCGACCTATGGCCACCGGGCCCGGGGTTCGCTCGCCCCGGCCGAGACGGAAACCCGGCAGCTCGTCCTCGACATCGCCGAGCTCCCCGACCGGCCGCCGCCGTCGGCAGCGGCGCAGGAGCCGAGCGAGTCGGCGAACCGGTACCTGGTGCACGCGCTGATGGGGCCGTTGGCCGATCAGGCGCGTGGTCCGGGATCGATGGTGAACTACCTGCACCTTCTCCTCGGGCTCCACTACCTGCGGACCGCATCCGGCGGACGCTGGGGCGAGCTCCGGGCCAGGGCGGCGGCGATCGACGCCGCCGGGGGCGCCGGGAGCGAGCTGCTCGAGTACATCGGCCGGGAGGTGGACGCCGAGGTCAAGCGCCTCGGAATGCTGCCCCACTTCACGGAGTCGCTGACCGACCTCATTCCTCGGAACGTACGCGTCCTGGCTGAGGTCATGAGGCTGGTGGCCAAGCTCGACGGCAATGCCTTCGAGCTGATCATCGAGGAGTACGAGGCATACGGACGCTTGCGCAGCCGTGAGTTCTTCACACCGAAGGGCGTGGTCGGGCTGATGGCGGGCCTCGCGGGCAGCTCCTGCCGCCGCATGCCCCGCACCGCCTACGATCCGTACGTTCGCGGCGGAGAGGGCCTGGTGGAGGCATTCGCGTTCGTCGAGGGGCTGCGCAGGCAGCAGCCCGACAGCCAACCGCTCAAGGTGTTCGGGCAAACGACCGTCCAAGCAGCTGGGCTCCTCGCGTCCCTCAACCTGGCCCTGCACGGCGTCCAGGCCGGGGTACGCCTGGAGCGCCGGGAACCGTGGGCCAGCGGCCTGGAAACAGCCGGCCGGGCCGACATCGTCCTCACCAATCCGCCGTTCAACATGAAGAACTCGGCAGGGCAGGCGCGCCGTACGGGGCCTTGGCCGTACGGCGCACCACCGCTGGACAACGACAACTTCGCCTACGTCCAGCACGTACTGACCGCCCTCCGGGAGGGCGGCCGGGCCGCAATGGTGATGCCCACCAAGGCCGGCAATTCGGACAGCGCCGCCGAGACCGCCATCCGCAAGGCCATGGTGAGGGCGGGGGTCGTGGAGTGCGTCATCGCGCTGCCCGCCCGGCTGTTCAGTGGCACCGCGGTCCCCGTGTCCGTGTGGCTGCTACGCCACCCGGGCGAACCGTGCGACCAGGTGCTGTTCCTCGACGCGCGCCGGCTCGGCACCAGGGGGAAGGGGCCGCGCTCGGTCCTCGAGCAGGACGCAGCCCGTGCCCTTCTCGACACGTACTTGGCGCACGTTGCTTCGCAGCGGCGGCGCCGCGATCCCCTCAACGCGCCGCAGCCACCGGGGATCGATCCGGGGACCGTGCCGGGCGTGCCGAGTGCACTGGTGGGCCGTGAGGTGCTGCTCGATCACGTCTGCTCACTCAATCCCGTGGACCACGTCCGCCCGGCGGCGCGCGGCAACGAGCGAACACGCGAGCAGCAGCGCGGCCCCGGAGCGGCCTCGCCGCAGGAGCAGGCCCGGTCCGAGGTGACGGCGCTACGGGCGCGCAGTGCGGAGGCGGACGAGTACGCGGACGGCTTGCGCCATGGAACTCGGCCGGGGGAGATGCATGAAGCCGACTGGCGCACGGAGGACCTCTCCACCCTCTGTGAGATCAAGGCCGGCCCTTCGTTCACCCAGTTGGGTACGAAGGACCGCAGCGCCGCCGGCGACGTGCCGGTGGTGTTCCCCCGGCATCTGCGGGAAGGGCGCGTCACGGACACGGGGGACGAGCGCATCTCGTGGCAGCTGTCGCGTCGCCTCGCGCACTTCCAGCTCGAGGCCGGGGACATCGTGTGCGTACGGGCCGGCAAGACGGCCCCGCCGGCGATCGTAAGGGCCGAACAGGCGGGCTGGCTGCCCAGCGCGAACTTGACCCGGCTGCGTGTGCGCAAGGACGCCGGAGTCGATCCCGCCTACTTGCTCGCTTGGCTCAGCCGCCCGGAAGTGCTCGCTTGGGTCGAGGATCGGTCGGCGGCCACCGCGGCGTCGTCGATCAGTACCGGCACGCTCGGCCGCCTGGAGGTACGGCTGCCTCCGCTGCCCGAGCAGCGCCGCATCGCCGGGCTGCTGGCGGGCCTGGAAGAACAGGCCCGCGCGCACCGGGAACTCGCAGCAGCGGTCACCCGAGAGCGCGGCCTGCTGGCGGAATGGGCGATGAACCCGACGCCGACGCCCTCCTGAGCCTTCCGCTTCTGCTTCTCCTTCTGCCTGCTCCGCCGCATCCTATGAAAGGGACCCTTCCGTGACCGCCTCCGAAGACCCCACGACCACGCAACCCACGACCACCGCCCCTGATGTGCACGCGGAGTGCGTACAGCCGGTCTGGGCGCTCTGGCTGCTGAGCATGTTCCTCTTCGCCCTGGTCATCGCCCTGTCCGCAGGCCTGGTCGAAAGCCTCGCGGGCGGCGGCCTCCCCACGGTCGTCCGCTCCGGCGGCACCGGCTTCGCCACGGCGGTCGCACTGTGCCTGGCAGCAGTTCCTGCGGTCCGGGAGCTCAGGAAACGCCGATAGCCACGTTCCCGTCGTGGTCGCAACGTGGCATGACTCGGCCAGCGGCGTGAGCGGACCACACTCATATCCCGCTATGGCGCGATTGCCGGATTCGGCGAAAGTGCTCGAAAGTGCTGCGCTCGCCTCATAGAGTGCCAGGTCAGTCAGCCTGCTCCCCGCGCACGCGGGGATGGACCCCGCTCGGGGTCGAACTCGACGCCATCACCGTCCTGCTCCCCGCGCACGCGGGGATGGACCTTGGCCCCGGACCCCCGTCCGTACAACCTAGGACTTTTCATCCCCCGGCCCTGACGCTACAAGGACCCGGACCACGTCGGCAGAGGAGCACCGCGCGGGATGTGGAGCAGGCACTCGGGCGTGGTCCGCGCCGGGGCGCTCCCCGCGATCGACGCATGGTGCCCACACGGCGCTGCCGCGCCGACCCCGTGGTGCGTGTCGCGCGCGCCTGAATCCGACGAGTGGTTTTTGCCGCCAACTTCCTCACGGCGGAGGGTGCGTACCCGAGCGACCGCAACTAGGGTGACGTGATCAGATCAGGTAGACGGTGAGGGGGTGCGCGCTCGGTGAGCGGCGTATGGGTTGGGGAAGGCCAGTGGCCTCACCGCCCCCGCCACCCGCCTCCTCCAGCCCTCTCGATGTCCTGACACAACGGCACGTTTCCTCTTGCGACAGGGGCAACGCGCACACGCAACATCTGACTCGCCCATCAACGCATCACCACAACCGAATCCACCTGAGGGTGCTCCAGCAGGCGCGTTGCGACCGCGCCGGCCTACCGCCAGGAACCTGTTCATACGGTCTGAGCGCTGTCTTGGACCTCTGTCCGCGTTCTCCGCGACGGGAGGCCCCCTCTTTCGCCCGCAGGGGGCTGCCACGTGACCAGTTTTTCCCGTCCTGCGCCGGAGGCCGGATCGTCGGACGCGCGGATGCGCGCCGTCGCGGCGATGCTCGCCGCCGTCCGGGCCCAGGATTCCGACCCGTTCGAGGTCGAAGCAGAGGACGAGCTTCCCTACGTCCAGCTCGGCCACTGGATCGGCCTCGCCGACATCGATGCGAAGGCCAAGGAGCTGTACTGGCTCCTGGCTCTCCACCTCAACCGCCGCCGCGGCGACCGCTACGTATGGCCGACCACCGAAATCCTCGCCCTGCTGATGGGCTACTCCCGAGGCGACAAGATCACGAAGTTCGTGCGGGAGCTCGAAGGGATCGGTGCCGTCACCGTCATCAAGGTCCCCGACGGCCGCGGTCCGCAGCACAAGAACGTCTACAAGCTGCGCAGGACCCCGCCCGCCGACTACAGCGGTCCACGCTCCTTGGGCCAGTTCTACGACCGGCTCGGCCACGCCTACGCAGAGGCCGTCCTGGAAGGCGCAGGTATCGAGGCCGCCAGCGAAAGCAGGCCCGCAGGTCAGCCCGTGTCCCCTCGAATGGGGGGAGACGGGCGGGGTGCGTACCCCGGGTTAGGGGGTCATGTTCCCCCTCAGCGGGGGGCTGACGTCCCCCCTGAGTCCGGGGCGGTAACCACAAGAAGCCCTAACAAGAAGAAGGACAACGAGAGCCAGGCGCCTTCGGCGCGTAGCGCCGGTGACGCCCGGAGGGCTACTACAGGTAGTAGGGCGCGCGCGACGGGCGGCCGGGCCGCGGCGAACGGCGCCCAGGCGCCTCGGCAGTGGGCGGGTGTCGGCAAGGGCCAGGTCCGTATGACGCAGGTCCAGGCCCGTGCCGTGCGTTCGGTCGAGGAGGGCTATCCGCCCGAGCTGGCGGGCGCCATGCCCGCCCACCGTCCCAAGGTGGTCCGGGATGTGATCCTCGATCTGCTGGGCGCCGGACCGGAGCAGCGCACGGCGCAGCAGCTCGCCCGCCGGGTCGCGCGGCGCTGGCATTCATGGGGATACGCGCAGAAGCACCGCGACGGCGAGATCGTCAGCTATCCGGCTGTCGTCAGCGAACTGCTGAGGATCAATCACTGCGGGAATCCGCGCTGTGAAGACGGTGAGGACGTCGACGACGGGCATCCGTGCCACGCGTGCCCCGAAAGGCACCGGATCCGGCGAAGTCGTGGACGTGCGGCGGTGCCTGCTGCGCGCCAGGTGGCAGGCCGGCTTGGCCGCTGGGAGTGCGTGGAGCCTTCCTGCCGGCGGCCCGGCCGGGGTGAAGGGCCGCGCAGTGGGCTGTGCCCGCAGTGCCGGGAGGCGGCTGCTCAGGCGCAGGAAGCCGTACGGCGCCGGGCGGCGGAGTTCGCCCTCGAGGAGGATGCCCTGCAAGGGCCGGCGGCGGCGCGCGAGCACGCGCAGGCGCGGCGGTGACGGACGGGCCCCCCGGGGATACCGGGAAGGGGCCCGTCTTCGTCAGGCGGCTACCGGAGTCCGCCCGACGCCGTCCTGGGGCGGCTGGTACCGCGCGTCACAGGTTCGTCGGCTCCGCTGCCCGCCGGGGTTCCCGGTCGAGGATGCTCTGCTCTCTGGGGGTCAGCTGCGGTCCGTCGAGCAGGGGCCGGCGAAGGCCGCGAGCAGCCGCGAGCAGGACGTCGGGGTGGCCCAGGACCGTGGCCGGCTTCTTCATCGTCATCACGTCGGTCAGTGCCTTGACGACGAGGAAGTTGCCGATGGCGGTGTGGCTGAGCCGGTGTACGTACCGGGCTGCGACCTTGTCGGCGAAGGTGGGAGCCTTGCCGATGGCGCTCGGATAGAAGCGGTCCTGGCCTACGGCGAGCAGCCATGCCGCGGCGGCCGGGCGCGCGACGGCCTTCTGCGCCTGGGCGGCGAACCTCGGTGCGGTCACGGAAATCCTGGCGGCGGTGTCGCGCAGGGCCACCGCGCCGAGGGCTGCGGCGGACATGCCGTGGCCGTAGACGGGGTTGAGGCTGGTGGCGGCGTCGCCGACGACGACGAACCCGGCCGGCATCGCGACCTTTTCGAACCGGCGCTGCCGGTTGGCGGTGCGGCCGTAGACGACGACGTCGCTGACGGGCTCGGCGCGGGCCAGGAACTCGGCGGCCAGCGGGTGGCGGACGCCGCGGGCGAAGTCCTCGAAGAGGGCCTCGTCGGCACTGGGCTCGCCGCCGCGGGTGCCGGAGAGGCTGACGTGCCACTGCCCGTCCTCGATCGAGATGATCGAGACGACCTGGCCGGGCCTGCCCTCCCGCGGGTCGGCCTGGATGTGGATGACGGGCCAGTCCGACTCGGCGCCCTCGGGGGCCCGGTAGCGGCGGCTGGCGTACCGTACGCCGGCGTCCACGACCGTTTCGGGGACCTCGGGCGCGCCGATGGCGGTGAGCCACTCGGGAGCCTTGGAATCCCGGCCGGTGGCGTCGATGACCAGGTCGGCCGTGAGCTCGCTCTCCTCGTGGTGCTCGTCCCGCACCCGGACACCGGTCACCTTGGAGGCGGTCCCCATCAGGGCGGTGACGGTGATGCCGGTGCGCACCGAGACGTTCGGGAGGGCAAGGACAGCGGTGCGTACGCCCCAGTCGATCAGGTCCCGGCTGGCGCCGATGAGGTAGTGGGTCTCGGTCCACCGCCGGTACCAGCCCGCGGGGGAGAAGGACACCATGCCGGTGGGTATCGGTATGCGGTGCGCCCCGGCCTTCAGCCATGTGTCGGTCATGCCCGGCAGCAGCGATTCGATCGCGTCGGCGCCGCCCGCCCACAGCATGTGGGCATGGGCGGCCTGGGGAAGTCTGGGCCGGGGCGCCGCGGAGTCGGGGAGGGCTTTGTCCCGCTCGACGATGAGGACTTCGGCGGCGTGCGGTGCCAGGGCCGCGGCCGCGAGGGTACCGGCGAGACTGCCGCCGAGGATGAGGACGCGGGCCGCGCCGGTGGGCTGCTGAATCATCGGATGCTGCTTTCTAGGACCGCCGCCTCGCGGGTGGCTCGGACGATGGGGGACTTCGACAGAGCCTTGGACAGCCGCACGAGGCCGGCGATGCCGCCGGCGGAGGTGAGCAGCGGTCCGTCGGTCGCCCTGTCGGCGCCGGTGCCCTGTCGGGGTGTCTTGCTGGTCCACACGACGAGGGCGTGGGCCAGGGCGGCGGCGTCCGCGACGGCGTGCGCGTCCTCGTCCGTCCGCGCCGTCGCGAGGGCCTCGCGCAGAGCGGCGGCGTGGATCTCGGGGTCCAGACACGGGTGGAGGGTCAGGATCCCGTCGTAGATGTCCGACTCGAGCTGGCAGACCCGTACCTCCATCGGGGTCCACAGGCCGCCGGCCAGGTTGATGCTGTGCTGTGTGGCGACCCGCAGCTCCCGCCACGCGGGCTGCAGCTGGTAGTACCGCACCCAGGGGTTGACCATGTTGATGAGCCGCTGCGACAGCAGGGGCAGCACGAAGCCGATGCCGATCAGCAGGGCGGAAACCGCCGCGATCGGCGGCGCGATCGGCCAGCTGAGGTGGTCCAGGTTGTGGCCGGTCCAGCGTGCGCCGACCGCCGTGAACTTCAGGGCGTCGTAGACCAGGTTCAGGATGTAGCCGATGACGATCAGGACCAGCCCGGCGCGCAGCGGGCCGTGGACCACCCGTGCCCAGCGGGTGCACAGCACGGTCATGGTGACCGCGGCCGTGGTGTGCGCGACCAGGTACAGGACGATCATTTCGCGGATGTACGGGGTGTTCGCGTAGTACGTGTCGAGGTCGACCAGCCGTTCGACGGGGGCGTCGCCGAGGGCGAAGAGCCCGAAGAGCGTCGCGATGACCGTGAGGGTGGCCCAGTTGCACCAGCGGGACCACCGGGCAGCCTGCGCGGCTTTGTCGGGTCCGCTGCTCCAGCGGATGATGAGCACCAGGTTGGACCCGGAGAACGCCGTGAGGATCGCGTACACGACCGGGGCGGCGAAGTTCGGGAGGCCGCTGATGCGGTTGATCGCGGCGATGGAGGGCACCGCGGCGACGGCGAAGACCCCGGCGGCGACGAAGAGCAGCATGCAGACGGACCGCAGCAGCTCGTCCTTGGGATTGCGCCACAGCGGAGGCAGCTTCAGGCAGCCGGCCACGAAGAGGAGGGCGCCGGGTATGTAGAAGGCGACGCCGTTGGGGTTGCTCACGAAGCGACCTGCTGACCGGGGTCGTCTGGGAGCGCGTTCTGGGCGGCGGACCAGAGGGGGGCGCACCGGGGGGCTGACGGCGCGACGTTGCGGGCCTGGGGGAGGCGGGGGCCATTCATTGGGGGTGTCTTTCTCATGAGGCGGCCACGGTGTGGTGTCGAAGGGCGCCGTACTGGCGGGAGATACGGGCGATTCCCCGGGGTCCGGTGCTGAGCACGGCGCCGAGGGCGGCAGTTCCCGACTCCTGGGATTCCTCGCCGATCTCGACGGCGGACTCCTTGGCCGCGATGGCGTGCGCGATCATGGTGGCGGCGGCCATGGCCCACGCGTCGTCGGGGCTGGCTCCCTCACCGACCGCCTTTTCGCGGCAAGCCGTCATGGTCTGCGCGTCGCAGTACGGGGCCAGGGCCAGCAGGTCATCGTGGATGTCCGTCTCGCGGTCGAAGAGCCGGGATGCGAGGGGGCCCCGCCAGGAGGTGGTGGCGGGCAGGCCCGTGAGCGTGCGGAGCCGGTGCCACAGAGGACGCATCCACCGGTAGGTCCGCCAGGCCTCCCAGGCCGCAACGGCCCGCCTGCCCTGCGGCAGGAGGAATCCGGCGGTGGTCAGGACGGCGCCCATACCGGCCAGCGGCGGCGCGAGTTCTGTGCTGAGGAAGTCGAGGTTCCCGCCGGTCCAGCGGGCTGCGACGGCGGCGGCCTTGGCCACGCCGAAGCCGGTACTGAAGGCGAATCCGGCGACGAGCGTCAGCAGGCCCGCCCGCAGCCACCCGTCGACGGTGCGCGACCACCGCCAGCACATCGTCGGCACGACCATGCCGACCACGAGGTGCCAGGAGAGGTAGACCACGATCATTTCACGGATCCACGGGGTGGACGCGTAGTGGGTGTCGAGGTCCCGCAGCCGCTCCACCGGCGCGTCGCCCAGGGCGAAGGCCACGACGATCAGGAGGATGACGGTGCCGCAGGCGGCGACCCACCGCCGGACGCGGCGCTGGACCTCCTTGCCGAGCCCCTCACGCCAGTACGCGAGCAGGATGATGCAGCAGGTGTTGAAGACGCTGAGGATCGCGTACACCAGCGGCCCGGAGACGTTCGGTATCCCCACGGTGCGGTTCACCACGGTGATCGTGGGAGGCGCGGCGAAGGCGAATCCGGCGCTGGCCATGAACAGCAGGCCGGCGATGGCCCTGACCATGGGGTCGTGCCGCCGCCGGACGAGGCCGGGCAACTTCACCAGGAAGCCCGCGGCGAGGGCGGCGGCCGGTATGTAGTAGTCCGAGCCGTTCATCAGCCATCGCCGAGAGAAGCCTGGATCCTGGCTGCCGGACCCTCCAGGATCCGCTGCGCGGGGTCGAACTCCACCAGGTGCCGGAAGCGACGGCCCATCATGCGGCCGTACTGCTCGGCCTCGGCCTCGTCGCCGGGCACGGCGTGGGTCCGGGCGGCAACCAGGCGCAGCGCTTCGTCGAGGTCGCCGAGTTCGCCGAGGTCGCCGGCGTCGAGGAGCTCGTCTCCGAGCCCGAGCAGGCGCGTGGCGACCTGCGTGCCCAGGACGTGCGTGCCGCAGTGCCCGCGGACCATGTGCCAGATCTCGTGGCCCAGGATGACCAGGGCGTGGAACGCGCTGGTGCTCTTGGCGACGACGATGACGTCCTCGGTCTCGCGGTCGAGCCACAGACCCGACACCGGGCCCAGACCCTGCGGGAAGTCCCGGCGCACGATCCGTACGGGACGGGCCGGATCACCCCGGTACTCGCTCAGGTACCCCGCGATGCGGTCGATCAGGTCATCGATGTCCTTGGGGGCGGGCTCGCCCAGGCCCGCGTACAACTCATCGCACAGCCGGACCATTTCCTCTTCCAGCCGCGCACTCTCCCTGCGCTTCCTCACGATCCCCATCCTTGCCTCCCCACCCTTGCCTCCTCACCTGCGCACCGCGAGCAATGCCACCGATCCGTAACCCTCCGCGCCGTTGGCGGTGACGGGTCATTGCGTCTGCTGCTGGTCGTCCACGATGAGGTTCAGGAGGTCCTGCATCGCGGCCAGGGTTTCCGGCGCGCCGCGGAAGGCAACCGACCGGAGCTTGTACTTCTCCTTGAGCTCGCGGAGGCCGGAGAGCTGCCGTGCCTGCTCGTCTGCCAGCTTCTCCTCGAGGGCGCGGGCGAGCGCCTGGGAGGGGGTCGCGGTCAGGAAGCCCCTGGGAACCTTGAAAAGGTCCTCGATCCGGGCAGCCAGTTCCAGGCTGGGTACCTTGCGTCCTTTGAGGAGCTCGCCGACCCACTGGGGGGTCACGTCGGCTCCGGCGGCGATCTCGCCCTGCGAGTACTGGCCGCCGTCCGGGCGCAGGCGGGTCTCGCGGAGGAACGCCAGCCGCTCGGCGACCTGTTGCTGGAAGTCGGTCTGGGGCATGGGCCGCCGGGTCAGTCCCGCCCGCACGACGCTGACCGGCAGGCCGGTACTCATCGACAGGGGGACCGGGTCGAGGACCGCGGCCCAGTCGAGGTCGGCCTCCTCGACCAACTGCTCAAGGAGACCGAGGCTCTTCAGATGCGGGTCACCCTCGTCGGTCACGATGTCTCCTGGCGGGGTTGGTGGCAGTGCGGCTGCTGGAGGATAGTGCTCCGACCTGCGCAACCACTAGATCAGAGCGACGATCGATTCCACAACTGAAACGATCCTCGACTTGGAACCGTTGCAAGCGGATGCCGGGTCTTCCGGAAGGACGAGGGACGCCAGCCGCCACGAACCAGCAGATCAGGTGTGGTTCGTCCGGCCGTCTCGTGAGCTCGCTGATGGACGAGTGACGCCACCGGCACGATGAAATGATCGTTTCATGTCCTGAAATGATCGTTGACAGGGGTGTGGTGCACGTACCAGGATCCTGACTCGTGATCGAAACGATCACGGGCACGGCCTGCGTGTCCGGCCTGCTCGCCCCTGCCTGACCGACACCTGACGGACCGAATCTTTCCAAGCGATGCGGACGCCCTTGCGACCGGCTGCTGCACCACCGCGAAAGGGCGGATGGCCGCCCCTCCTGCGACGGAGGAACGGCCACCCGGTGTGACTCGCCCGAGTCATCGCACCACCGGATCGTGGACCTGAATCCATTCCCGGAGGTGTGGCATGTGTGTGCGACCACGCGTGCTCTCGAGCAGCATAACCGCGGCCCCTGCCCGTTGCACCGGCCAGCTGGCGAAGAGTGAACTCGTGCTGCCCACGCGCCCCGTGAGCGCTCGAGCCACCGGACTCCTCCGGATGAGCCCATGGACGACGTCCAGCGCCTTGCCGCTGGGGAGCGGCAAGCCGCGCGGTGTCGTCCGCCCAGGCCTTCGGTGATGCGCGAGCAGGACGGTGTCCAGGTACCCGTGCGGGTTCCGCCCGGTGATGCGGCGCGGCCAGGGGCTACACCCTGCCTGTCACAGCCGTCCCGACCGTGCACCCCCGGCTCCCTCACCTGCTGCCAACCGCTCGACGGCGCCCGGGCGCTCCGGCGGTCCGGCCCAACACAAGGCCCGCCGCGAGTACGAGACCCGCGTCAGCACCCGCGCACCGATCGGACCACTCTTCGGCCATGTTCCAGACGCCTGCAGAAGTGCGCCTCCCCGCCGAGCTGGTGCCCGGCGGGGAGGCGGGTGTAGCAGTCGCTGCCGTCAGCAGCGGTGCCCCGGCCGTTGGGCGCGATCTGCGGGTTCTTCGGTCAGCCGAAGTAGCCGAAGAGGTCGACGATCACCTGGGTGGAGCCCCAGCCGAGGTTGGCGATCTCCACCTTGCCGTCGGCGCCCACGGGCACGGTCACCAGGTTGGCCACTGTCCTGCCGGTCGTCCAGTTGAGGGTTGGACGAGTTGGGGCGAGTGGCGCCTGAGGGCCAGGCGGTCAGGTGGCCGTCGGACTTCGGGTCGGTCACGGTCACGTTGAGAACGACCGCCTTCGCGCCGGACTGCGGCACACCCGAACGGCCCGCGACCTGCAACGACACTTCGCCGCCAGCTGCCACCAGGACGGTCCCCGGACCGCCGACCGCCTCCCGGGTGTCCAGCAGCCGTGCTGGAGTAAGCGCCGTGAAGAGGTTGTCCCCTGTGGCACTGTGCCTGGCAGCCGCACCTGCGGTCCGAGAGCTGAGGAAGCGACGATAGCCACGCCTCGCTGCTCCGCCAGCGGCGCGAACGGCGCGAACGGCGCCATGACTCCATATCCCGTTATGGCTGCGGGGTGGCGCCGTCGTAGGTGATCTCCTGGCGCTGGAAGCCGGAGTACTGATCGTCGTCGTCGATCTCGGGAATCGTGAGGCCTGGAACCGGGACGGCTGCGACCGTGGTGGTGCGGGTGGCGCTCGTGCCCTTGCGCTTGTCGCCGCGCATGCCCTGCATGAAGACCTTGACGGTCTTGGAGCGGGTCTTGTCGGTGGCTCCGGTGTAGGCGGTGACCTTGCCGTAGCCCCGCCACTTTGACCAAGTGCGCTCGTCCTCGGGGGTCAGGGGATCGTCGTTGTAGTGCCAGGCCGGGCTTTCGTAGGTGTAGGAGTACTCGACGAGGTCGTTCTGGCCGGCCGGGTCGGCAACGGTGACCGCGCTGACGTTGTACTTGTGGAACCAGTCGAGCTTGGGGTCACCGCCTTGATGGGCCAGTAGACCGGGTAGCAGGACAGGGCGTTGTCGTCCTCGGCCGTCGGCATCCTGGTACCGCGCACGCACTGCGGGTCGGAAAGGGTGACCGTGGTGATGGCGCCCGTCTCGGACGTGATCGTGTTGATGCGTGGACGGCTGAGCGGGACCACGTCGTCGGCGTCGGCATCGACCCGATTCTCTCGCATGTGGTAGGTGAAGTCGACCGGCGGGACATCGGCCGTCGCCCCGTTGCGACCGGTGCGCTTGATGGACTTCAGCACCAGCGTCTGGTCGCTGGTGTCGCCCAGATCTCCCGCGTCCAGGTACTCCTGGGTGAGGTCGAAGGTGTCGACGAGCGCGTAGTTGTCGGGTTCGGCCGCCGTGGACCAAGCGTAGGTGTCAATGTCCGTCATGCGCTTGCGGGTGAAGAAGGCCGGGGCGGGCGCCCTGCAGTCTGTCGCACTCACCGAGCAGACCGAGTCGAAGGGGACGTCGGGCCAGTTGTCCGAGGAGTCCGCGGTCAGGTTGTCGCAGCTTGTGGCAAAGCAGCGCTCCTGGTAACCGAAGGTGACCTTGTGGGAGGCATTCGCGGTGAACAGAGTGTCAGCGCGGTGGCCGTAGCGGATCTCGGAAAGGCTACCGCCGCGCGTGTAGGGCAGGAGCTTGGTCTTGTCACCGTTTTTGGCGTAGTGGTTGGTCTCCGCTGCGTACCAGTAGCTGGCGGCGTTGCCGTGCACGTCCTGGACCAGGTCCAGATTCCAGCGCCATGCCTGGCTCTCGGAGCGGTCGGCGAAGGCGGGCCCTTGGTGTAGCCGGGCTCACCGGAGTCGTCGCCGAATACGGGCACCCTCCACGTTGAGTTGGTGCGCTGGTCGCCGGCGCCCGGGAGCTTGTTCAGGCCGAAGGTGTACGTGGTGCCGTCACCGGTGACGACCTTGCAGTACTCGCCGTCGCCATCGCCGTTGCTGGCGCCGGTGGCCCAGGTGATCTGGGAGGCGTCGTCGTCCTTCAGCCGCCACTTGCCGGTTGTGTCGTCCTTGACCAGCTCGGTGGCCTTGCCGTTCAGGACCAGCGACGCGTTCTCGTACTTCCAGCAGAGATCGAACTTGTCCTCGTGGCCGTCGTCGTCACACGAGCCGTAGTTGCGCTCGATGTACGAGGACGTCAGCTCGAACCCCTCGCCCACTTGTGAGCCCTGATTGTTGGTGTTGGCGGTCCGGCCGTAGATGCTGCCGGTGCTGTACGAGAACGACAGGGACGGGGAGGGGCCGGCTGCGGCGGGCGGGACCGCCAGCGGATAGGACCAGGTGAAGGCGCCGCCGGAGGAACCGGACTCCCAGCTTGAGGAGGCAGAGAGCGGTGTCGCCGCGAAGTCGCCCGCACCCTTGGGCGACGTGGTGTCCGTGGCCATCACCGCGAAGACGGCGTCACCATTGCCAAGCCAAGCGTGGTCGCCACGCCATGACGAAGCCGCCGGCGTCATCAATCCCTTGTCCTTGCTGCCGCGCAGGCGGCTGGTCCCTGCCCGGTGGGGAGGAGTCCGCTTGGCAGGCGCGGGTGCGGGCGCTTTCCGTCGATCTGTTCGTGTTGGGCGACGTCGTCGCCTGGGACATTCAGCGGCTGGCCGCAGCGACCCGGTTTCCCGCGACGCTGCTCGGGGTGACCGTGGAGGAGTCGAGTACGCGAGGTGTCCTGCTGCTGCGCAACGTCTCGGGTGAGCTGGAGCCGGCCATCCGTACCGACCGGGGTGACACGGACGCCGGGGCGGCGATGATCATGAGGGCGCAGGCGCTGGTGGGGCGGCCGGGTGTGCAAGATGGTGGCTCCAGAGCCCCAGAAGAGAGCTCCCCGCCGAGCTTGTGCTCGGCGGGGAGGCGGGGTGTGGCAGCCCGCTGCCATCGGCGGCAGTGGAGGGGCCTGATGAGGCGCGACGCGGGTTCCTCGGTCAGCCGAAGTAGCCGAAGAGGTCAACGATCACCTGCGCGGAGCCCCAGCCGAGGTTGGCGATGTCCACCTTGCCGTCGGCGCCCACCGGTACCGTCACCAGGTTGGCCACCGTGCCCCCGGTCGTCCAGTTGAGGTTGGACGAGTCGGGGCGGGTGGTGCCCGAGGGCCAGACGGTCAGGTGGCCGTCGGACTTCGGGTCGGTCACCGTCACGTTCAGCACGACCGCCTTGGCGTCGCCGAGTTCAGGCCGGCCGGAGAGATCGAGCATGGTACTCGCGCGCGCGGGCACCGCACTGGTGGTCCGGGTGTCGAGGACGCGTTTGGGCCCGGCGGTGTGGAAGGTGGCGCCGGTCGGGTCCTCGGAGTAGTAGCCGAAGACATCGGCGACCAGGTGGGCAGTGTCCCAGCTCGCGTTGAACAACTTGACCGCGCCATCCGCCCCAATCGGGACCACCACGTGGTTGGGCACGGTCTGACCCGCCGTCCAGTTGAGGTTGGACGAGTCGGGGCGCGTGGTGCCCGACGGCCACACCGTCAGGTGCCCGGCGTCCTTCGCCTCGGTCACCGTTACGTTCAACACCACGGCTCGGACGCCGCTCTGCGGCACACCGCCGCGCCCGGCGACCTGTAGTGAGACCTCACCGCGGCCGGGTACGGGGGTGGTACCTGGCCGGCCCACCGCGGCTCGCGAGTCCAGCAGGCGCGCCGGGCCGGCCGTGAAGAGGGTGCTGCCGCGGGCGTCCGCTGAGTAGTAGCCGAAGACGTCGGCGATGAGGTGCGCCGTGCCCCAGCCCGCGTTGCGCAGGTTCACCTTGCCGTCCTCACCCACTGGCACCACGACCTGGTTCGCCACCGTCCTGCCGGTGGTCCAGTTGAGGTTGGAGGCATCGGGGCGGGCGGTGCCCGAGGGCCAGGCGGTCAGGTGGCCGTCGGACTTCGGGGCGGTCACTGTCACGTTCAGCACGACGGCCTTCGCGCCGGACTGCGGCACTCCCGACCGGCCCGCGACCTGCAACGACACTTCGCCGCCGGCTGCCACCGGGACGGTCCCCGGGCGGCCGACGGCCTCCCGGGTGTCCAGCAGCCGTGCTGGAGCAAGCGCCGTGAAGCGGTTGCCGGCCTGTAGGGCCGGGATGCCGTTGCTGGCGACATGGATCCGGTGCCCATCGGCGTCGGTCCAGACGATGTTCGCACCGGTGCGGTCGACGGCCCAGGACCTCTGCGGCTGCCGGAAGGTCTTCCACTCCTTGCCCTCAGCGAGCGTGCGCACCTGCACGGTGTTCTCGCCGCCGGAGACCTTGATGCCGTCGTAAAAGTCGAGCAGCAGCAGTCGGCCGGTGGCCCGGTCCTGGCGTACCAGATAGCCGTTGCCGAGCAGCGACTCGCGGCCCCAGGTCACGTTGGACCAGCCGACGGTCTGCACCGGTACCGAGAGGGTGTGGCGGGTCACCGTGTCGTACACCCCGCTGGTGCGCACGGTGCCATCGTTGTCCTGGCAGCTCCAGCTGACGAACCGCCCGACGGCCTCGAGCAGCGTGGCCGGGCACGGCGTGGTGAAGGTGCCGCGGTCCGTCTCGCCCCGTATGTCGGTGGCGTAGACGGTGGTGCTGCCCTCCTTGGAGGTCCACAGCGTGTCACCCTGCACTGCGACGCCTGTCGCCCGAGTGCGGAACACCTCGGCGCGGCTGTCGAGGTCGCCGATGATCACCAGGTGGTTGGACGCCGCATTGCCGTAGGCGGTCAGGGCGAGTGCCACGTAGCGGCCCGAGGCGTCCGCGGTCTGCAGGCCGTCGAGGTCACCGACGGGAATGGTGCCCGCCCAGTCCAGGCTGCCGGCCTTGCGGATCGTAGCCGCGTTCCGGGTCACCGGCTCGTACTCGAGGTAGCGTCCGTCTCCGGTGGACCGCAGACTGGCGCAGCCGGGTTTGTGGTTGTAGCAGTTGCCGATCGAGTGCCTGCCGTCGAGGTACTCGAAGGTTTTGACCGGGGTGGGGTCGTTCGAGATGCGGTAGCTGCGGAACGAGCCCGTCGTGTCTGCCGGCTGGAAGTGGACGGTGTCCGAGGCGGTAGTGAGCACTCCGCCGCCGATCGACAGGCCGAAGACGGTGGCGGGCGCCGGCGGGACGTCGGCCAGCTTGCCGGCCAACGGCTTGGCAGTACCGTCCGCGGTGAGCCGGAACACCCCCGTCTCGGGCTGGGTGCCGTACCCAGGGGCCTTCGGGCTTCCGACCGCGATGAGAGAGCCGTCCGGCGCGGGCAGCAGCTGGGCGTCGGCGAACTCCAGCAGGTATTCGACGATTCCGGAACGCGAGCCGACAGGCGCGAAGTGCAGTGGACGACCGCGGTTGTCGCCGGAGCTGCCTTCTACGAACCCGGTGCCCACCAGCCACTCGCCGAGCAGCCGCAGTTCGCCGTCCACCGGATTGAAGTAGGTCGAGCTCAGCACGGTCTGCGGCTGTGCCCGGTCCAGCGCTTGCACCGTGTTCTGCTCGCCGGTGCGCAGCACCTTGCCCTTGGCCAGCCGGAAGGTGTGCGCGAACTCGTACTCGTCCTCATCCGGCAGGGGGGTGGTCTGCCCCGTCACCACGTCCACGAGGACGGAGTGGCTGAGGCCGTCCAGGCGGTGCCGCAGAATCAGCGAGTTCTGGTCGCCGTCGTGCACCGAGGTCGCCAGGGCCGCACCGGCCGGCAGCGCCACCTTCGTGCGGACCGTGGAGCCGCCGTCCAGCCGGTTCAGGAACCAGCCGGTCACCGCGGAGGAACTGCCCTCGAACGTCACCACGGTGCGCCCGTACGTCCCGTAGTAGCTCTGCCCGGCGGGGACCTCCACATTGCCCAGCGCGGCGGGCCGGCCGGAAGCCAGGTCGTACAGGCCGACCTTGGCGGTCATGGTTGCCGTCGCCGCCGTGTGGATCGCCGTTGTGTCCGACGAGGTCCCGTAGCGTGGGTCCGGCGCTCCGTGGTAGCTCCGCGAAGGTACCCCCTGGTTCAGGTCTGCACTGACCGGAGCAGGCAGGCGCAGGCCGGTGTCGGTGGTGGCGCCGGTGTCGTACCGGGTCCACAGCAACTGATTGCTGCCTTCGCGGGCGTGCAGCAGGCCGGTGTCGCCGGCCACGAACAGCTGGTCCCTGGCGGGGAGGCCTCGCGGAGCCGCGGGCAGCACCAACTCGGAGGCGGCGCTGGCCGCCGGGGCGGCGACGGCCGAGGTCGGTGCCAGGGTCAGGGAGGCGGCGCTGGTGACCAAGGCCAGCAAGCCGGCTCCCAGCCCACGGCGCAGCCGCGTTGAGCGTCCTATTACTGGTTCCACAACCACCCTCTCGTGGCGAGCACAGGAAGAGGGGTGATGCGGGAGCCGGCCGTGCTCAGACGCTCTCACGTGCTGGCTGGCCTGGCTCCTCGACCGGCCCCCCTCCGATCGCCTCGAAGCGTAACAACAGTGATTTACATCCGCACAGGTGGTTTCCTGTCACCCTCGTCAGGCCCGGATCGCGCAAGCGCCGCGTCTTCGTTCCGACGCTTCTCAATCCCCGAGCACTTCCGACACACGCCTTGAGAGTGAGCCGGATCCGTGGCAGCCGCGCAGGCGACCGCTGCCTGTCCGCGGGCGGGGAGTCCGCCTGGCAGGGCGAGTGCGGGCATTGTCCGTCGATCCGTTCGTGCTGGGAGAAGTCGTAGCCTGGGACGTTCGACGTCGCTGCCAGCCGCGACCCGGTTTCCCGTGACCCTGCTCGCGGTCATCGTGGAGGAGTCGAGCACGCGAGGTGTCCTGTTGCCGACAGATGGTGGTGCACTGCGGGCAGTCCCCGTCGGGCGGCGCCAATACCTCGTGGGGTCGTAGGCGGGTACAGGGGTCGGCTGCTGCTGTCGGTACTCCGTCCCGGTCCACGAGCCGGTCGCGGGCCGGGGGAGCTCGCCGCCCAGGAGGGCGGGGCATGGGGACGCCGCGAAGGTGGTGATGCGCGCGGCCATGACGGCGCCGACACGCCGAACTGCTGGACTTCATCGGCGATGTCATGACCGGGGTACGGAGCCAATAGGCGGCTACACCCGACGATGACCGCAGAAGGCGAGACCGACGGGGGCGGGGCGGGCGCCTGCGTCCTACAGGGCGAGCTCGAGGTACGCGGCCCGCTTGGCCTCGCGCGCCTCGAGGGCCTTTTGCCAGATGGCGAGCGCGAAGGGCGGAATCATGTCGGAGGAGATGTCGGCGGGCAGGCAGAACCGGACTTCCCCGATCTCCGACTCCTGGAGAGTGATGGCCTGCTGCTGTTCCGCGGTGAGCTGGGGACCGTCGAAAACGTAGAAGACGTGGGACCCTTCGGCCCTGGTGACCCAGGCGGTGACGAGCAGATCGCCGATCTCGAGGTCGAGTCCGAGCTCCTCACGGAGTTCGCGGCGGACGGCTGCGGTGGGTATCTCGCCCGCCTCTATGTGACCGCCGGGCAGGTTCCAGCGCTCCTTGTAGACCGGATTGACGATGAGTACGCGCCCCTGCTCGTCCCTGACGATGGCGGCTGCGGAGGCGGTGGCCTGGGTGTGAACGGGTGTGGCGGTCATGAGGTGCTCCTGGGATGAGGGACGGCACGGGCTCGCATGGACATGCCCGGCCGGGGTTCGTATGTACTCCCGGCTCGCGGACCGGGTCCAGCATGTTCAGGCACGCGGCCGCTATTCGATCCGGTCGCAGCTCGCCGCGATCGACGCGACTGAAGATCGGCCGCACGGCATCGCGGAGGGGTCAGGGCGTTCCCACTGCTCCTTCACGGCCCGCGGCCTCCCCGCCGAGTCGATACTCGGCCGAGAGGCCGCGGCCGTACTGCGGGATCGCCCGCTCAGGCGAAGTAGCCGCACAGGTCGACGATCACCTGCGCGGAGCCCCAGCCGAGGTTGGCGATGTCCACCTTGCCGTCGGCGCCCACCGGCACCGTCACCAGGTTGGCCACCGTGCCCCCGGTCGTCCAGTTGAGGTTGGACGAGTCGGGACGGGTCGTGCCCGAGGGCCAGACGGTCAGGTGGCCGTCGGACTTCGGGTCGGTCACCGTCACGTTCAGCACGACCGCCTTGACGCCGCCGAGTTCAGGCCGGCCGGAGAGGTCGAGCACGGTGCTCGCGCGCGCGGGCACCGCGCCCGTGGTGCGGGTGTCGAGCACACGCTGGGGTCCGGCGGGGCGGAACGTGGCACCGGCCTGGTCGTCGGAGTAGTAGCCGAAGACGTCGGCAATCAGGTGCGCGGAGCCCCAGCTCGCGTTGAACAGCTTCACCGCACCGTCCGCGCCGACCGGCACCACCACGTGGTTGGGCACGGTCTGGCCCGCCGTCCAGTTGAGGCTGGACGAGTTCGGCCGGGTGCTGCCCGACGGCCACACCGTCAGGTGCCCTGCGTCCTTCGCGTCCGTCACCGTCACGTTCAGCACGACGGCTTTGACGCCGCTCTGCGGGACACCGCCGCGTCCTGCGACCTGCAGCGTTATCTCACCACGGGCCGGCACCGGGGTGGTGCCCGGCCGGCCGACCGCCGCCCGCGAGTCCAGCAGGCGCGCCGGGCCCGCCGCCGAGTAGGTGCTGCCCTTGGCATCCGCCGAGTAGTAGCCGAAAACGTCCGCGATCAGGTGGGCGGTGCCCCAGCCCGCGTTGCGCAGGTTCACCTTGCCGTCCTCACCCACCGGTGCCACAACCTGGTTCGCCACCGTCCTGCCGGTGGTCCAGTTGAGGTTGGAGGCGTCGGGGCGGGCGGTGCCCGAGGCCCAGACGGTCAGGTGGCCGTCGGACTTCGGGTCCGTCACCGTCACGTTCAGCACGACGGCCTTCACACCGGACTGCGGCACCCCCGCCCGGCCCGCGACCTCCAGCGACACCTCGCCGCCGGCCGCCACCGGGACGGTCCCCGTACGTCCGAGGCCCTCACGGGTGTCCAGCAGTCGCGCCGGGGAGAGTGCGGTGAAGCGGTTGCCGGCCTGGGCGGCCGCGATGCCGTTGTTGGCAACGTGGATGCGCCGCCCGTCGGCGTCGATCCAGACGATGTTCGCGCCGGTACGGTCGACGGCCCAGGACCGGTTCGGGTAGCGGAAGGACTTCCATTCCGCGCCCTGGGCGAGCGTGCGGACCTGCACGGTGTTCTCACCGCCGGAGACCTTGATTCCGTCGTGGAAGTCGAGCAGCAGCAGCCGGCCGGTGGCCAGGTCCTGGCGCACCAGGTAGCCGTCGCCGAGCAGCGACTCTCTGCCCCGGGTCGTGTCCGCCCAGGCAGCACTCTGGACCGGTACCGACAGGGTGTGGCGGGTCACCGTGTCGTACACACCGCTGGTGCGCAGCGTGCCGCTGTCGTCCTGGCAGCCCCAGCTGACGAAGCGCCCAACGGCCTCGAGCAGTGTGGCCGGGCACGGGGTGGTGAAGGTGCCGCGGTCCTGCAGGCCCCGGACGTCGGTGGCGCGGACGGTGGTGCTGCCCTGCGTGGCCGTCCAGAGGGTGTCGCCCTGCACGGCGACGCCGGTCGCCTGCGTCTGGAACACCTGTGTACTGGTGTCGAGATCTCCGACGATCACTTTGTGGTTGGACATCCAGTTGCCGTAAGCGGTCTGCGCGAGCACCATGTAGCGCCCCGAGGCGTCCGCGGTCTGCATACCGCCCTCGCCGTTCATGGGTACGGTGCCCGCCCACTCCCGGTTCCCTGCCTCGCGGATGACGACGTACCGGGTCGTCTCCAACGACTCGTACTCCAGATACCGGCCGTCCCCGGTGGACCGGAGGCCGGCGCAGCCGATGCCGTGGTCGTAGCAGCTCATGATGGAGTGCCTGCCGTCGAGGTATTCGGCGGTCTTGACCGGGGTCGCGTCGTTCGAGACCCGGTAGCTGCGGTAGGCGCCGGTAACGTCGCCCGGCTGGAAGTGGATCGTGTCTGAGGCGGCGGTGAGCACCCCGCCTCCGATCGACAAACCGAACACGGTCGCGGGCGCATGCGGAACGTCGACCAGCTTGTCGATCCGCGGTGCGGCGCTGCCGTCCGCGCTGATCCTGTGAACAGCGGTCTGCGGCTGCGTGTTGAATGCGGGAACCTCAGGGCTGCCGACCGCGAAGAGCGAGCCGTCAGGAGCAGGCAGCAACTGGGTGTCGGCGAAATCCAGCGGGTACTCGACGGTTCCTTCGTTCGGTCCGATGCCGGTGAAGGACAGCGGACGGCCCCGGTTGTCCCCGCTCGTCCCCGTGGGGGACTCGGTGCCGATCAGCCAGTCGCCCAGCAACCGCAGCTCGCCCTTCCCCGGGTCCAAGGAGGAAGTACCGGAGCTCAGCACGGTCTGCGGCTGCGCCCGGTCCAGTACCTCGAACGGGCGCTGGTAGCCGATGTGGAGCACCTTGCCCTTGGCCAAGCGGAAAGCGTTCGTGTGGTCGTACTCTCCCTCGTCAGGCAGCACGGTGGTCTGCCCCGTCACGACGTCCACCAGGGTGGAGTGGGTGAGGTTGTTCAAGCGGTGACGCAGGATCACAGAGTCCTGATCGCCGTCGTGCACCGAGGTCGCCAGGACGGCACCGGCCGGTAGCGCCACCTTGGTACGGACCGTCGAGCCGCCGTCCAAGCGGTTCAAGAACCAGCCGGTGACGGTGGTAGCGGTGCCCTCGAAGGTGAGCACGGTGTGTCCGTACGTCCCGGAGTAGGTCTGCCCTGCAGGGATCGTGATGCTGCCCAGCGCGGTCGGCCGGCCGGTGGTCAGGTTGTACAGATCGACCTTGGCGGGGGCCATTGCCGTGGCAGCCGTGTGGACGGCAACAGTGTCGGAGGAAGTTCCGTAGCGGTGGTCGGGAGCTCCCAGGTATCCACCTGCGGGCTCCCCGCGATCAAGGTTCCCGCTGACCGGGGCGGGCATGCGCAGCCCGGTGTCGGTAGTCGCACCGGTGTCGTACCGGGTCCACAGCAACCGGTCGCTGTCCTCGCGGGCGTGGAGCAGACCGGTGACGCCGGCCACGAAGAGCTGGTCCCTGGCGGGGAGGCCCCGCGGTCCGGCGGGCAGTACCAACTCGGTGGCGGCGGCGCTGGAGGACGGTGCGGCAACCGCCTCGGGCTCAGCCGCGGTCAGTGATCCGAAGCCGGTGAGCAGAGCCAGCGCGGCGGCTCCGAGCCCCCGACGCAGTCGGGACGGTCGTCTTTCGGTTGGGTCCACAACCACCTTCTCATGGGCGAGCACGGGAGGAGGGGGACACCCCTGAGCCGGCCCCGAGTAGCCGCTCTCGCGGGCCGTCGGCCTGGCTCTTTGCGATCGGCCCCCCGCCGGTCGTGTCGGAGCTTAACAACCTTGCTCAGCGGTCCGCACGTGCGTTCCCCTGGTGGTCCCGGTGGTTGACGGGCGGCGTTCTTCGACAACCCGGCCTCCGCCGACGTGATCGCCGACCAGAACGGCTGCTTCACGTCCCGACGAACCGAAAGGCGGCTCTCGGTCTTTCCGGGGGAGCCGTGCCTGAAAACAAAAAGCCGAACACGTCTCTGTGCAATTCTCCTGTTCTGCCACGCAACCGTGAACGGGCTCGATAGCCTTCCCTGCGTAGGTCCTTTCGCAAACGGCTCACGTCATGGTGCCGCTCGTCGGCATGCCTCTCCGCGCGGGGAGTCGTGCCGAGGCGTGCGTACGGTGCGCAGCCTGCTCGGAAGGAGGGACGCCTCAATGGGTCCTGACGAAGAAGGAAGGTCACCGCGGCGAAAGCGCTGGTGGCGGCGGTTCGTACGCACACGTCGTGCGTGCCGGGCCGTTGCGCCGATCGCAGCCGTGGCGGCGTCGGGCGCGACGATCCTGCGCGCTCTGCTGGGGTAGCTGCCTCGGACGTGGTCTCAGCACGCCCGAGGCAGCGGCTCTCCAGGACGGGCCCGTTGCGGGGGAGTTCACCGCAACGGGCTTTCCTGCTGTTACCGCGGAACCGTAAGCGGTAATCTTCCGGGATTCATGCTCCGTGATTCCACGCTACCGCAGCGGCCAGCCGCGTGTGTAACTTGCGCAGTAATCGGCGGCCGAGTTTCCGGCGCTAATTCGGGACGGTAAACGGAAGCGGTAACCCTGGACGGTATCCGGCACAGCTACCTCACCGTGAGGTTAGCTTCACCGACCCCGTCGACGGGCGCGAGCCACGTCCCGAAATCGGTATGTGATCCAGGCTGCCGACCTGCAGGGCGCGGCGGGCCCCCTGCACGAGCGCTTCGCTCCGCGGGTCAGCGCGGTGCCGATCCAAGAACCCTCGTATAAATTCCCTTATACAAGAGTGGTTGCCCAGGAACGATCGTCAGGGGAGGGGCTCATGAGCGAGGATCAGGTGGCTGCGGTGGCTGTCGATGACGGCACGGTCGTCGAGGCCGAGATCGTCGACGCCGAGCTGCTGCCCGCCACCGTCCCACCCGCGCCCTCCCGGCCGCTGATCGACCAGCACACCATCCTCTACCCGGGCGACGCCGTGCCAACGGAGGCGGACGCACCTACGTACACGCGCGCGGACTTCGAGGTGTCCGCGACCACGGCCGACCGCCTGCAGAACAAGGCCGCGCCGGCCAACACCAACCGCAACTACAGCAGCCAGCGCAGGAACTTCTCCCAGTGGTGCGAGGAGATGGGCCGGGTGGCGAGGCCCTGCACGACGGCCACGTACGTGGAGTGGGTCGCCGGCCTGATCGCGCGGGGGATGGCGCCGAACACCATCCGCACGTACATGTCGGGAGTCCGTACATGGATGCCGGAGGACCGGCGGCCGGGCACGACCGAGGCGCGGGGGATGCTGGCCGAGTATCGCAAGGAATGGGGCAAGCGGAACCGGGTCCGCAAGGCCCCGGCCATCACTGAGCCCATGCTGCGCGCCATGGTCGACACCTGCGACCTGCGCACACCGGCCGGGCTACGGGACCGGTGCGCGCTGCTGGTGGGACGCGGGGCGCTCAACCGCCGTATCGAACTCGCCGATCTGGACATCGACGACGTCGAGGTCGAAGACACCGGGGTCGACCTGTGGATCGCGTACTCCAAGACCGACCAGGAGGGGAAGGGCGAGAGCACTTTCATCCCCGCCGACCCCGCCGACCCGCGCTATGACCCGGTGTCGGCCGTACGGGACTGGCTGCACCGCCTGCACCGGATGGGGGTCCACGACGGCCCGTTCATGCGCGCCCTCACCTCGAGGGGCCGACTCCAGAACCGGGCCGCGGCCACCGAGCGCGGCGACTACGTCACCGGCGACGCCCTCAACGACTGGGTCCGCCACCGTGCCTACCTGGCCGGACTGCCCGGCTGGCACCTGATCACCTCCCACGGCCTGCGCCGCGGCGGCGCCCAGGAGATCGCGGACGCCGGCGGCGACCCGACGCAGCAGGGACGGTGGAAACCAGGCTCGGCCACGGTCAAGCGCGAGTACCTCGACCGGGCCCAGTCGCGGGTGCAGAACCCTCGGCACCAGGTCCAGGCTGCGCGCGTACCGCTCCCGAGCTCCCGGGCATGCTCATCCGGCGATGCCACCAACCGCTGCTGAAACCCATCGACAAATGCTGCTGCCGCACCTGAACAAAGCCACCGGGCCGAGGGCATGGTCGGTGCTCAGCCTCGGGCTGTCGGCGGAGTGGCCCGAGTGGTTGATGAGGCTCTTCGAAGTTGGCTATGGCGGATATTTCGTGAAGCACACGATGGCGGGGGATGGATGGCTCATGCTTGATCGCTAGCACAAGGGCCCTGGGCCCGGCATGCCTTGAGGGGTCGGCGGTGGTGGTCGGTGAACTGGTATGCGCAGAACTGCAACGCGTCGATTGGACATCGCTGGAGTGCGGTTGCGGTGACTCTGCGGAGCATGTGCCGCTTCTGATCGAGGCGATCATCACTGCTGAGACACCCCAGGACATGATCGGATACGCCCTCGACGGTCATGTCGAGGAAAACACGATCATCTTCGAGTGCACTCCGCCAGCGATCGGCATGATCATGGCCGCGCTGGCGGGTGACCTCTCGACACTGGTCCGAGACGTGCTGCTGCAGACGTTGTCGTTCGTGGCCGCAGGCTCCAGCGACTACGAGCCGACTGCGGAACGCGCGGGTTGGGCGAGGCATGCAGGTATCACGCTCAGGAGGGTTTTCTGGAGGCTCGTCCAGATCGGGCTCACGGGTACTGCGGAAGACGCCGAAACGGTGGCCGACATCTGCGAGTACTTCGGGCTGGGCGGCGACGAAGCCGCCTTCTACCAGGCAGAGTTCCCGTAACTGTGTGCGCACGATGACCAGGCGAGGGCGACACGTCTCATGCTGTGAAGGCAGGGTGGTTAGGCGAGGACGAAACTTCGCCGACGCCCTCTACGAAGTACCACACCCCCCGCTTCATCCTCGGGCCCGCGCTCCGCGGGCAGCTGGAGACAGACGACTTGCGTCAGGTGGACTGCCAACCGCAGCTCGGGAGAGAGAAGGATCGACAGTGTCCGGCGAGCACCATGAGACAGGGTTTCGGTTCGGCTGGCGTGGCAGCCATTACCCTGGCATGCCCGTTGACGACCTGTGGTTGGCGGTCGGCAAGGATCCGGACGGTACCTGGTGCTTCGACGCCTACTTCATCGGACGGACACTGACGGGTGGCGCACCCCGGGCCGCCGCGTTCGCCCAGTGGCTGCTGGCCAGCCCACCAGAAGGCCAGTACGAGAAGAGTTCATGCTGGTTGACAGCGAACCGCAGAGCGGATCGCGCCGGCTCACGGACGGTACTCGGCTCACCGTCGAAGTCCTGTTGGGCCGTGAAGAAGCGGGTGGACCCGAGTACCTCCAAGTGCTCTTGTCCGGCGAAATTCGCAACTTCGCCTTTGAGGTGTGCGCACCGCTGGAATGCCAGCGGGTGCGTCGCGCTGAGCTGGAAGCCGCCGCGGCCGACTCCTCACCTCACGTGGCTATGTTCGCTGACCGAGAAGCCGCAACGACCGTGTTCGCTGTCAAGACCCTTGGTTGGATGGCAACGGACGGACAGCTGTGCTGGCCTCAAGAGGAGTTGGTCGACGACCCGCCAGCACGAAGCACGGTCCGCTACTCGTCAGTGGTCGCAGCCTCTGGGTCAGGCACGGGCCGGCCGACGTCGGATGACCAATTGGGACGGAAGCGTTCGACCAAGGCTGTGAAGTCGTTCCGCAGATACCGAGAATCGCACGGCATCAGCCGGATCTGTTGGCGGCTGTCAGCCCACCAGATCTTGAAATCGGCAACCGTGCCTTCCGCTGGCCAGTCCTCGATCTCGCTCGAGAGCCAGAGGGAGTCGACAAACCCTCCCACGCTCAGACCGACGTCCACGAAGATCCCAATCACGCCGGGACGGGGAACCTTCACTACGGTGCCTTCGAATACCTGACCGAAGCGCAGGCCCCTCCGAATCCGAGTCCACTCGGCATCTGTCACCACGAACAGATCATCGCATCCCTCGTCCGGGACGCAGCATCCGGAACTCAACGTGAGCCGAACCAGCATCCCCTCACGATGTTCGCCTCAGTGACACGGCACTGCCGCTACTTCTCGAGCCACCCGGCATGCCGACCGCGCTGCGCGTCCCGACAGACGGGAAAGCCCGCCCGGCCACCGCCGAGCGCGACGCCGGAGCATTGTCCCGCCCGGCGGACCGGCAGACCACCTCGGGCGGCCAACGCTTCGCTCTGGCGGGACACTCCGCGCGCCCCCGGCCGACGTCACCGATGCAGACTCTTCCGGACCGTGGGAGCTGCTGTCGCTCCTGCCGATGTGCCGGGCGCGACCAGCCTGGGTTGTGCCACGCAACGTCCGGGCGTCGCCGGTCGAGCCGGTGCGGGCCGCGGTACCCGCGATGACCCCGCGGCACCCACGGTGACCCTGTTCGGTGTACACCTCACGGAGACGACCATCGGGGGGCCCGCTGTTCTGCCCTTGACGAGCTGAAGCAAGCAAGTACGCCGCCACGCGCCAACGGCGCCTGCCGGCTCCGCGCCCGCACCCCGCACCCGTGGGGAGTACGGGGAATCCGCCATGTGACCATGGGCTCCTCTGTTCCTTCGCCCGCGAGGTGATTTTTTGACGAAGGTGGCACTGCGGCCCTACGCACTGTTGCCTCGGCAGTACGACGAACGGAAGGTCCTGGCCTCCACGGTGGACGCGTGGGGAAGGGCCCTTTGGTTGACGTGCACTGATGTCCGCTTCCCGACTCAGCCTTTCGGCAGGGCGCGCCCCGAGCCTCTGGCTCTTCCCTTCGACGCCCTGCTCGTCATCCGCGACGGGGACCAAGTACGCGAGCAAACCCTGCACGGCGTGGCGTTCGCGCCGACCGACATCGAGGCACTGCCCGGGGGCGGGTTCGTCCTGCACGGCAGGTGCTGGCCTGACCGGCGCAACGGCCAGATCTTCGGTGGGGGCGGCCGGCCCCGTCGCCGCTTCGCCCTGGGCTCCCACCTGCTGCACATGGTGGCGGACCGCCGTTCGAACTTCTGGACCGGCTACGGCGACGAGGGCATCTACAGCGGCGACCCCGTCAGTGCCGGCGCCCTGGTCCGGTGGGACGGAAGGGGGAACCTGCAGCACGGTCTGTATCCCCCGGAGCCCTACCGCGTCGTCGTCGAGGTCGACGCGCTCAACGTCACCGACTCGGTCGTCCTGGCCGCGTACTCCGGTCCCGGCTATCCGCTCGCGGAGCAGCGGATCGGCGAGCCGCTCCGAGTGCGGCCCCTCCCCGTGGCGGCCGCCTGCGGTCTCGCGGTACAGGGCGACCGTCTCCTGTTGTTCGGGGGCTACGAACCCGGTACGGACCACACGCGCGGGCGGCAGGTCCACCACTGCCTGCTGCGCGACGACGGGGCGGTGATCACCGGACGGGCCGAGCTGTGCTGGCCGAACGGCGATCCGGTGCGCCGCTACACGCGCCCCATCGGCCGCGGCCCCCACCTCTACCTGCGCAATCCCCGGTCGATGCGGATGTGGTACACGCTGAGCGTGCCCGACTGAGTGCCTTCAGGCCTGCACCCGTCGCGTGGTCCACGATCCAGACGGCGCCGCGGTGGTGGCCCCGGTTCTCCGTCACAACGGACCGCCCCGAACTAAAGGTGTCGTGGCAGGTCATCTGCGTTCGGCGGGACCGCTGCGCACAGGCACACCCGTTTTCAGCCGAGATGACAAACGGGAGGAAGAACGCAGCCGATACCTCCATCCAAAAGGGTGGGGCTGATGGGCGGCGTGTGAGTTGCAGTGGTTTGCGATGGTGTCCTGCACTGGATGTGGGACGTGTTGTTGCTGGTCGTGGGTCTGTGGGGGGTGTGTAGGTGTCGTTCTTTTCGTGAAGGCCGGTGTCGTTTCCCGCTGAAGGTTTGGTGTCGTGTGTGTAGGCGTGATGGGGAGGGGTGGCTGGCTCCGGGTGGTGGCAGTGGCGGAAGGCCGTTCTGCCGTGGCCACGCCTTGGGCGGGATGGCCGTTGCTGCGTATCGGCAAGTGGTGGCTTCTTCGAAGGGGCGGTGGGTCGCCGTCGGTGGGGTTTGCGGAGCGGTTGTGTGATCAGGCAGTGCTGTGTGTTCGGGCTGGGCTGCACTCCACGATTTCGCGTGCTGCGCAGTCTGCTCGGGTGGTCGTCGAGCAGTCTGGTGGTGATCAGGATTGCGTGGATGATGCTGACGCCTTTGTCTTTCAGATGCTGCTGGACGGTGTCCATGTCGACGTTGGTGTCCAGTAGCTGTCTGCATTCGTCGATCTGATCGCCGAGCTGTTGCGCGCGTTCAGGGGTCAGACCGTGGACGTTGGCGAGGAGCTCTTCCGCGGTGTGGCTTGACATGTCAGGGATTCTCTCAGGGGCTTGGCTTGGCTGTGTCTTGCGGGTTATGCCGGGCTTGGAGGGGTTTGGGCGGGATCTGCCCAGTGTGGTACGCGTTCGGCTAGAAGGATCCGGTTCCGCTCGTGGTCGACTGTCAGGATCTGTACGGAGATCTGTTGGCTCTCGTGGATGGTCTCCGCGGACGGGGTCGGCTCGGTGAGCGGAACGAGTCCCTCGACGCAGTCGGCGAGGCGTACGAAGAGTCCTATGGACGCGATCTTCGTGATGTGTCCGTCGACGACTTGACCGGCGCGGAAGCGGGGCAGCAGGTTTTCGTGCTTGGCCCACTCGTCGAGTACGACCGCTACCTGGTGGTTGTGGTCGGCGTGCCAGACGACCTGGCTGGTGGCGTGCTGTCCCAGGGCGGGCAGTTCCATGCACCTGGGCATTCTGTCGATTCTTGCCAGGCTTACGGCGTGGGGGTGGCCGTCGATGGAGAGGAAGACACCGAAGGGCTGCCGGTCGATGACTTCACCGGTGATGCGGGTACCGACGGGCAGAGCGTGGACGGTCTCGGCCCAGGCCGAGGCCGCGTCGGGCATGTGTTTGCCGTTCTCCCCGGGCCAGGAGTATTCGCTCATCCGCCGATCATGGCATGTGCCGGTCATGGGGGAGGTGCGGCGTTGGTGGAATGGGTATATCCACGGGTCCCGGTCCGGTGGCCAGAAGGGGCTGAGCGCTGTGGGCACGGAAGTGCCTGGTGGGGGTCCTTTCGGTGGGCCAAGTGTCGCCGGTCAGTGAAACTGAGCAGTGGTCAGGCTTTTGACCTGGGGTTGTGCAGTTTGGTTGAGCGGGTTGCCGACTGACTGGCTCACTGAGTCTGCGCAGGAAGTGGCCCTGCAAGTTGTCTGACCTGCGGAGTTCCTAGTTTCAGGTCCGGCTGCGCAGGTTGGTTGGGCACTGCGCAGTTTCACTGAGCGCCGACAAGAGGGGCGTTTTGTGGGATGCCCATGCTCAGTGCATCCCCAGAGTCTAGCTACTGCTGTTTTTGAAGCACCAACCCTGTCCGGGGATCGGTCAGATGAGGTCTGTCGGGTGGCTGGAAGGGTTACTGCCCCAGGTGCCGTCTGGTGGTCCGCCGCTTGCGCCGATGACCCAGAACCCGATGACCGTGATGATTGCGGGGGCGGCAGCGAGGGCTTTGAGCCATTTACCCAAAGCGTCTTGGATGCCCTGGGCGGCTGGGAGCAGGGCGATTGCTGTCACGGCTATCCAGGTGACCAGGCACAACACCCCGCTTGTGAGTGCCCATCGTTTGGCCCGGCTCATTGTGCCCCCACTCTCCTGATGCCAGTGGCACCTCATCCTGCCGGTGAGAGACTCCGAGGGGAAAGCGCCTTGCTCCTTCCAGCCCCAGAGCCATCCTCTCCCTTGCTGGCGGCCCGCGCAGCGGGCTGGTCCTGGAGGCGGAGCCGGAAGGGACCCGGGTGGGGGAGCGGAGCGGACCCGCCCCAACGGCCTGTAGGTCCCGGCTCCGTGAAACCGGGTCACCTCAGCCCGCGGAGCGGGCCGTTCGGGTGGAGCGCAGCGGAACCCGAACCAGTCCGGAGCGAAGCGCAGGACCCCGGCCCGAAGGGCCGGCTCTGGCTCGGCGAAGCCGAGCCCCGCCGAGCGCAGCGAGGCGGTTCGTTGGCACAGCGCGCAGCGCTGTGGGACCCGAGATCGGAAGAGTGTCGTGTCGGGGAAAAGGGGTTCCGC
>NZ_JBVJFA010000047.1:0-43877 GCF_055588085.1 Streptomyces sp. NPDC046303
CCTTTTTTTTCTTTAGGTCTAATCTCCTGTGTACCCTTTCTCCTGGGGTCCTGGCCAGGACCCGGGACGACCGGCGGCGGGGGTGCGTTCCCGGAAGACACCCCCGAAGGGACTGAACCGGGGAGGTCGGCCGGTCAGACCCGGCCGCGGAGCGGGCGGCGACGGCGCAGCACGTGGGCGCCGGCGCCCAGGGCCGCCGCACCGACGAGGCTCGCGCCGATGGCGGTCTCGGCGGTGGACGGGCCGAGGGACCCGCCGATGCCGCCCTGCGAGGGCCGGCCCTCGAGGATCCTGAAGCGGGCCGTGGCAACCAGGCTGCTGTCGTTGCACTTGACCGACAGGGTGTGGGTGCCGGGGGACGCGTGGTTGAAGATCCGGACGGTGGCGAAGCCGATCGACCCCGCGGACAGGTTGGCCGGCGGAAAGTTGCCGTGCGAGGTGACGGTACCGCCGTGTCCGCAGCCCGCCGCGCTCACCTGCATCGTGGAACCCTGGTGGACGGCAAACGGGTTGACCGAGACGTTGCTCGGGCCGCGGCCGCCGTCCCCGCCGCGGCCGCCGCTGTCCCCGCCGAAGGGAGAGCTGTTCGCAGAGGCGTACGGAGTACTGAGGCCGATCGCGGCGCAGGCTGCCGCCGCCACGGTGAGAGCGCGCAGAACACGCATGGTTGAACCTCCAGCGGAAAGCGCCCCGGAGCGTCGGCCCCGGATGATCGACGAGAACGCCTCCCATCTCGAACCCTCGGGCTGGCCCGCAAGCTCCGCATGTCCGCCTTTGGGCCGCTCGGTTGAGCGACACGCCGAAGCACGGGCGCCGGAGCTGACGGATCCGCAGGTCACGACCCGTCAGGCATTTATGTGACGATTACCTGGATGGACGCACCCCTTCCGGCCCCTTCCCGCCCCTTTCCCGGCCCTTTCCCGGCCCTTTCCCGGCCGCGCCACCCGTTCGCCCTTCCCCTCTCGCCGTCCCGCCGGGGCGGCCTTAACGTGCGTGAAGTAGGGCGTACAGGGGTGGGACAGGATCGCGGGTCGGGACCCCCGCGTCGGGAAGGGAGAACGATGGGCGAGGACGAGACCGGTCAGTCACGCAAGTTCTCACCGTGGGGCGTACTCGCCCTGGTCATGCTCACCGGCCTCGCGATGGTGCGCAACGGTGTGGACGTCGACGACGGGCCGCCCCAGCCCACCGCGGCCTCGGCCGTCGCGGTGACGGCCGACCAGTTGCCGGCGAACCCGCCGGCGGCGCCGGCGGACCTGGAGGTGCTGGAGCACTCGTCGGTGCAGCGCATCCGGATCCCCACCATCAACGTGGACGCTCCGGTGATGACGGTCGGGCTGGACGCGGAGGGCTGGATCGACGCTCCGCCGCCGCAGGACCGCAATCTGGCCGGCTGGTACCTCAACGGCATCGCGCCGGGCCAGCGGGGCTCGGCGGTGATCGTGGGCCATGTGGACAACGCGCAGGGCCCGGCGGTCTTCTACGGCCTGGGCTCGGTCAAGCCGGGCAACCACGTCGAGGTGGAGCGGTACGACGGGCGCACGGCGGTGTTCGAGGTGTACGGCGTGGAGGTGTTCTCCAAGGACGCCTTCCCCGGAGCCCGCGTGTACGGGGACACCGGGCACGCGGAACTCCGGGTGATCACGTGTGGCGGCGGCTACTCGAAGTCCCGCGGATACGAGGGCAACGTGGTCGTCTTCGCCCGGATGGTGGAGACCCGCTGATCGACGCCCCGCCGGCGCCGGCGCCCCGTACGGGGCGCCCGCCGTCGTGACGGCCTAGCGTGGCGGCAGCGTCGGCAGGGTCATCCGGTAGCCGCGCGCCAGCAGTTGGGGCAGGTACGAGCCGATCGCCTGGACGCTCTGCGACCGGTTTCCGCCCGCGTCGTGCGACAGCACGATCACGCCGGGCCCGGCGCCCGCCAGGACCCGGGAGATGATCGTGGTGGTGCCCGGCTCCTTCCAGTCCAGGGTGTCCACGGTCCAGGCGAGCGGCTCCATGCCGAGTTCGGCTCCGATCTCGAAGGCGGCCCGGTTCCACGCCCCGAACGGCGCCCGGAACCACACCGGGGCCTCGCCCACGGTCTGCTGTACGACCTCGCTGGTGCGGCCGATCTCGGAGACGAGGGCGGGCCGGCTGAGCCGGGGGATGAGCGGGTGGGTCCACGTGTGGTTGCCGATGACGTGACCCTCGGCGGCCATCCGGCGCAGCAGGTCGCGGTTCTCGGTGGCCATCTCCCCGCAGACGAAGAACACGGCGCGCACCCCGTAACGGGCGAGGGTGTCGAGGATCGCGGGGGTGTAGCGGGGGTCCGGCCCGTCGTCGAACGTCAGCAGCATGGAGTTCTCCGTGCCGGTGCCGGGCGGGAGTTCGAGGATCGGGCGGGTCCGGACGGCCGGCTTCGCGAGGGGCGGGCGGACGGGGGCCTCGGCGGTCATCGGCCGCAGCCGGTAGGACTTCTCGAGTCTGCCGTCGGGGAGCATCCCGGGGGGTCCCGCCGCCGGGTGCGGCCCCGGCCCGGCGGCGGGAGCGGGGCCGGGAGCGGGGCCGGGAGCGGGCCGGGGGGTACCGCCCTCGCCGCCCGCTTCGATCAGCCCGGCGGCGGCCGCGACTCCGAGGAAGACGGCGGTACGCAGGAGCGCGCGTCGCCCTACTGTCGGCTCGTCATTTTTCATTATTACTACGTATCAACGACATCGCCGCAGATGTCGAGAGGCGCGGAACGCGCCCCGCCCCCCTCACCCGATCAGCCGCCGATCAGCCGCGCCGCACCAGGGGGAAGGGCAGCGTCTCGCGGATCGTCAGGCCCGTGAGGAACATGACCAGGCGGTCGACGCCGATGCCGAGGCCGCCGGTCGGCGGCATCGCGTACTCGAGCGCGTCCAGGAAGTCGTTGTCGAGCTCCATCGCCTCCGGGTCGCCGCCCGCTGCCAGCAGGGACTGGGCGGTGAGCCGGCGGCGCTGCTCGACCGGGTCGGTCAGCTCCGAGTAGGCGGTGCCCAGTTCGGTGCCGAAGGCCACCAGGTCCCAGCGTTCGGCGAGCCTCGGGTCCTTGCGGTGCTGGCGGGTGAGCGGGGAGACGTCGGTCGGGAAGTCCTTGTAGAAGGTGGGCAGCTTGGTCCGCTCCTCCACCAGCCGCTCGTACATCTCCAGGACCACGTCGCCGCGGGTGTCGTCGGGGGCGTGCGGGACGGCCGCCCGGTCGCACAGCCTGCGCAGGACGTGCTCCTCGGTGTCGGCGTCGACCTCCTCGCCGAGTGCCTCGCTGATCGCCCCGTACATCGTCTTGACCGGCCAGGGACCGGAGATGTCGTGGACGACGAGCTTTCCGTCCGGTCCCGCCTTGTGGGCGACGGCCGAGCCGTAGGCGGCGGTGGCGGCGCCCTGGATCAGCTCGCGGGTGAGGTCGAGCATCACGTCGTAGTCGGCGAAGGCCTGGTAGGCCTCCAGCATCGTGAACTCGGGGTTGTGCTTGTACGAGACGCCCTCGTTGCGGAAGGTGCGGCCCATCTCGAAGACCTTCTCCATGCCGCCGACGCACAGCCGCTTGAGGTACAGCTCGGGCGCGATGCGCAGGTACAGGTCCAGGTCGTAGGCGTTGATGTGGGTGCGGAAGGGGCGGGCGTTGGCGCCGCCGTGGATCTGCTGGAGCATCGGGGTCTCGACCTCCAGGTAGCCGCGCTCCAGCAGCCCTTGGCGCAGGGCCTGCACCGCGCTGGAGCGGGCCCGTACGACGTCCCGCGCCTCGGGGCTCGCGACGAGGTCGAGGTAGCGGCGCCGGACGCGGGCCTCCGGGTCGGCGAGGCCCTTGCGCTTGTCGGGGAGGGGGCGCAGGCACTTGCCGGTGAGCTGCCAGGACCGGACGACGAGGGAGGGTTCGCCGGTCTTGCTGGTGCCGGCCTCGCCGGTCGCGACCACGTGGTCGCCGAAGTCCACCTGGGAGGTGAAGGAGTCCAGTACCTCGGCGCCGGCCTCGTCGCGGGTGAGCATCAGCTGCATGTCGCCGGACCAGTCGCGCAGGACGGCGAACACCACGCCGCCGAGGTCGCGTACGACCATCACGCGTCCGGCGAGGGTGGCCTGTTCCCCGGAGCGGGTGCCGGGCGGGTGGGCGGGGAGGGCGTTCTTCAGCTCGGCCACGGTGTGGGTGCGCTGACGGATGCCGACCGGGTAGGGGTCGGTGCCGGCGGCCCGGATGCGCTCCAGCTTGTCGTGGCGCACGCGCACCTGTTCGGGCAGCCGCTCGGCCTGGGCGGCTGCGGCCTGCTCCCCCACGGCGTCCAGGTTCAGGGAGGCGATGGACGGCAGCCCCTCGGTGGTGGCGGGGGCGGTGAGGCCCTTGGGGTGTCCGTTGCCCCACAGGGTGCGCAGGCTCGGCACCGAGACGAAGCCCTCGGCGATGCCGGAGGCGAGGCTGACGCGGGCGAGGGAGCCGGCGTCCTGGTAGCAGAGGAAGCGCGGGTACCACTCGGGGCCGTACTTGACGTTCGAACGGTAGAGGGCCTCCAGCTGCCACCAGCGGGAGAAGAAGAGCAGCAGCCGGCGCCACAGCTTGAGGACGGGGCCGGCGCCGATCCGGCCGCCTTCCTCGAAGGCGGAGCGGAAGACGGCGAAGTTGAGGGAGATCCTGCGCACGCCCAGGCCGGGGGCGGCGGCGCACAGCTGGGCGACCATGAACTCCATGACCCCGTTGGGGGCGGCGCGGTCGCGGCGCATGAGGTCGAGCGAGATGCCGTCCTTGCCCCACGGGACGAAGGAGAGCAGGGCGATCAGTTCTCCTGCGGCGTCGAAGGCCTCGACCAGCAGGCAGTCTCCGTCGGCGGCGTCGCCGAGCCGGTCCAGGGCCATGGAGAAGCCGCGTTCGGTCTCGGTGTCGCGCCAGCGGTCGGCCCGGTCCACGATCGTCTGCATCTCGTCCTCGGAGAGGGCGGAGTGGCGGCGGATGAGGGTGGTGGCCCCGGTGCGCTTGACGCGGTTGACGGCCTGGCGGGTGACGCGCATGTCGCGGCCGTCGAGGTCGAAGTGGGCGACGTGCAGGATGGCCTCGTCGCCGAGCTGGAGGGCGCTGAGTCCGGAGCGGGCGTAGGCGGTGGCCCCCTCCTCGGAGGCGCCCATGACGGCGGGCTGCCAGCCGTAGCGGCCGGCCACGGCCAGCCAGGCGTCGATGGCCGGGGTCCAGGCGGCGGGGTCGCCGACCGGGTCGCCGCTGGCGAGGCAGACGCCGGCTTCGACGCGGTAGGTGACGGCGGCCATGCCGTTGGGGGCGAAGACGACGGCCTTGTCGCGCCGGGTGGCGAAGTAGCCGAGGGAGTCGTTGCGGCCGTAGGCCCCCAGGAGCGCGCGGATACGGGGCTCCTCGTCCCCGTGCAGGGCCGCGGTCAGGCGCTGGGAGCGGAAGAGCGTCGTGGCGGCGTTCAGCAGGGCGAGGGCGCCGAACAGGCCGAGCAGGAAGTACAGCGGGCGGGGCGGGCGGCCGTCGAACTGGCGGGCGGAGAAGAGGCCGCCGAAGACCTGCTTGGCGGCCCAGTCGAGCCACTGGCCCCTGGGCAGGGTGCCGGGGAAGAGGGCGACGAGTCCCCAGCCCACGAGGACGGCCGCGAGCAGGCCGAGGCCGAGCACCATCAGGGCCCGCCACAGGGCGCCGGGCCGGGAGGCGGCGTAGAACTCGTTGCGGGCGGCGATCAGCAGCCCCATGGCGGCGACGGCCAGGGCCATGGAGGAGAAGCCGATCCCGTAGTCGCCGACGGCGATGTCGACCACGTCGTCGAGGATCAGCAGGGCCAAATAGGTGACGACGATCCACCAGGCGACCTTCTTGCGGGTGCCGAGGGCCGCGGCGAGCAGGAAGAGGAAGACGGCGTAGGCGAGGTTGGCGCTGACCGGTACGACGATCAGGTCCAGGAAGCGGACGACGTGCCTGAGCAGGCGGCGCAGTGTCGGGGAGAGCGCCAGCAGGGCGCACAGCAGACCGAGCGTCCCGAAGAACGCGCCGAATCCGTCGGGCACCCGGTTCAGGAAGCGGTTCCGGGTTCCGCGCGTCTGCTCCACGGTGGCACTCATGGTTCGCACTGTAGGGAGGGCGGCGGCGGTCCGCGCGCCGAGCCGGGCGCGTGAGCGCGGTTCGTGGGGCGACCGGGACCAGGACCTGCCGTGAGCGCTACTTCGCCATGGTGAGGCCGTCCTTGGCCGCGCCCCGGCTGAGGACGGCCTCGGTGATGGCGTCCCGGGCGGTCTCGTACTCGCCCTGGTCGGGGTCCTCGGCGAGGGTGGCCGGGAGGTTGACGACCCGGCCGATGGAGAGGTCCATCATCTGCGGGACGAACTCGGCCTTGGTGACCTGCCAGCGCTGGCCGGCGGCGGCCGGCGGGGCGAAGGTGAAGCGGCCGATCGAGCCGTAGTTGCCGCGCATGTCCCGCGCGCCCGAGTAGTTGAACATCTCGCCCGCGACCTGGTCTCCCATGCCGTAGACGATCCACGTGCCGTTGACCTTCTCGTAGGGCTGCGGGACGTGCGCGTGCGTGCCGAGGATCATGTCGATGTCCGGGCGTCCGCCGGTCTGCGAGGCGGTCAGGGCCTTGCCCAGCGAGAGCTGCTTCTCGTCCGGGGCGGTCTGCCACTCCGTGCCCCAGTGCAGGCTGGCCAGGACCACGTCCGCACCCGCCTTCCGGGCCGCCCGGGCGTCCGCGACGATCTTGTCCTGTTCCATCAGGTTGACCGCCCACGGCTGCCCCTGCGGCATCGGATACCCGTTGGTGTCGTAGGTGTAGGCGAGGTGCGCGACCTTGGCGGTGCCGGCCGTGTAGGTGGTCACCGTGGCCGCCTCCGCCGCCGTACGGGCCGAACCGGCGTGCTTCAGGCCGACCTTGTCGAAGCGGTCCAGCGTGCGGCGCAGCCCGTCGGCCCCGTCGTCGAGGGTGTGGTTGGAGGCCGTGGAGCAGCCGTCGTACCCGGTGGCCTTCAGCGCGTCGGCGACGCTCGGCGGGGAGACGAAGGCCGGGTAGCCGGAGAAGGGCCCGCCCTCCTCGCCGTAGATGGTCTCCATGTGGCAGAGGGCCAGGTCGGCGCCGGAGACCACGGGCTTGACGCCGGAGAACATCGGCCGGAAGTCGTGTCCGTCGCCGTCCGCGTCCTTCTCCGCCCGCTGGATGACCGAGGTGTGCGGCAGTACGTCGCCGCTCGCGACCAGCGTGAACCCCCGGGCGGCGGGTGATCCGGCGCCGCTGGAGGCGGCCGGTCCGCCGGATTCCCCGAGGCGTGCCGTTGGCGGTTCCCCCGCGGCCGAGCAGCCGGCGGCGGACAGGAGGAGGGCCGACAGGAGGACGGCGGCGTGTCGGGTGCGCTGGGTCGGTCGGGTGCGCTGGGTCATGGGATCCCGACTCTCATTAGTACGACTATCTGACCTTTCGTAATCCATAGAACGAGACACCGATAGTCAAGGAACGGATCCGTCCGCCGGCCGCGCATCCACTCGATCGGCTGCCGTTCGCCGCGCCGTTCGACCGTTCACCGCCCGGCCCGGCCGCCCACCGGACGACCCGGGTGCTTGGGCGCACCGCCCGGACCGGACGGTTCCCGTCGGGGGTCCGTGCAGGTCAGGGTGAAGGCGTCGACCTCCCACACGGCCTCCACACCCCCCGGAAGGAGCCCCTCGTGCCGCTCTCCCCCACCCTTCGGCGTACCGACCCCGAGACGCTGGCCGAACTCCAGCGCGACCACGGGCGGGCCCTGTTCGGTTTCCTGGTGGGGCTCACCGCCGGGGACGCCCAGCGCGCGGAGGACCTCGTCCAGGAGACCCTCGTACGGGTCTGGCAGCACCCGGAGGTGCTCTCCACCGAGCACGAGTCCCTGCGGCCCTGGCTGTTCACGGTGGCCCGGCGGCTCGCGATCGACGCACGGCGCGCCCGCCTGTCACGGCCACAGGAGGTGGACGCGGAAGGGCTCGACCAGGCGCCCGCCGCCGAGGACGCGGTGGCCGGGTCGGTCACGGCCATCGACGTCCGGCGGGCCGTCGGCTCCCTGGGCCCGGAGCACCGCGCGGTGCTGATGCAGGTCTACTTCCGGGACCGCTCGGTGGCCGAGGCCGCCGCCGAGCTCGGCATACCCGCCGGGACCGTCAAATCCCGTACGCACTACGCCCTGCGCGCCCTGCGCAAGGACCTCCAGGGGTACGGGTACGGCCTCGGCGCCTGAGCCCGCGAGGCCCGCGGTCCCCCCGCAAAGAGGGCGGGGAACGCCTCGAATGCACGCGGACCGGACACAAACCGCATGGAATGAGGCATCAGACCGTTCAAGTTGAGTAAACCTGCCCCGCTCGGCGAGCCGCTCGGTGAAGGCTCAGGACTGACGGCGGGACGCTCACACGCGCGGGAGAAGGTGGAACGGTGCAGCCCGAGGGTATGAACGGCACCAGTGACGGCGGGCTCGCGGTGCCCATGGCTTGGCTCTACGCCGAGTACATCGCAGACGAACTGCTGCGCACCGGCCGGCTGATCCCGGTCAGCACCCTGGAGTTCCGGGCCGGGCGGGACACGCTCGCGCTGACGATCTACCTCTCGGACGCGGCCGGGGAACTCTCCGGGATCCGGGTGGTCTCGCAGCTCGACGAGTGGCTCTCGCTGACCGCGTACGGGCACCCGTGGCGGGACTGGGTGCACACCCGGTTCCTCGCGCTGGGCGAGGAGGCCCGGGAGCGCGGCCGCGCCGAGGAACCGGACCTGGAGCTCGCCCGGGCGGCCTGGCGCTGGCTGGACCGCACGGAGCTGTTCGCCACGAACCTCGACCCCGGCCGGCACGGCCACGCCGACACCCCGCCCGGGCTGGACGAGAACGCGCGGGTGTGGACCCCGGCCTGGCAGCTCGGCCTGCCGCTGGGCCACTTGGCGATGCACCTGTTCTGAGGACCGCCGGGCCGCGCGCACCGCCGGGCCGCGCGCACCGGCGGGAGGAGCGCACCGGCCGCAGGAGGCTACGCGGGGCGGCGCGGCCCCGGGGCCTCGGCCGGGTCCATCACCAGGCCGGTGAAATCGGCCTCGTTGCGCTCGGCCCGCCGGACGTACCAGCGGGCGATCAACCACATCACCGGATACACCAGCAGGCCCAGCGCCACCCACACCAGCGGCCCCGACGCCGCGCGCGGCAGGAGCAGCACCAGCGGGAGCGTCCCGACCGTCAGCGCGAGCGCGGCCAGCGCCCACAGGCCCGCGCGCAGCTGGCTGCGCATGAGGGCCCGTATGTAGGTCGCGCCCAGGGTGGTCTGCTCGGAGATCTCCGAACGGGCCGGGGTGTGCGCGGGCGGCCGGCGGCGGGCGGCCCGGGGCACCCCCGTGACGATCTCGCGCCTCGGCGGCGACTGCTGCTCCTCGGCCATCGAGCCGGAGTCTACGCAGCGCCCCGCTATTTGAGGAGGCGCGAGAGCCGCCGGTCCGCGAGCGGCTTCCCGCCGGTCTGGCAGGTGGGGCAGTACTCGAGGGAGGAGTCGGCGAAGGAGACCGAACGGACGGTGTCCCCGCAGACCGGGCACGGCTCCCCGGCCCGGCCGTGCACCCGCAGCCCGCTCTTCTTCTCGGCCTTCAGCCGGCCCGCGGCCACTCCGTGCGCCCGGTCGACGGCCTCGCGCAGGGTGTCCTCGACGGCCGCGTACAGGCGGGTGACCTGCTCCTCGTCGAAGGACGCGGCCAGCTTGAAGGGCGAGACGCCGGCGCGGTGCAGGATCTCGTCGCTGTAGGCGTTGCCGATCCCCGCGATGACGCTCTGGTCGCGCAGCACCCCCTTGATCTGGCGCCGCTCCCCCTCGAGCAGGGCGGCGAAGGCGTCGCGGTCGAAGGCCTCGTCGAGCGGATCGGGGCCGAGGCGGGCGATGCCGGGCACCTCCTGGGGATCCCGTACGACGTACACCGCGAGGCGCTTTTGGGTGCCGGCCTCGGTCAGGTCGAAGCCGCCGCCGCCCGCCAGCACCACGCGCAGGGCGAGCGGCCCCTTGCCGGGGCGCGGGGGCTGCGCGGGCAGGGCATCCTGCCAGCGCAGCCAGCCGGCGCGGGCCAGGTGGGTGACGAGGTGGAGCTCGCCGATCCCCATCGCGAGGAACTTGCCGTACCGGGTGGTGGCACCGGCGGTCTGCCCTTCGAGGGCGGTCAGCGGCGGGTCGTAGGTCTTGAGCACGCTCACCGCGAGCGGGAGGACGCGCTCCACCACCCGCCCGGTGAGGTGTTCGTCGAGGTACTCCCGCAGGGCCTCGACCTCGGGCAGCTCCGGCATGGTCCCAGCCTGCCCCCGCCCCGCACGAAACGCGAACCGTGCACGCGGGCGGCCTTCCCGCGGACCGGGTCGCGCCGGCCGGTCAGCCGACCACGAACTCGCACCACACGCACTTGCCGCTCCCCCGCGGCTCCACGCCCCACACGTCCGCCAGCCGGTCCACCAGCATCAGCCCGCGGCCCGACACCCCCGACTCCCCGGCCTCGCGCCGCCTCGGCAGCGCGCTGGAGCGGTCCTCGACCTCCACCCGCAGCCGCCGTTCGGGGCCGCTCAGGACCCTCAGGGTCACGATCGCCGGGCCCTCCGTGTGCATCAGGGCGTTCACGATCAGCTCGTCCGCGACGAGCTCGATCTCGTCGGCCCGTTCCCGGGCACCCCACGCCCGCACCGCCGCTCCGATCATGTGGCGCGCGGCCACCAGCGCCTCCGGGTCCCCCGGCGCCACGTGCTGCTGGAGCCGGCCGCCGCCCTGCGGGGTCTCCTCCACCTGGCGGCGCAGCAGGAGCAGCGCCATGTCGTCGTCCCCGCCCCGCTCGTCGACGACCCCGCACAGCCGGTCGGCGAGGAGCTGCAGGTCCGCGGGGCCGCCGCGGACCAGCGAGGTGAGCAGCCGGATCCCGTCGTCGAGGTCGGCGCCGGGGTGCTCCACCAGGCCGTCCGTGCACAACAGGATCGTTTCTCCTGGATCCAGTTCCACCGTGGTCACCGGATACTCCAGGCGGCCGAACTCCGCCGAGAGGCCCAGCGGCATCCCGCCCGCCACCGGAAGCCTGCGGCAGTCCCCGCTCCGGGTGCGCAGCAGCGGGTCGATGTGGCCCGCGCGGACCAGCTGGAGCACCCCCGTCGACAGGTCGGCCTCCGCGTACGTGCACGTCGCGAACCGGTCGGTGTCCAGTTCGTGCAGGAAGACGGAGGCCCGGGCCATCACCGTGCCCGGCGAGTGGCCCTCGGCGGCGTACGCGCGCAACACGATCCGCAGCTGGCCCATGACCGCCGCCGCGTGCGTGTCGTGGCCCTGGACGTCGCCGATGACCGCGCCGACCCGGCCGCCCGGCAGCGGGATGACGTCGTACCAGTCGCCGCCGATGTCCTGGCCCATCCGGGCGGAGCGGTACCGTACGGCGATCTCCGCGCCCGGCACCGAGGGGATCCTCCTCGGCAGCATGGCCTGCTGGAGGCCCTCGGCCAGGTCGTGCTCCTGCTCCAGCAGCATGGCCCGCTGGAGGCTCTGCGCGATGCTGCTGCCCAGGGCGACGAGCAGGTTCCGCTCGTCCTGGGTGAAGCCGTCCTTGTCCTGGTAGAGCAGGCCGATCGCGCCGATCGGACGGGCCTGGGCGATCAGCGGAAGATAGGCGGCCGCCGAGATCTGCATGTACTCGATCTTCGACCAGAGCGAGGGGTACTCCCCGGCGAATTCCTGCGCCGAGTCGAGGAACCGCGGCTGGAGCGAGCGGACGACCTCGCTCATCGGGTACTGCTCGTCGATGCGGGTGTACCGGGTCCCGGGCACGAAGCTGCCCTCCGGCCCCTCGGCGACGAGGTGGATGCGCCCGGCTTCCACCAGGCCCATCACCATGCCCATCGACCCGAGGCGTTCCAGGCCGTGAGCGTCACCGAGCGCGTCGATGACGTCCTGGACGGTCCGGGCGTGCGCGAGGGCGGCGGTGGTGCTCTCGACCACCGACGTCTGGCGGCGCCGCTCCTCGTCGAGGCCGAGGCGCTCCGCCGAGTGGCTGAGCTCCTCGGTTGCGTCCCGGACGATGCCGATGATCCGGTACGGGCGTCCGTCCGGGCCGCGCATGACGCGGCCCTGGGTGTGCGTCCAGCGCAGCCGGCCGTCGCGGCAGCGGATGCGGAAGTAGGCGCCGTAACTGTCTTCCCTGCTCTTGAGGGCGCTGGAGACGAGGGCGTCGAGTCGCGCGGCCTCGGCGGGCGGCACGCGCGGGGACAGGGATTCGGGCCGTCCGTCGTATGTCCGGGGCGACGTGTCGAAGACGTCGAGCGCCGCCTCGTCCATGTGCATGAGCCCGGTGGTCAGGTCCCAGTCGAAACTGCCCATGCGGTTCAGTGCCAGCGACCGGTCCGGGTGCGCGGGCCAGTCGTCCGGCAGCGATACGGAGCTCGGCACCGGTCCACCATGACACACGGGCCGGTCAGGCGCTCTCCAGCGAGTAGCCGGGGTCGGAGGGCGCCGGCTGTTCCTCTTCCGGGACGAGCGGGTCGGCGGGGTCGCCTGGGTCGATGGGATCGACGGGGTCGACGGGATCGGTGGGATCGGCGGGGGCGAAGGGGTCGTACGGGTCGGCCGCGTCCGGCGGGACGTCGGAGGAGCCGTCGGACGGCGCCTCGGAGGAGGGGTCCGGGGGCAGGTCGGACGGCGCCTCGGACGGCGGCTGCTGCGGGTCGGCCGGGTTCGACGGCCGGGCCGGGCTCTGCCGCAGGCCGTCGCCGGGCGAGGACGGATCGGCGGGGGTGTTCGGCGAACCCGGCGGGCAGCCCGTGGCCGCGGGGCCGGGCACGCCCGTGTTGCCGTCGGGCTGTGTCGGTGGCGCGGTGCGGGCGAGGCTGTTGGCGGTGGGGCTCGGACAGGGGTCGGCGGGCGGGGTGACGGGCCCGTCGGGGATGCCGTCGGCCGGGTCGTACGGGGGCACGACCTCGGGCGTCCGGTCCTGGGCCCCGTCGTCGCCCCGCTTGCGCTCGATCCAGGTGTTGTCGGCGATGTTGACGATGACCAGGTTGTTCATGGCGTGGGGCGTGGGCTCGATGACCACGACCTGGTTGGGCTGGTAGCCGTTCCACGGGTCGCCCTTGTGCACCGGGGAGCCCTTGGGGGCGCGCGGGGAGAGCAGCGGGTTGCCGCAGGCGCAGCGGACCCGGGGCATCCCGTGCTCGTCGACGAGGACGGCGGTACCGGCCTGGAGTACGGCCTGGAAGCTGTCGGCGGCGCCGTCGCGGAAGCCGTGACTGGTGACCCGGGTGTCGGCGCGGAGCACGACGGGGGTGAGGCCGCGAAGGAATTCGGGGATCTTCGCCTGTTCGATGTCGGAGGCCTCGGCGAAGGCGCGGGCCTTGGCGGCGTCGGCGGTCAGGTAGCGGACCTGCTGTTCCACGTCGCAGCTGCCGAGCCGCTGGGTGCCGCCGTACAGGCCGGGGGTGGCCGCGTTCACCGTGCGGATGCCCTGTCCGGTCGGGTTGGGCAGCGGGGGCTGTACGGGTGCGGACTCGGCGGTGGCGGAGGAGGCGGTGAAGGGGGCGGGGCCCGCGGAGGCCACGGGCTGGAGGTGGAGGTCCGCGCTCTCCGCTCCCGCGGTCCCCCGCTTCTCCTCGGAACCGCCGCAGCCCGCCGCCAGCAGGCCGAGGGCGGCCAACAGAGCGGCGCCGGCCGGTGCGTGACGACGCGGCGCCTGACGAGGTGTCGGAGGTGTCGGTGCGTGCACGTGGATCTCCCTTTTCGCCCCGGTTGCTCCCTCTTGTCTGCCGCATCTGCGCGGAGGCCGCAACCGGAGCGCTTCTTGAACATGTTCAAGGAACCCTCTAGAGTCGCCGCAGTGAGTTGAACACGTTCAACGAGAGGGGGGTCGCCGTGACGGTACTGGTGAACGCGATCGTCACCCTGGGCATGCTGTATGTCGTCCCGGCCGGCCTGCGCCTGATCGACCCGGTGGGGCTGCGCCGGACCGCCCGCCTGTGGCCGCTGCCCGCCGCCCTCGGGGCGGTGTGCCTGTGGCTGCCGCGCGGCCTGCCCGCGACCGCGCCGGCCGCACTCTACGCGGCGGCCTGTCTGGCCCTGGCGGCCGGGGGATGTCGCGCCGTCCGCCGCAAGCCGGGCTCGACCGGCTGGGTGCCCGGACCCGCCGACATCGCCGTGGCCACCGCGCTGGCCTCGCCCGCGATCGCCGGGACCGCCCTGGTCGCCGAACGCGCCGGGTACCGGCTCTTCGGCTTCGACCTCGACATCCTGGCGCTGACCGTGCCCCACTTCCACTTCGCCGGGTTCGCGGCCGCCCTGGTGGCGGGACTCGTGTGCCGGGCCGCGGCGCCCGGGCCGGTCGCGCGCGGGGCCGCGTACAGCGTCCCGGCGGGCACCCTGCTCGTGCTCCTCGGCTACTTCGTCGACGACTGGGCCGAGCTGGCGGGCGCGGTGGTTCTGACCGGCGGGATGTGGGCCGTGGCGCTGGTGACCTGGCGGGAGGTCCGGCCCGCCGGACCCGACCGGTGGACCCGCGCGCTGCTCTCGACCTCGGCCGTGGTCCTGGTGGCCACCATGCTGCTCGCCCTGTGGTGGGCGCTCGGCGAGACCACCGGGATCCCCCACCCCACGCTGACCTGGATGGCCGCGACCCACGGCCTCGGGAACGCACTCGGATTCGCCCTGTGCTCGGTGCTGGCCTGGCGCCGGCTGACCGCAGACCACCCGCAGACCGCCCGACAGGAGACCACGCCATGACCCGCCTGATCAGCGCCGGCCGGGACGCCCTCAGCTACCCCGACCGGGGTGCGACGGCCCACCGCCCGCTGCCCGCCGGCTACCACCACCTGCACCACCGCACCCGGATCGGCCACGGGCAGGCCGCCTTCGAGGCCGCCGGGGTCGCGGTGACCACCTTCCACGCGCACCGGGCCTCGGGAATGCGGGTACGGGTGGACGCCGGCGGGGCGGGAGCCGTGCGCCCCGGCAGCCGCGTGGTGGTCGGGATCGGCGTCGGCCCGCTGCGGATCAGCGCTCCGTGCGAGGTCATATGGACGGCGTACGAGCCCAGGCGCGTGGGGTTCGCGTACGGGACGCTGACCGGCCATCCCGAGAGCGGTGAGGAGTCCTTCATCGTGGACATGGACACCGACGGCGCGGTCTGGTTCACGGTGACCGCCTTCAGCCGCCCCGGCAGCTGGTACACCAGGCTCGCGGGCCCGGTGGTCCCCCTGCTGCAGCGGGCCTACGCCCGCCGGCTGGGCCGCCGCGTGCGCAGGCTGGCCGCCACGGCCTGACCGGCCCGATACTGGAGTCGATGGACTGGTTCACGGCGCCCGAGTACTGGCTCGGCCGGCTGGTCTTCCAGCGGGCCCTGGCCGGTGTCTACCTCTTCGCCTTCGTCGGTGCCGCCCTGCAGTTCCGGGCCCTGATCGGGGCGCGGGGCATGCTGCCCGTGCCGGTCTACGTGCGGTACGTGCCGTTCCGGCGCGCCCCGAGCCTGTTCCAACTGCGCTACTCGGACCGGCTCTTCGCCGGCTGCGCCTGGGCCGGGGCGCTGCTGGCGGCGGCGCTGGCCGCGGGGGCCGGGGACGAGGTGCCGCTGGCCGTCGCCATGGGGATGTGGGCGCTGCTGTGGCTGCTCTACCTCTCCATCGTGAACGTGGGGCAGACCTGGTACTCCTTCGGCTGGGAGTCGCTGCTGCTGGAGGTGGGGTTCCTCGCCGTCTTCCTCGGCAACGCGCGGACCGGGCCGCCGGTGCTGGTGCTCTGGCTGCTGCGCTGGGTGCTGTTCCGGGTGGAGTTCGGGGCCGGGCTGATCAAGATCCGCGGGGATCCCTGCTGGCGCAAGCTCACCTGCCTCTACTACCACCACGAGACGCAGCCGATGCCCGGGCCGCTGAGCTGGTTCTTCCACCATCTGCCCAGGCCGCTGCACCGGGTGGAGTGCGCGGCCAACCACGTGACCCAACTGGTGGTCCCGGTGCTGTTGTTCACCCCGCAGCCGGTGGCCTCGTACGCGGCGGGGATCATCGTGGCGACGCAGCTGTGGCTGGTGGTGTCCGGCAACTTCGCCTGGCTGAACTGGCTGACGATCACGCTGGCGCTGCCGGCCGTGGACTTCACCGGGCTCGCGGGCGCGCCCCCGGCCGCCGCTTCGCGGGCGGCGCCGGTGTGGTTCGCGGTCCTGGTCTGCGCCGCGACCGTGCTGGTGCTGGCGCTGAGCCGCCATCCGGTGCTGAACATGGTGTCGCGGCGCCAGGTGATGAACCGCTCCTTCGACTCGCTCCACCTGGTCAACACCTACGGGGCGTTCGGCACGGTGGGCCGGATCCGCGACGAGGTGGTGGTGGAGGGCACCGCCGACCGGGTGCCGCACGCGGACGGGGACTGGCGGGAGTACGGCTTCAAGGGGAAACCGGGTGAACTGCGCAGGATTCCGCGCCAGTTCGCCCCGTACCACCTGCGCCTGGACTGGCTGATGTGGTTCGCGGCGCTCTCCCCCGGTTATGCGCGGGACTGGTTCGGGCCGTTCGTGGAGCGGCTGCTGGCGGGCGACCGGGACACGCTGCGGCTGCTGCGGCACAACCCCTTCCCGGACGCGCCGCCGCGCTATGTCCGCGCCCTGCTGTACCGCTACCGGTTCACGACCTGGCGGGAGCTGCGCGAGACGGGCGAGTGGTGGCACCGCACGCTGCTGCGCGAGTACCTGCCGCCCACCCGTCTCGCGGACGCGGCCTGGTCAGAGCCCGAGTAGCGCCGCCTCGCGCTGGGCGTCGATGCCGGGTGCCGGACGGTCGGCGCGCTGCGGGGCCACTCCGCCCAGCGAGCGGAGCCAGGCCCAGGTGTCGGCCACGGTCTCCCCGACCGGGCGGCACTTCAGGCCCGCGGCCAGGGCCTTGGACACGTCGCCGCCGTGCATGTAGTCGTGCCCCTCGCCCGCGGGGATCCAGACCGGGAGCTCGGTCCAGGGCTGTACGCCGGCCTGCAGGATCAGTTCCGGGTCGGTCCAGCGCAGTTCGGCGCGGCCGCCGGTGGTGGCGGCGCAGGCGTCCAGGAAGCTTCCCATCGTGGCGTGGCCGACCGGGGCGACCAGGTTGTAGGGGCCGTGGTGTCCGGCGCCGGCCGCGTCGAGGGTCCAGCGCGCGAGGTCGCGTACGTCGATGTACTGGAGCGGGAGTTCCCGCGGGCCGGGGGCGAGGACCGGGCCGCCGCGGGCGGTGCGGTTCAGCCACCAGGGCAGCCGGCCGACGTTCTCGTACGGGCCGAGGATCAGCCCGGCGCGCACCAGCAGGGCGCGGTCGCCGAAGGCGGCGAGGGCGGCGAGTTCGCCGCCGCGCTTGTCCTCGGCGTAGGCGACGGACTCGGCGTCGGGGGAGCCCTCCACCAGGGGGCCGTCCTCGCCGACTCCGGCCGGGCTCGGGTAGGCGTACACGGAACGGCTGGAAACGTACGCGTACCGGCCGGCCCTCTCGCGCAGCAGGCGGGCGCTGTCGCGGACGGCGGTGGGGGCGCCGCCCCAGGTGTCGACGACGAGGTCCCATTCCCCGTCGGCCAGGGCGGCCAGGCCGCCGGGGGCGGTGCGGTCCCCGTGCAGGGCGGTGGTGCCCGGCGGGGGCGCGTGGTGGCCCCGGTGGAAGACGGTCACCTCCCAGCCCCGGTCGAGGGCGTCCTCGGTGATCGCGCGTCCGACGAATTCGGTCCCACCCAGCATCAGCAGTTTCATGTCCCAGAGCCTGCCCGGCCCTCGGGGGCGGCGGAAGTCGTGATCGCCCTCAGCGATGACGCTCACGGCGTAGCCGGTCCGGGAACCGTCCGGGGCGCGGCAGCGCCCCCGGTGCGGGTGGGCACGGGGGCGCGCGTACCGCTCTTGCGGGTCAGTCGATGCCGGGCAGGATGTGCGATTCCGCCAGGTCGTCCTCGTACCCCGCCAGCCGGATCGGGGCGGACCGCGCCCAGACCTCCAGGCTTCCGAGCTCGTCGGTTCGCGGCTTGGACCGCGTTCCCGTCCGCTCCAGCGACTTCGGTTCGGGCTTCGTCGTTTCTGTCACCGCGCACTCCTCTGTGTCGCGTAACCCGGCAGGCGTGCCGCGCCGGGCTGGGAGGAAAGGGTTTCCGGACGCGGTGGCGCCTTGGTGGAGCGTGGCCCGGGTGGGGCCGTCTGCTGCCCCAGAGTACACATTTGAGCGGACCCCCGCTCGATAGAAAGGCAAAAACCACGTCGCCCTCTTGTTTTCTCCGCGAGTTCGGCAAGTCGTCGGCCCGCGGGTGCGACAAGCATGGTCCGCTCGACGCCGGATGCGCGCGGGGGCGACGGAGGGAGCGGCGGTGGCGGGGTCCGGAGTACGGGGTTTCGAAGTGCCCCGCGTCTCAAGCGTTCCGGAGCTGATGGATCTTCTGCATGCCTGTCGTGGCGGCCGCGGACTGCGTACTGCGGCCCTGCTGCGCCGCGCGCGTCCGTTCGACAAGGAGCTCCAGATCGCGGGCCTGGTACTGGATCTGGGCGAACTGCTCCGTCCGGGTGACGCAGCGTCCCCGCGCGATCACGATGTGGCGGAGGCGGTGCGCCCGTTGCTGGGTGAGCGGGTGGCCCGGCTGATCCGTCTGCACGCGGGGGCCGGGGACGGCGCCGGGGCCGGGGAGGTGGCCGGAACCGGGGCAGGGGCCGGGCCCGGCGCCCCGGCGGCGGACGGCCCGGACGGCGAGGCTGCGGCGGCCCTGCGCCAGGCACACGACGGTGCCGCTGCGGCGGGCCCGGAGGCGGGCGGGCTGGAGGACTGGCAGCCGGTGCTGGAACTGGTCGCGGCCGGGGCCTACCGGGCCGTGGCGGACAGCCCCTTCCTGCCGAGAACCTGATCGACCCCCTCGGCACGCCGAAGGGGTCGGTCACGGGCTCGCTGCCGGGGGCGGGCTACCAGTTCGCGGGGGCGTAGTCCTTCAGGAACACGCCGAACAGGTCCTCGCCGGCCTCACCGCGAACCACCGGGTCGTAGACGCGGGCGGCGCCGTCGACGAGGTCGAGGGGGGCGTGGAAGCCCTCCTCCGCGAGGCGCAGCTTGTCGAAGTGCGGGCGCTCGTCGGTGATCCAGCCGGTGTCGACCGAGGTCATCAGGATGCGGTCGGTCTGGAACATCTCCTGGCCGCTGGTCCGCGTCACCATGTTCATCGCGGCCTTGGCGGCATTGGTGTTCGGGTGCCCCGCACCCTTGTAGCCGCGGCTGAAGACGCCTTCCATCGCCGAGACGTTCACGACGTACGCGCGTCCGCTGGGCGCCTTGCGGGCGGCGTCGGCCATGGCCGGGCGGAGCGCGCTGATCAGGATGAACGGCGACGTGTAGTTGCACAGCTGGGTCTCGAGCAGCTCCACCGGGGAGATCTGGTCGATGGTCTGCACCCAGGTGTTGCTCTCGACGACGTCGGGCAGCAGGCCGCCCGCGTCGATGGCGGTACCCGCGAGGTGCCGCTCCAGGCTGGCGTTGCCCGCGACGAGGGCCAGGTCGGCGACCTTCTGCGCCTCGAGCCCGCTCACGCCGACGGGCAGCGCCGCCAGGCCGTCGACGGCACCGGAGTTGAAGGCGCCGATGACGTGGTGGGCGGGGAGCTCGCCGGCCGGCAGCGGGGCGCTCTCGCCCTCGACCAGCGCGGTGTACGCGGAGGGCAGGCGGCGCACGGTCTGCGTCGCGTTGTTGATCAGGATGTCGAGCGGGCCCGCCGCGGCCACCTGGTCGGCGAGCGCCACGGCCTGGGCCGGGTCGCGCAGGTCGATGCCGACGACCTCCAGGCGGTGCATCCAGTCCGCAGAGTCCTCCATCGCCTTGAAGCGGCGGATGGCGTCCTTGGGGAACCGCGTGGTGATCGTGGTGTGCGCGCCGTCGCGCAGCAGCCGCAGCGCGATGTACATGCCGATCTTGGCGCGTCCGCCGGTGAGCAGCGCGCGCTTGCCGGTGAGGTCGGCGCGGGCCTCCCGCTTGGCCCGGTTCTCGGCGGCGCAGGGCGGGCAGAGCTGGTGGTAGAAGTAGTCGACCTCGACGTACCGCGTCTTGCAGACGTAGCAGGAGCGCGGGCGCTGGAGTATTCCGGCGATCCGGCCGGCCTCCGTGACCGAGGAGGGCAGGATGCCCTCGGTCTCGTCGTCGATGCGCTCGGCGGAGCCGGTCGCGGTCGCCTCGGTGACGGCCTTGTCGTTGGCGGTCTTGGAGGCGCGGCGCTCCTGGCGGCGGCGCTGCTTGACCGTCCGGTAGATGCCGGCGGTGGCGCGGCGTACGGTGATGGCGTCGGGGTGGTCGACGTCGATCTTGTCGAGTTCGTCGAGCACGCTGAGGCAGACGGCGAGGCGTTCGGGATCGATACCGGGCCCGTACGCCTGCCCGTGCTCGTTGGTTTCCTCGGTCACCGTCATGGCCGCTGCCGTTCCTTGATCACTCGTCCGCATCCGCCTGCTGCGGAAGTCCTCAAAAGGGAAACTGTACGGATCGCACGCGCCCGGAACCAAACCCGGCCCCCGGGACCTCACGCAGTGCGACGTCCGGACCGCGCTCCGCATCCGAAGGGCGGGACGCGGGCGCCGGCTCGTGTACTCCTGTACTCCCGTACTACGCCAGGAGTACGACGTGTGACCCCCTGTGGGCGGAGGAATAGCGAAGTCGGGTCGGGCATTGTGGACTTCATGAGTGCACTGGCGCTGTCGGTCCTGCTCTGTCTCGTGTCCGCCCTGGCGTACGCGGCGGGGGCGATCATGCAGGAGCGGGTCGCGGCGAGCACGCCGGACCGCCCGTACGCACCGCTGCGGCGGGGCGGCTGGTGGGTCGCGGTGGCGCTGAACGGCCTCGGCGCACTGCTGCACGTGGTGGCCCTCGCGTACGGGCCGCTGAGCCTGGTCCAGCCGCTCGGTGCACTCACGATCGTCTTCGCCCTGCCGATGGCGGCCGCGTTCGTGCGGCGCCGGGCGGGCGCGGCGGCCTGGCGCGGGGCGGTGCTGGCCACGGCGGGCCTGGCCGGCCTGCTGGCACTGACCGGCGGGGACGCGGAGCAGTCCCTCGCCGGTGGCGAGCGGGGACTGCTGCTCACGGTGACCGCGGCAGTGGTGGCCGCGCTGTTCCTGGCGTCGCACCGCATGCACCGGGCGGTGCTGCGCAGCGTGTCGCTGGCCGCGGCCGCCGGGACGGCCTTCGGCATGGCCTCGGTGTTCACCAAATCGGTGGCGGAGGGCTTCACCCGGGGATCGCTGGGCGCCGCGTGGCCCGATGTCGCGGCGATAGCGCTGCTGGCCTCCGCGGGGCTGCTGCTGTCGCAGGCGGCCTACCGGGGTGCCGGGCTGACCGCGCCGCTGGCCACGGTGACCGTGGTCAATCCGGTGGTCGCGGCGGCGGTCGGCATCTCGCTCTTCGACGAGGGCTTCCGGTACGGGGCGGTGGGCACGACGGCGGCGCTGGCCAGCGCCTTGGTCGCGGCGGTGGGACTGGTGCTGCTCACCGCCGTGCCCTCGCACGTACGCGGGTCAGATGTCGACTCCGTGGGAGCGGAGGTACTTGAGCGGGTCGATGTCGGTGCCGTAGCCGGGTCCCGTGCGCATCTCGAAGTGCAGGTGCGGTCCGCTGGAGTTGCCGGTCGAGCCGGAACGGCCGATCCGCTGGCCTCCGGACACCTGCTGGCCGGCCTTGACGCCGAGCGCCGACAGGTGGGCGTACTGGGAGAACCGGCCGTCGGTGTGCCGGATGACGACCTGGTAGCCGTACGCACCGGCCCAGCCCGCGGAGACGACCTGGCCGGGTCCGACGGACTTGACGGAGGTTCCGGTCGCGACGGGAAAGTCGACGCCCGTGTGGTAGCCGCTGGACCAGGAGGAGCCCGCGACGCGGTAGGCGGTGCCGAGAGCGGCGTCGACGGGGGCGGAGAAGCCTCCCTGGACCGGCTTCTGCTGCGCTGAGGCAGGCTGCTGCGGCGCCGGCTTCTCGGCGGGTTTCGCCTGCTCGGGGGCCGGCTTCGGCGCGGGTTTGGCGGGGGGCTCGGCGGGCTTCGGCGCGGGCTTCTCCGCCGCCGGCTCCACGGGTTTCACGGGCTCGGCCGTGCGCGGCGGCTTCTCCGGGTTCTGCGCGGGCGGCGCCGCGGTGATCCTCAAAGTAAGCCGCTGCCCCGGGAAGATCAGGTTCGGGTTGTCGCCCACGGTGGCGCGGTTGGTCTCGTACAGCGCCTGCCATCCGCCCTCGACGTGCTTCTCGGTGGCGATGGCGGACAGCGAGTCGCCGGGCGCGACCACATAGGGGTTCGGCAGGACGGACGTCCCGGTCGGGCGGGGCGTGCTCGCCTGCTGCGACCGGATCTCCTTCGGCTGCGCGGTCTGCTGCTGCGCCGGCGGCTGCGTCGCCTGCTTGCCCGGCGCGACGGCCGGGGCCGGGCCGCTGCGGCTGAGCCCGGCCTTCTTGCCGCACTGGGGCCAGGCCTGCGGCCCCTGGCCCCGCAGGACCTTCTCGGCGACCGCGATCTGCTGGTCCTTGGTGGCCAGGTCGGCGCGGGGGGCGTAGGCGATGCCGCCGAAGGCCCGCCACGTGCTCTGGCTGAACTGGAGGCCGCCGTAGTAGCCGTTGCCGGTGTTGATGCGCCAGTTGCTCGTGGACTCGCAGGCGGCGACCTTGTTCCAGGTGTCCACGGAGGCGGCGTGCGCGGCTCCGGCGCCGATGAGCGGGAGCGCGATCCCGGCGCCACCGGCGGTGACGGCGAGCGAGGCCCGGTTGATGCTGCTCGGCTGGTACCGGCGGTGCCGGCCCCGTACACCCATGGGAGCCCCCCTGGAAGACATCAGGAACCGCACAACTTAACGTCCCGATCAGAGCATGACAAGGGGCGCAACAGGGCGCTCGACAGGGGTGTTTGACGTTGCATCGGCTCGGTGGACACCGCTGGGCGGCCGCCTGGATGTAGCGTCGGTCATCCCAGCACACCGAAGCACACCGAAGCACGCAGGAGCGCGACGATGAGCACCAGCACAGCCCAGATCGGCGTCACCGGGCTCGCCGTGATGGGCAGCAACCTGGCCCGGAACTTCGCCCGCAACGGTTTCACCGTGGCCGTCCACAACCGCACCGCCGCGAAGACGAGGGCGCTCGTGGAGGAATTCGGCCACGAGGGCTCGTTCGTGGCGGCCGAGTCCGCGAAGGAGTTCGTCGATGCGCTGGAGCGCCCCCGGCGCATCGTCGTCATGGTGAAGGCCGGGGATCCGACCGACGCCGTGATCCGCGAGTTCGCCCCGCTCCTGGAGGAGGGCGACGTCATCATCGACGGCGGCAACGCGCACTTCCAGGACACCCGGCGCCGCGAGAAGGAGCTGCGCGGGCAGGGCATCCACTTCGTGGGCGTGGGCATCTCGGGCGGCGAGGAGGGCGCGCTGCTCGGCCCGAGCATCATGCCCGGCGGCTCGGAGGAGTCGTACGCGTCGCTCGGCCCTCTGCTGGAGAAGATCGCCGCGAAGGCCGCCGACGGCACTCCGTGCACCTCGCACATGGGCCCCGACGGCGCCGGACACTTCGTCAAGATGGTGCACAACGGCATCGAGTACGCCGACATGCAGCTCATCGCCGAGGCCTACCACCTGCTCCGGGAGGTCGCGGGCTACTCCCCCGCGAAGATCGCGGAGACCTTCCGGGACTGGAACCGGGGGCGCCTGGACTCGTACCTGATCGAGATCACCGCGGAGGTGCTCGCGCACAAGGACGCCGCGACGGACCGGCCGTTCGTGGACGTGGTGGCCGACGCGGCCGAGCAGAAGGGCACCGGCCGCTGGACCGTGCAGATCGCCCTGGACCTCGGCGTGCCGGTGTCGGGGATCGCGGAGGCGGTCTTCGCCCGCTCGGTCTCGGGCCACACCGACCTGCGCAGGGCCGCCCGGGGGCTCGCGGGCCCGACGGCCGCCGCGCTGTCCGCGCAGGAGGCGGACGCGTTCGCCGCCCAGGTGGAGCAGGCCCTGTACGCCTCGAAGATCGTCTCGTACACCCAGGGCTTCCACCAGATCCGGGCCGGGAGCGAGGAGTACGGCTGGGGTGTGGACCTGGGTGCGGTGGCCTCGCTGTGGCGGGGCGGCTGCATCATCCGGGCGGCGTTCCTGGACCGGATCCGCGCCGCGTACGACGCTCAGCCCGGGCTGCCGAGCCTGCTGGCGGACGCGGGGTTCGCGGGGGAGATCGGCGCGGCCCAGCAGGACTGGCGGGCCGTCCTGGTCGCGGCGGTGCGGCACGGCATCCCGGTGCCCGCCTTCTCCGCGTCGCTGGCGTACTACGACGCGCTGCGGGCGGAGCGGCTCCCGGCCGCGCTCACCCAGGGGCAGCGCGACTTCTTCGGGGCGCACACCTACCGGCGCACCGACCGCGAGGGCTCGTTCCACACCCTCTGGAGCGGTGACCGCTCCGAGGTCCAGACGGGCTGAGGCCGCTCAGCTCCAGGGCCCGGGCTGCGGTACCGGCGCGGGCCCCGGCGGCGGAGGCACCGGGTCCGGCTCCGGGAAGGGGCCGGGCACGGGGGGCACCGGACGCGGGATCGGCTCGGGGTCCGGGAAGGGGCTGGGGTCCGGGGTCGGCTCGGGCTCGGGGACCGGCGGCTGCGTCTCTTCGAGTTTTCGCACCATATAGCCCATTTTCCCGCGATCGCGGGAGGAATGCGCCTACGAGGCCCCCGCCTGGCGCAGGCCGGCGGCCAGGCCCGGGGCCGGGCTGGACAGGACCGGGATCCGTGTCGTGACGAGGTCCGCGGCGCCGGCCATGGAGGCCTGGGCCAGCACGATGACGTCCGCGCCGGTGACGGCGTCGGCGGCCGCGGCCACGCGGGCCAGGTATCCGTCGGTGTCCCCCGCCTCGAAGCGCTCCCAGGCGCCGTCGACCAGGCACGTACGGATCACCAGGGGCTCCTCGCCCGCTTCCCCCGCCTCCTCGGCGAGCAGTTCCGCGGTCGGCGCGAGCGTCGACTCCACCGCGGCCAGTACGGCGATCCGCGCGCCGGTGCGCACCGCGGCGGCGGCCATCGGCCGGTCCACCCGGAGCACCGGGGCGCCGAGCACCGGAGCCAGGGCCTCCGCGGTCGCCCCGATCGTCGAGCAGGTAACCAGCACGGGGCCGGGTCCCGCCCCGGCGAGTGCCTCCAGCACGGCCGGGGCCACGGCCCGCGGCCCTTCGGCGCGGGCCCGGTCCAGCAGCTCCGGAACCACCAGGTGGCGCAGTACGGCGCCCGGGTGGTTCCGGTCCCGCAGCGCGTCGAAGACGGGGACGTGCACCGGCGAGGTGTGCAGGAGGGTGAGTCCGGAGCCGTTCACCAGAGGTCGGAGTCGGCTTCCAGCTGCGCCTTGGCCGCGGCCGCGACCGCTGCCGGGGCCTCGGGCGCCTGGTCGGGGTGTTTGGCGGCCCAGCTCGCCGCGTAGGGGCAGAGCGGAACCACGGGCACCCCTTCGGCGGCAGCGATCTCGTAGAAGGTCTTCACCAGCTGTCCGGCGATGCCGCGGCCCTCGTGGCCCGGCTCGACGACGGTGTGCACGGCCACCAGGGCGTGGGGTGCCTCGGCGAGCACGAAGTAGGCGATGAGCCCGACCGCCGTCCCGTCCTCGACGGCCAGCAGCCGTCCGGTCTTCCGCTCGTCCTTGAACTCGATCGCCATGGTCCCCGCCCTCTCAGACAGCCACCGCGTGGGGGCTGCGCTCCTGATCCGTACCCGGCACCGGGGCGGAGGGGTCCGCACCCAGCTCGATGATCCGGTTGTCGCCGTCGACGTGCACGACGCGGGGCTTCAGCACCCGCGCCTCGGCGTCCTCGACCTGCGCGTAGCTGATGAGGATGACCAGGTCGCCGGGGTGGACGAGATGGGCCGCGGCACCGTTGATCCCGATGACCCCGGACCCGCGCTCGCCCTCGATGACGTAGGTCTCCAGCCGGGCCCCGTTGGTGATGTCCACGATGTGGACGAGCTCCCCGGGCAGCAGATCGGCCGCGTCCAGCAGATCGGCATCAATGGTCACGGACCCGACATAGTGCAGGTCGGCCTGGGTGACCGTGGCCCGGTGGATCTTGGACTTGAACATGGTGCGCAGCATGTTGAACTCCTGTAAGACGGCTCCCTGCCTGCTTTCTGCAGGTCAAGGGCGTCCTGCACTCTACACCGGGAGGCGTCGGATTCGGAGGTCCGAAGGAAAATCGAATGCTCACGACGAGAAGGCTCCTGGCCTGCGCTTGCGTGGGCACCAGGCTGTTGTGACGCTGCCGACCAGTCGTCGCACCGGACAGCCGCTTCGGAATGGCGGGGGGCCGACGCTGACCAGATGCCGACTTGCCTGACGGCACGTCACGCAGATTGGGAGGGCCCAGGCCCGCTCGCTCCCCCCGGGGCAACCTCAGACTTGCCCACCATGATCAAGCAACTGGTCGTCGCAAAGCAGGTCGCACCCTCCGCATCCGCGCCTGTTGCCGTACTGCCATTTTCTTAGAATTCAGAGTGGTGCGGCCCGGCTCGTAGGTGAAGCGGACGTTGAGGTGGCCGTTGGTGCCGGACTGGGCGATGCAGCGGTGTTGGTCGTCGTATACATAGTCGAAGTGGCGGTCGTTGGTGTCCGTCCAGGAAGTGATCCGGCCCAGCTCGTCTAGCCGAAACGGAGCGGGCGGCCGGAGGAGTTGGTGACCTGCGTGAGGTGGCCGTCGGTGTAGCCGTAGCGGAGGGTCGGCGTGCCGTCTGCCAGGGCAAGGCCGGTTATTCGACCGTCGGAGGTCGACAGGCGGACCTCGTAGCCACCGCTGTGGGAAATAGCAGTCGGGACGTCGGCCTCGTCGTAGGTGAAGGTGATCCAGGTGCCGTTGCGGTCGTCGATCTGCAGGAGCAGGCCATGCTCGGTGAAGTGGCGGACCTGGCCCGTGTGGGGGTCGGTGACCGTGTAGCCGCCGTCGTCCTGCTGTTCCAGCGGCCAGCTCCGGCCCAAATGAGGGAAGACGGGGGCGTCGGACGAGGGGTGTGGGTAGCCGAGCAGGCTGCCGTCCTCGCTGACCAGGATCACGCCCTCGTCGTCGAACTCCAGCCGCTGGTCGACGGTGCAGGCCCAGGAGGGGCCGAACCAGTGGCCCAAGCGGTACGACGACTCGTACGTCCGGCTGAACAGCAGCGGCAGGGAGCCGGGGAGGACCAGGTCGGTCTGCGGGAGCGTCATCCGGCCCGTCGCGACGTCGACCGGGTCCTCCCCCAGGTCTTGCAGTCGGATTCGCGGGACCTGTCGTGCGGGTCGTGGCGCAGCTCGTCGCCGGCGGACGGAGCGTCCGGCTCCTTCGGTCCCCCCGGCCTGTTCGGCGTATGTGGCAGGTCGTCGGCGAGGCGGGCGGCTCCGGCGGCGGTGCGGGCACCGCTGGACAGCAGGCCGGTCCCCCTAGATACGGCTGCTTCCGGGACGAGCTTTCCGCCGAACTCGTACGGGTCCTTCATCGCGCTGTCGACCAGAGCCTTGGCTGTGGCCTCCGGGTTGTTGGCGGCCGTCAGGAAGTCGGCACCCATGCTGTTGAGGCCCATCTGAGCCACGGTGGAGTGGCTGATGTTGTACGGGTCCTTGGGGTCGAGCGCGCGGCCGAAATTGACCATGCCGGCTACGCCTTTGGCGACACCGTCGAGAAAGTGCTCGTACTCCGCGCCCTTGCGCACGAGTTCGACCATCGCGGTCTCGGCCGCGGACACCTTCGGTGCCGCATCCCGGGCCTTCTCCAGGGCCTGGGCTGCCGAGCGGGCGATGTCGTCACGCTGGCGCCTGGCCTCGGCCAGCTTCTGCTGCGCGGCCTTGATACCGTCCGCACCCGGATCGGCGAAACCCGCCGGGCGGGGAGGCAGCGGATTCTGCTGCGCCTTCACGGCCGTCTCGTAGTCCTTGACCCACGTCTTGTAGGCGGCGTGGGCATTGTCGGACAGCTTCACGGCAGTCTTGTACTCGTCGATCGCCTCCTTCGCCTGAGCCTGTGCCCACGTCACCGTGTCGGCGAACCGGGCGACCGCGTCGGCCGCCGTCTCGAGCGGCCGCGGCCGAGAACCAGCGAGGGGCCTTCTCCTGGACAGAGACCCGGAAGGCATCGGCCACCGCACCGGATATGCCGAGCAACTGACAAACCGTGGTGCCGAAGGCACACATCCGGGCAGGTCAGCGGACACCTGGGTAACTCTGACTTGACGAGCCGACATCACTGCCGGTGTTCCCGGCGGCCTCCGGCCGCTCAGGGGGGCACGACGCCTGTTGTCGGCCCGATTCCGGCACAGGCGAAACGCTGGACGGCTCGGGGCTGAGCCCGCCGACTCAGCCGGCCCCCTGTCCGAGCACACCGCATCCCCCATGCACCCCCGGCCACCCAGCCGGCGCGCTCCGCCATCCAGAGGGCCGAAGTATGTGCTTCATCGTGGCGGATCACGGCCCACACGTCACCATCGGCCCATTCGGGTTGGCTCCACCAGGTCGGCGGGCAAGCTCACCTCTCGACGGTTTCCCCACTCAATGATGTCGCGGTAGGGGGAATCATCGTGCCGGCAGTAGACCTGTCCCGGCGGCCATTTTTCGTCATCCCCGAGAGCACGCCACCTGCCTCTCGCTCGGCGGGATGCAGTCACCCGGTGTCAGCAGCTCCTTGATGCAAGCGCAATCCAGCTGAACCCGCCATCGGTAGTACCGGTCCGGGTCCGGTGCGAAGAACGGCCACAGCACCGGAGGAATCCCCCTGCGGCGATCGGAACTGGATTCCTCGTACTCGCGCAGGACGTCCGTGCGCCGCTTCGCTCGGCCGGGAAGTCGGCGCGCTACAGCGGGTGGGCGCACACCTACGTCAGGCTCGGCCATGTTCCAGATCCTCTCGACCAGCGAAACACAGCCGCCGATGCTAGGAACCTTGAGATCGGTCTGCTGCGGGAATACCTCTCCTTCCCCCTGAAGGCGGGGGAGAAGTTGGCGCCGCCTTGCTACAGACCCTCGTCGTCGAGTGGATGACTGCACCCCTGTCGCCGGCGGGTAGGGAGACGCGGCCTCAAGGACGCCGGGTTACACGTGGCAAAGACCGTCACGGGGCGCCGACCAGGCCCCTGCACCAGCAGCATGCGCGACTGCCGACGGTTGCGCATGCGTGAGCAACCCAAGGGGCTGATGCTGACCGATTGCTGACTCCTCCGACACACCATCAGGTGCGCCCACAGAGTTCCGTCCGTTTACCTAGACCCACTGAGGCGACCACACAACCCTGCGCAGCATCTCTGATGGGAGCCCGTGATCCTCCTCACTCTGGCGGTCCGGGCGGCCACCGGAGCGAAGGCGGTCGACCGAGCCGGGCCGCACACCGCCATGAATCAGCCGGCCGGCCCGCTCAATGCCGTCTCAAAGAGGAAGGCGCCTGCGGTTCCACTGGAGTCTGAGAGGCCGAAGCAGCACGCCCGTATGGCAGCGGATGCCAGTGCTCGAAGCTGCCGATTGTAATACCGGGCTACAGCTCGTCCGCTGGCTCTTGGCAGTGGCACGAGGCCTCAACTTCGACGTGGGAACGGTTTCCAGGGGCCTATCAGGCGGCTTCCCGGAGGCCGGCGTCCAGCGCAGGCTGAGCTCCCGTTGCGCAGGACGTCTGGAAAGGTGTTCAGCGCGGCCTCTCGCCTCTCGCCTGTCACCCGCGTCCCACCTCACCATGCTGCGCTGGCCGCATCACCGGGCTGATGCCGAACTCTGCTCATCGACGGCTGTCGCATACTCCACGACGAGAGGACTCGCGGGGGCCGCCGGTGGATGGCCGCACCGTGTCGCTGGCGAGGGGGGCCGAGCGCGGGCTCAACGACGTCGGGCTCCACCTGACAGAGGCCTTCACGACGCACCGACAAGCCCCGTGCGCCAGAAACATGCGCGACCGCCAGCGGGTGTGCTTCCGTGAGCAGCCCCAGGGGCTGATGCTGACCGATCGCTAAGTAAAGCCCCGTCGCCGCGCCACTGACCTGCAGAAACCCTTGAAATATCTGCTCCCTGCCCGCGTTCCGCAGGTCAAGGGCGGTCTTCGGAGCCTACAACGATTCGCATGTTGGTCAGCTTTCCCCGGGTTTTGTAGGACTCCTGCTGACCGTTTGCTGACATATCCGACGCGCCGTCAGGCCGGCACGGCAGCTCGCCTCCCACCCTCCGACTCGCTGCCGCCGGTCTACATCGAACGCTCTCCTGATCACGTACTGCTCCGTGTCGTCGAGGAGGCCGAGGCAGGCCGCAGCTGACTCATCACTCTGATCGACGGTCCTCCTATTGGTCCGCCCCCGGTTCGCGTGGCCACATGCAGTGCCAGACGATGGCAGTCATGCCCTGGCGGGTACTGGCCAGGACTTGCCGCAGTGGTCCGCTGACCTGGCCGAACGTCGACGCTCGGCGCCGGAGCTGTCGGTCTTCTCGTGTAGCGTCCTCGGGAACCTTGGGGGTGGGGATCATGAGTGGTGGCAGCGCAGACCTGGAGATGGGTCCGGTCGCGGTGGCGAACATCCAGGACGGTCTGCGGGCCGCGGTCGGGGAGTTGCGTGAGTTCGCGATGGACACCTCGGCCGTGGCGGGTGGCGGCATGGGCCAGCTCACGCTGACGGGTATGGAGGCCGGTCATCCGGCGGTCGCTGCGGCCCTGGAGGGCTTCTGCGAGCGCTGGGATCTGAGCGTGAGCAGCCTCTTCGTCATGACCAGCGGGCTCGCCGAGCGCTTGGGTATCGCGGCCGGCTCGGTGTGGGAGGAGGACCAGTACCGCAGGGGCACTTTCAAGGTGATGGTCAACGCCGGTATAGGCAACCCCTACGCGTCGGAGGACGAGGTCGAGAAGAAGTCCATGGATGCGATCTTGTCGGATCACGCGCTTAAGCGGGAGACGCCGGAACAGGCGCGTCAGGCCAGGGAGGACTTCGACCGTACGTGGGCGGACACCAAGCGCGGCATCCTCAACCACGGCCTCGGTGGCGGGGTGTTGGAGGAGGTCGCCGACGCGCAGGGCATGGACCGCGAGACCCTCGACCGCGTCCGCAACCCGCAGGGCGCGGACCAGCAGGGTGGCGATCCGGGCAGTGATCAGAGCGCGGTTCAGGGGGGCAGTTCCTGATGAGCGGCGACAACTGGCTGGAGAAGGGTGCCGCTTTGACGGGCGACGCCGTCGAGTGGCTCGGTGACAAGACGGCCGACGAGTTGGAGGATGTCGGCTGGCAGGGGGGTGCCAACGCCGTCCGCAACACGGCGAACTCCGCGGCGAACCGGCTGGGCGCCGAGGTCACCGAGGTCGAGCTCGGCCAGAGCGGCGATCCCAAGCAGCTGGTCCATGGCAGCGCGAGCAGCCTGCGTGCGACCGCTGGGCACCTGAGTGACTTCCACGCGGCCTTTACCCGTACCGGGGATGGCCTGAAGAAGCTGGGCACGGACGGCATTAAGGGCGCGGCGGCCGACGCCTTTCGGGACTCCGTCCAGGAGAAGGCGCCCCGCTGGTTCGCGGCCGCGGCCGCCTTCGAGACGGCGGCCGGAGCGGTCGGCCGCTTTGCCGACACAGTGACCTGGGCGCAGGGGCAGGCCAAGGAGGCGATCGACGAGTACAAGACCGCCGTCAAACTGTCGGAGAACGCCCACGCCGCCTACGACACGTGGGTCAAGGACTACGAGTCGGCTGTCAAAGCTCAGCAGGATCCGCTGCCCGCCCGCCCCATGGGTTTCACCGACCCGGGTACGGACGGGATCACGGCCGCCCGGCAGAAGCTGGCCGAGGCGCGGCGCCAGCGCGACGACGTCGCCCGCTCGGTGGCGCAGGCCCTTGAAAAGGCCCGTGACGCGGCGCCGAAGGTGTCGGCCGCCGACGCCGCGCTGGTCGAGATCGTCCGCAAGGGCGCGGAGGCTGAACACTTCCTCGGCGGAATCGCCAAGGGCGCCGCCGGCCTGGTCAACTTCGGCCGCGGGCTCAGCCCCCACGATCCGTACAACATTACGCACCCGACTGTGGCCCAGATGGGCCTCAACAGCATGGGTGCCGGCTTCCTCACCACCGCCAACGATCCGGGCGGCGCGGCCAAGGCCATGGCCGACAGCGCGATGAAGGACCCCTTCGAGTTCGGCGGCAAGCTCGTCCCGGAAGCCGCCGGCTCCAAGGGGGGTGGCCTGCTGGCCGGCGCTGGCCGCAGAGCCGCCACAGCGGCCAAACGCCTCGACGGCGCAAAGCACCTGGACGGTAATAAGCCGGGCGGAAGCCGCGAGGATCACGAACAGAACCCGGACAGCAACTCCAAGCGGTGCAGCGAGACGGTGTGCAAGAGGGACCCGGTCGACATCGCGACCGGCCGCATGCTGCTGCCCGCGACCGACATCACCCTGGCCGGCGCACTTCCCCTCGTCTTCCGGCGCACCTTCGACTCCGCACGCCGCTCCGGGCGCTGGTTCGGGCCGACGTGGTCGTCCACGGTGGACCAGCGGCTCGAGATCGATTCCGAGGGCGTGATCTTCAGCTGTGACGAGGGCAGTCTCCTCGCCTACCCCCACCCGGCCTCTGGGGCTCCGGTCATGCCCACGCATGGCCGGCAGTGGCCACTGGACCGGGTCCCCGGCGGTTACACCATCACCGATCCCGACACCGGCAGGGCCTGGCACTTCACCGACCACAGCGACGAGCTCGCGCTCCTAGCCCAGATCGACGACCGCAACGGCCGCTGGGTCACATTCGAGCACGACGAGGCGGGTGCCCCGACAGCGATCGTCCACCACGCCGGCTACCACCTGAAGCTCACCACGAGCGAAGGCCGGGTGACGGCCCTCCACCTCAAGGGTGCCGCGAAGGACGGATCCGACCAGGAGATCCTGCGCTACGGCTACACCGATGGCCAACTCACATCGGTCACCAACTCCTCCGGCCGCCCCCTGAGCTTCGACTGCGACGAACACGGCCGCATCACCTCGTGGACCGACACCAACGGAAGCCGCTTCGACTACGTCTACGACGATCAGGACCGCTGCACCTACCAGTCAGGCACGAACGGACACCTCGAATCCACCTTCACCTGGGACGACGTCGATCCCGCAACCGGGCTCCGCATGACCACCGTCACCAGCGGTCTGGGGCACACCGAGCGCCACTTGATCAATGACCGGTCACAGGTGGTCGCCGAGATCGACTCTCTTGGCGCGGTCACCCGCTTCGAGTACGACCGCTACAACCGACTGCTGTCACGGACGGATCCGCTGGGCCGCGTGAGCCGCGCCACATACGACGAGCTCGGCCGCGTGACCGGTGTGGAGCGCCCGGACGGACGACAGGCACGGGCTGAGTACAACGAACTCGGGCTCCCGATAAGCACCTTTGGTACCGATGGCAATGCCACACGCCGGAGTTTCGACAACAACGGCAATCGGACGTCGGTAACAGCACCGTCCGGAGCAACCACGCACTTCACGTACGACAAGACCGGCATCGTCACCTCCGTCACCGATGCACTCGGAAACACCTCGACAGTTGTTTCCGACAAGGCCGGTCTGCCCCGAGCCATTACCGATCCGCTGGGGGCGACCACACGCTACGAGCGTGACGGTTTCGGCCGAGCCGTGTCGATCACCGATCCGCTGGGTGCCGTCACGCGCCTGGAATGGACGGTCGAGGGCAAGCTTGCCCGCCGTGTCCAAGCCGACGGCAGCGAGCAGTCATGGACATACGACGGCGAGGGCAACTGCATCGCCCACGTTGACGTTCTTGGCGGTGTCACAACCTTCGAATACACGGACTTCGATGTCCTGACCGCCCGCACGGGGCCGGACGGTTTCCGCTACGAGTTCAGCTACGACACGGATCTCCACCTCACTCAGGTCACCAACCCCCAGGGCCTCACCTGGGACTACGTGTACGACCCAGTCGGCCGGGTCACGTCCGAGACCGACTTCGACGACCGGACCCTGACGTACGGAAGGGACGCGGCGGGGCGGCTCGTTTCCCGGACGGACGTGCTCGGCCAGACCATCCGCTACGAGCGAGACGAGCTGGACCGAGTCGTCCGCAAGGACGCCGCGGGCGCTGTGACGACATTCGCGTACGACTCCGGCGACCAGCTCACGGAAGCGGTCAACGCGGATGCCACCCTCACACGCCTCCGCGACCGGTACGGCCGCCTCAAGCTCGAGACCGTCAACGGCAGGACGACAACGTACGCGTACGACGAGCTCGGCCGCCGCACCAGCCGCACAACCCCGACGGGGGCGGTCAGCACCTGGACCTACGACGCGGTCGGCTCCCGCACCTCCCTGACCACGTCCGACGGCACCATCACCTTCGGCTACGACGCGGTCGGGCAGGAGATCACTCGCCGGATCGGCGACACCGTCACCCTGTTGTCCCAGTACGACCACGGGGGCCGCCTTACCACCCAGCACGTCACCGGCGTTGGCCACAGCATCCAGCGCCGCGACTACACGTACCGTGCCGACGGCAACCTGATCGGCCTGGACGATCAGCTCATGGGCGCGAAAGCCTTCGACCTGGACCCGGTCGGCCGGGTCACCGCCGTCCGCGCGGAGGGTTGGACCGAGCGGTACACCTATGACGAGGCAGGTAACCAGACGACAGCCTCCTGGCCGTCCACTCACCCCGGCCAGGACGCCGTGGGCCCTCGCGAGTACGCCGGCACGACGATCACGCGCGCCGGCAGGACGCACTACGAATACGACGCATTGGGCCGTATCACCCTGCGCCGGAAAACCCGCCTGTCCGGCAAGCCGGACACCTGGCGCTACGAGTGGGACGCCGAGGACCACTTGCGTACGGCGACCACCCCCGACGGCGCTGTATGGCGCTACGCGTACGACGCCCTCGGTCGCCGCACTTCCAAGCAGCGCGTCGCTGCCGACGGCACGACGGTCCTCGAACAAATCACGTTCACCTGGGACGGCACGACCCTGTGCGAACAGACGACGGAATCGCCGGACCTCTCCCATTCGATAGTCCTCACCTGGGATCACAAGGACCTGCAGCCCCTGACCCAGCGAGAACGCCTCCTGGACCGGGAAACACCCCAAGAGGTCATAGACAGCCGCTTCTTCACCATCATCACCGACCTGGTGGGCGCCCCCACAGAACTGATCGACGAGACGTGCAGACTGGCCTGGCACACCCGCACCACCCTGTGGGGCACTACCACCTGGGCGTCCACCAGCACGGCGTACACACCACTCCGCTTCCCAGGCCAGTACTTCGACCCAGAAACGGGCCTTCACTACAACTACTTCCGCCAATACGACCCCGAAACCGCGCGGTATCTCACCAATGACCCCCTGGGCCTCACCCCGGCGCCCAACCCGGCGGCGTATGTCCCCAATCCCCACACGTGGGTCGACCCCATGGGGCTGGCAGGCTGTCCGACCTTCACCCCAGGAGAAGCACTGGGGGACGTGAACAAGCTTCACGGATGGATACCCGAGTCCATTCCGGAAGAGTCCATGGCAGTCCTCAGAGACAGGAAGGAGTACGGCATCGGCTGGTGGGGCGGGCCGGAGCCATACCATGGGCCGAAGTGGTTCACCGAGCCATTCGCGAATGACGGACGGAACGACGGCTACATACTCCCCACCCGGGATCCCTCGGGCAATCCGATCACCTATCAGGAACATGGCACCTACCCATCACCGGACAATCCCTCCCCAGGTGGTGAGCGCTGGGTGTTCGGCAGCGACGGATCGGCCTACTACACTCCAACTCACTATCAGACATACATTGTGGCCGACAGCCCCAGATGGGTGGAGTGATGAAGGAAGAGACGTCAGCGATCCATATCGCACCGTGGATGCATGTCATCACGCCAGGCGGTGGCGTACCTCTCGATGAACTCCTGCCCGCGTCAGGCAGCGTGTACGTGGCCCGTCTCAACGGTCGGGAAATGCCAGACGAGGTGTCGGCGTTCCACCACTTCTCGGAGGTACTGAAATTCCCTGATTACTTTGGATGGAACTGGAACGCCTTCTACGATTGCGTGCGCGACCTTAATTGGCTTTCGACTGACAATCGCATCCTGGTCATCGAATCCGCCGAGAGCGCCCTTTCGGAGGACATCGACGCCCGCAAAATCTTCTTCGGATGTCTGTGGCGCGCTGGTCAGCGGTGGTCCTACACCAAGCGACCTGAAGGCGTGACACTCACGAAGCTCTCCGTCATCCTGTCGTGCGACATGGACTCCGTATCCACCCTCGCACATCAACTGGAAGAATGGCAGGAACAGCCCAACTGGTGAGCCGGCCCAGTCCGCCACCTACAGCCAGTCGTCCAGCATCAGCGATCCCCAACAGCAGCTGCCAATGTGGCATCAGAGAAGTCGGACCGCCCGGAGGAACGCGTGGGCCGAGTCGAAACGCGGGCTGCTCTTCACCGGAGGAGCTGAGTGCCGACACGACCCTGAAATGGGATCATTCGCATCATGAGGTGCCCATCTCGGCACCCTGGCGCCTACGGAGCGGAGTGCGTGGTCCAGGCCCCGCCGAGGAGGCGGGGATATCGCCGCCACCACCACATGTCCGGCGGAAAGGACCCGTAGCACTGTGCCCTGGCCGTGGCGTCGTCATCGACCGTCGCGGTGCGGGACCATTCGCGCAGCGCGCTCGATCTCTCGTATGAGCCAGCCCCAGTCGTTCACCATTTCGGCGATGGTGAACGCGTTGAGCCAGCCTCGTTGTGAAGCGCGCCTGCCCGACGTCCGTGCTGTCCCAGGCGGAGGACTCACGAGTCGTGGTTCCGGTCAGCTTTCTCCAGGTTTCCGCGACCCGATGCCGACCGGTTGCCGACTCTTCCGACGCATCGCCGGGCAGGTTTCGAGGGGCTCGGCCGGCTCACCCGCTCCCCCACCGCGACGACGGCGCCAGCCTACGCAACGACGGTCGGCAGTGGCCTGGAACCGCCCCCGCTGTGAGCGGATCCACGGTGGCGGGCCGCGGCACCGGCCCCGGTGAACATGGTCATGTGGCCTTTTACTCGGTCAGGTGCCCGTAGCCGTCGCGCGGGCCGCGGGCCCGGGCGGAGCCGCCGTCCGTCAGGGCGGAGGCCCCCGGCCGGGTGAGCGGGCCGAGGTCGTACGCGTAGTGGCCGACCGCGTCGGCGATGACGTCGATGTTGATGTCGAACGCCCGCATGTCGATGTTGGTGAGGTCGTCGGCGGCGGTGTGGTTGTTCGCGTCGTACGCGATCCCCGCCCGACCGCCGAACGTGGCGGCCTGGGCCTCGGTCTTGATGCCCTCGGCGCCGGTGAAGGTGCCGCCGGCCGGGATGCCGGCCGCGATGAACGGCGCGTGGTCCGAGAGGCCGGTGAGGTCGGTGCCCTCGTGCGGGATGCCCTTGGAGTCGAGGAAGTCCGTGATGGCCTTCTCCAGTTGGGCGGAGCCCTCGGGGCCGGGGCCGGCGCCGACGCCGTCCGAGTCGTCGCCGTCGTAGACGAAGTAGGCGGCGTTCGGGGAGCCGATCGTGTCGAAGTTCAGGTAGAGCCTGGTCTGGTTCCTCTGGTCTTCCGTCAGTGAGGCGAGGTAGGCCTGCGAGCCCAGTGCGCCGAACTCCTGGGCCGACCACCAGGCGAACTTGACCTTGTTCTTGACCTTGTGCTGGGACGTGGCCAGCTTGACCGCGACCTGGAGGATGCCGGCCGAGCCGGAGCCGCCGTCGTTGATGCCCGGGCCGTCGTGGAGCGAGTCCAGGTGGGCCCCGAGGAACACGGTGCCGGCCGCGTCGCCGCCCCGGGTCTCCGCCACCACGTTGAAGGTCTTGCGGTTCTCGCGCAGCTCGTGGATGTCGAGGGTGACCGTCACCGGGCCCGCCGCGGCCTCGGCGGCCAGCGCTTCGCCGTCCTCCTGGCTGATGCCGCCGGTGGGGATCCTCGCGAGGGCCGCGTCGCCGATGGTGCCGTTGATCTTGCCCGTGGTGTTGTTGTAGACGACGGCGCCGAGCGCGCCCGCCGCGTGGGCATGGGCCTGCTTGGCCGCGAAGCTGCAGCCGCCGCGCTTGATCAGTGCGATCTTGCCGGTGAAGACGCCTGCGGCGAAGTCGGTGGGTTCGCAGCCGTGGGTGTTGTCGGCGTCCACCGGGGCTACGGCCACGTCCGCGGTCACACCGCCCTCGGGGCCCTTCGCGGTGTACGCCATCAGCTGGAGCGTGATGTCGCGCGGCGTGGGCGAGAGCACGGTGAGGCTCTCGGCGAGATCGTCGGTGTAGACGAAGTCGAACTCTTGGCGGGAGACCTCGTAACCGGCGGCCTTGAGCACCCCTTGCACGTAGGCGGCCGACTGCTCGTGGCCCCTGGAACTGGCCACCCGCGTGCCGCCGTTGTAGTCGGCTATCGCCTGGAAGGCCCTCAAGTGACGGAAGGCGTCCTTGGCCGTGGCCTCCTTGACGAGTTTCCCGGCCAGTGCGCCTCCCCGGGCGGCCCGGGCCGGGTCGTCGGCCTCCGCGGTGGCCGGCCCGGCGAGGAGCAGGGGTGAGACGAGGGCGGCGGCGGCCAGGGTGGCGGTCGCCGCCGCGATACGACGTGCGGACATGGAGGCCTCTCAGCGGTAGGTCGATGGATCGGTCGACGGGGGGGAAGGATGAGCTCGGCGGGAGGAGATCGACGCACGCCCACCCTGTGGCGGCCCGCCGCCAAGGAGAAGACCCGAGCCGGCTCGGACGCCCGGACATGTGGCCGAGTTCGATCGGGAACAGCCGGAGACGCGCGCTATGGATGCATAACTCGCCTATTTTGTTTGGAAGTTGGCCTGTTCGAGAGCATGACACTTTCGCTTGATCCCGTATCCATGACATGAGCGCCGGTGGGTCCCATCGTGTGCCGACCGACAGGACAGCGCGCCCGAGGGCGCCGGTGACGCGGGAGTGGCAGATCAGTGCTGGCCAGAACGGCAAGACCTTCGGCAGACCCGCCCTCGTCCGGCTGTCCGGGGCCCGCGCCCGGCCCGTCGGCCGCGCCCGAGGACCCGGAGAGTGAACCAGGGCCTTCGGACAGACCCAGTTACCGGATCCTGGGGCCCCTCGAGGTCCACCGCGCAGGCGTGCCCTGCACGCCCACCTCTCCCAAGAGGCGCGCCCTGCTCACCTTGCTGCTGCTCCACGCCAACCGGCGCTTCCCGATCTGCACGCTGATCGGCGAGCTCTGGGACGGCCGGCCGCCCCGGTCGGCCGTGGCGACCGTACAGATGTACGTGTCGGGGCTGCGGCGCGTCCTGGACCCCGGGCACAGCCGCGACGGCGGCGACGCGCGTCGGCATCCGCTGCTGCTCACCTCCGGCGACGGCTATCTGCTGCGCGTGCGGCCGGGCGAGCTGGATCTCGACCGGTTCCGCTCGATGGCCGGGCTCGGCCGGGACCTGAGGGCCGCTGGAGACTGCGCCTCCGCGGCGAAATCGTTTGATCAAGCCCTGGCCCTCTGGCGCGGCACTCCTCCCGGAGACCTCGGACAGTCATGCCTTCCCGCGCACTACACGGTGCGGCTGGAAGAAGAACGGCTGGCCCTGGTGCACGACCGGATCGGTGCGGACATCTGCAGCGGGAGAGCGCGCGAGGTCGTCGGCGAACTCGAGGAACTCTGCGCACGCCACCCCCTGCGCGAGGACTTCCACGAACAGTTGATGCTCGCCCTGGCCACGGCAGGGCGCCGCGCCGAAGCCCTGAACGCCTATGCCCGCGCCCGGCGCACCATGCTGGAGGACACCGGCATGGAACCGGGACCGGGCCTGCGCGCGGCGCAGCAGGCGCTGCTGAGCGGGGCCCTGCAGGAGAACGCCGGGCACGACGGCTGCCGCCCGACGGGTGCGCTCCGGCCGACCGTGCTCGGCGGTTGACGGCCGGCCCGGCGGAGACCGGGCACGACTGGTCAGGGGGCAAGGGGCAGACCGCGCGCGGGTTCGCCGAGACTCCAGTCGAGGCGTCGGCGGAAGTACACCAGGGGCTCGCCCTCCGCCACCGAGCAGTCGACCACCTCACCCACCACGATCACGTGGTCGCCGTGCGGGAGCAGCACGCCCGCACGGCACTTCGCGTAGACCGGGACGCCGGCCAACCGGGGAACCTGCCCGTCCCACTCCCAGAGCACGTCGGCGAACTTGTCCTCGGAACTGCCCGCGAACGTCTGGGCCAGCGCGGAGTGGGCGCGTGCCAGCAGGTGGACGCCGAAGAACGCGCCCGGCCCGGCGGCGAGTTCCCGACAGGTCCGTGAACTGCGGGCCAGCGCCACCAGAACCGACGGCGGGGCCGCGCTGTAGGAGCAGACGGACGACACGAGGAGGCCGCAGGGCCGCCCGTCGCTCCGCCGGGCGGAGACGACCGCCACCCCTGACACCAGCCGTGACATCGCCTCGGTGAACCCGGCCGCAGGGCCAAGGCGGTCCTGCTCCTGTCCGGGTTCCTGCCGCTCCTGCTGCTCCCGCTGCTCCCGCTGCTCCTGCTGTCGGAGGTCCATCCGGCCTCCTACGCGTGAGCGCGTTCGGCCGCGCGCAGGCAGGTCTCCCGACGGCTCCGCGCCTCGTCGTCATCGGTGACGGCCAGGACCGCTTCGAAGTCGGCCACGGCCCGTTCGAAGCTGCCCGCCGCTTCGTGCACCACGCCCCGGTTGAACCGGAAATCGGGCCGGCCGCCCTCGAGATCCACCGCACGGTCGAAATCCGCCAGTGCCCCCACCAGGTCGCCCTCCCGGTAGGCGAGTTCGGCCTTGATCGCCCAGGCTTCGGCCAGCTGGGGATCGAGGCGCAGTGCCTCGGCAAGGGATGCGCGCGCCTCGGCCGTCCGGCCGTCCTCGCCCCAGAGGCGTCCCCGCAGACAGAGCAGGTGCGGGTGGTGCGGGTCGAGTCGCAGGCCTGCCGTCACGTCGTCCAGTGCGGCCTTGTCGTCCCCCCGGTCGGCCAGCAGCCCCGCACGGGCGAGCAACGCCTCCAGATGGCCGGGCTCCAGCTCCAGGGTGCGGTCGAAGTCGGCCAGCGCTCCTTCGGCGTCGCCGAGTTCCAGCCGGGCCTCGCCGCGGTTGTAGTGCGCCTCAGGGAAGGGCGGTTCCAGGGCCAGCGCCCTCTCGTAGTCCGCGATGGCCTCTTCGATGCGGCCCAGCCGGCGCAGCATGCTGCCACGGTTGAAATAGTGGTCCGCGAAGTCGCTGTCCGCGTCGATGATCGAGACGTAGTCGGCGAGCGCGTCCTCCAGCCGGCCGCTCATGCCGTTCACCTGCGCCCGGTTGTAGCGCAGGCCCACGCGGTGCCAGGTCCGCTCGCCGATGCCCAGCTCGCGGTCCAGCCTCTCTATTCCCTCGTCGAGCAGCCGCAACGCCTCGTCGGGCCGTCCCGCCCTGACCTCCACCAGGGCGAGTCCGTTGCGGTTGAACACCGAGTAGAAGGCACGCTCCTTGGGATCGGGCAGCAGGTCCGATATCGCGATGGCCTGGTTGACCCACGCCCTGGCCCGCCGGTCGTCGCGCAGTTCGGGCGGGAAATGGCGGGCGTAGAGCATGCCCGTCTCATAGGCGAGGCTCATGTGGTGCTTGGGCGCGGCGGTCGCCGCCCGGGCCTCCTCCTGCACCGCGGCCGACTCCTCCGGCCGCCCCGCGGCGGCCAGGCACACGCCCGTCTCCCGGGTGAAGGGCCACCACAGTTCGGGACGCGTGACGGGATCCACCCGGTGGCGGCCTTCCTCGCCCATCTCGGCCGCGGCGTGGTAGAAGCCGAAGTACTTGCAGCGGCCCTGCGCCCACCTCAAGGCGTCGAGTCCGGCACCGTCGGAGTCGCTGCCGCGCAGCAGGTGGTACGGCAGGGCGCCCAGCCTCAGGGACGGTTCCTCCTCCGCCCGGGAGGCCAGTGCCTCGGCCCTGCGGTCGTGCAGGGCGGTGCGCTCGTCCTCGGTGATCGCCAGGTAGGCGGCGGCCGACGCGGGTTCATCGTCGACGCAGTCCCCGTCCACGAACCGGGTGGCCGCCTGGAGCAGGGTCTCTGCCTGTCCGTCCGTGCCCTCCGGTCCCGGGCCGGGTGCGGTGCCCGGGCCGTGGATGCGGGTGGTTCGCGTGGCGAGTTCCGAGGGGAGGGACACCGAGACCATTCCGGGCGGGTCGGCGAGGGCGTCCGTGTCGGTCCCGACCACGATGGTGAGCAGCCGGGCGGGAATGCGCCGCAGCGCGGCGGCGAGGAATTCACGATCGGTGACGTCCGCGTGCTGGACGTTCTCGACCACGAGCGTGCGCGGACCGTCCCCGGGCTCGGCCAGTGCGGCCAACAGGAAGTCCACGATGCCGTGCGCGACCCGCAGCGAATGCAGCCTGGCCGGATACCTCGTCGCCTCACCCGGCGCCTTGGCGTTCTGCTCCAGTGCCCTCTCCTTCGGCGGCACCAAGGGCAACAACTCCGGGGTGCTTTCCTGGAGTTCGATGTAGTGGCGTGCGGCCAGCTCCGGCTGCCGGCGCAGCGCCTCGGGGGCCACCTGCCGCAGCAGCGTGCCCGCCGCGGTGTAGGGGCCCCGCAGACGCCGGTGTGCGTCCACCACCATGAGCGGGGAAGGCAGTCCGAGGCCGGCCCGCAGCCGGTCGCGCTCGCGGCGCCGGGAAGCCGAAATCCAGTAGTGGCCGGTCATGAACCTGCCTTTCACAGGGCTGACGGGGGGCACCCGTCAGTCGATGACGTGGTGGGTCCTGGACCGTCGGGCGCGCAGGCGTTCCCTGGCGGCGATCCAGACGGTGAGGGCGATCTGCGCGAAGGTCAGCAGGAGGAAGGCAGAGGAATCCACGAGCTCGGTCCAGCTCGACCGCTGCCCGGCGCCGAAGCGGTCGATGGCGCCGGAGATCATCGATACGAAGACCGGGGCGAGCGCCAGCAGGAACGTGCCGAGGCTGACGGTGTAGCCGGCCACGATCAGCCAGGAGTACCAGCGTGCCGCCCGGCGGTCCACGGGGTGCCACTGGGACTCGTCCGCCAGCCGGTCGGTCCGCCCGCACCACCGCAGGAACCGATTGCGCAGCAGGCGGACGGACGTGGTGTGCAGGTCCACGCATCCGAGCATGGTGGTGATCAGCACGTAGACGTCGGTGCGCAGGTAGAGGAAGAACTGCCACAGCAGGCGCAGCAGGGCGGCGAACGCCAGCGCGAGGCACACCCGGCTGGTGAGCGTGTCGGCCCCGCCGGGGCCGCGGGAGGCGTCGGCCACCGTGATGAGCAGGGCGACGAGGACGCAGTCGGCGACCATTCCGGCCACGATCGGCAGATAGCGCTTCCTGCGCTCGACGGCGACCAGGCCGTCCAGCGCCGTCTCGACCACCAGGAAGTAGAAGCGGTACGACAACCGGGTCCGCGAGCGGACGCCGAGACGCCGTGCGGCCAGGGCGTGGAACGCCTCGTGGACGGCGATGAGGGGGACGGCGGCGACCAGCAGCACGAGGCTGATCACTGCGTAGTAGTCGCTGAACAGCAGGTCCTCGGCCGTCGGTACGAGGTCCGGCGAAAGGATCACGCGAAGCAGCGCCCACGCCACGACGAGGGCGTAGCAGACCCAGGCGAGCGGCGAGAACAGCGCTCGGCCGAACCTCTGCCAGCGCACCGGCTCCGCCGCGGCCGACTCGTCGCCGGCTTCTCGGACGAACCCCAGCTCGCGCAGGGCTCCGATGATGTCCTCGACGTCGACCGGCTCGCCGTACTGGGCGGCGTACCAGTCGAAGGCCTGCGCGGGTGTGGCTCCTTCCGCCAGGCGGCGCACCAGGTCGGCCCCGTCGGGCGGGAAGATCGCGTAGGAGTCCGTGTCGGGCCGCCCGATGGTGACTTCGTCGCCGTCCTCCAGATAGACCAGCGGATGGAACGGCAGCGGCGTATCGGCATTGCTGCGGATGCCGTGCTCCGGCATGGGGTCTCCCTCGGCTTCCGGTCCGGACCCGGCCTGGGCGGGTCACCACCCGCTTGCCGGGAGGTGCCGTCGTGCCGGCGAGGCAGCCCGAGTCGCCTCGGGCTGCCACCGGC
>NZ_JBVJFA010000048.1:0-41919 GCF_055588085.1 Streptomyces sp. NPDC046303
AGCTTCACAGGTCCCTGAGCCGTCCGGATCTTGCGGATCTCGAAGTCCATCGCATCCCCTGAACTGGGGTGTTGCAACGACTCCTAGAACCCAAGATCGCGGATCAGGCCCTTCCTGTCGTCTCGGCTCCTGTCGTCCCCGCGCGCCCGCCTGCCCGGTTCGGGTGCATCCGATCCCGAGGTCTGTGCCCGTGTCTCCCGTGTCTTCTTCCCCTGTGTCCGGATCCGCGAGGCTGCGCGGGGCGTTTCGTCCTTCGCCGCCGGTCTGGCTCTCGCCCAAGGTGTTCCGGACCGAGGTGCTCGCCGGTCTGGTGGTCGCGCTCGCGCTGATCCCCGAGGCGATCTCGTTCTCGATCATCGCGGGAGTGGATCCGGCGATCGGGCTGTTCGCCTCGTTCACCATGGCCGTCGTGATCTCCGTCGTGGGCGGCCGGCCGGCGATGATCTCCGCCGCCACCGGTGCGGTCGCCCTCGTGATCGCCCCGCTGAACCGGGAGCACGGGCTCGGCTACCTGATCGCGGCGGTGATCCTGGCCGGTGTCTTCCAGATCGTGCTCGGCGCGCTGGGCGTGGCGAAGCTGATGCGGTTCATACCCCGCTCGGTGATGGTGGGCTTCGTCAACTCCCTCGCCATCCTGGTCTTCATGGCCCAGACGCGCGAGATGGTCGGCGTTCCCTGGGCCGCCTACTTGCTGATGGCCGCCGGGCTGGCGCTGATGGTGTTCTTCCCGAAGGTCACGAAGGCGGTGCCGGCGCCGCTGGTGTCCATCGTCATCCTCACCGTGATCACCGTGGCCGCGGGCATCGCCGTCCCGACCGTCGGCGACAAGGGCGCGCTGCCCTCCGCGCTGCCGGTGCCGGGCCTGCCGGACGTGCCGTTCACCCTGGACACGCTGACCCTCATCGCCCCGTACGCGCTGGCCATGGCGCTCGTCGGGCTGATGGAGTCGCTGATGACGGCGAAGCTGGTCGACGAGATCACCGACACCCGGTCCTCGAAGACGCGGGAGTCCATCGGCCAGGGCATCGCGAACATCGTCACCGGGTTCTTCGGCGGCATGGGCGGCTGCGCGATGATCGGCCAGACGATGATCAACGTGAAGGTGTCCGGGGCCCGCACCCGGCTGTCGACCTTCCTCGCGGGTGCCTTCCTGATGGTGCTGTGCATCGCCTTCGGGCCGGTCGTCTCCGACATCCCGATGGCGGCGCTCGTCGCGGTCATGGTCATGGTGTGCTTCGCGACGTTCGACTGGCACTCCATCGCGCCGAAGACCCTCAAGCGGATGCCCACCGGTGAGATCGCCGTCATGGTCGTCACCGTCGTGTGCGTGGTCGTCAGCCACAACCTGGCCGTGGGCGTCGTCGTGGGTTCCGTCACCGCGATGGTCATCTTCGCGAAGCGGGTCGCCCGGCTGGCGAACGTCACCTCCGTCCTCGATCCGGACGGCGGCCAGGTCGTCTACTGCGTGACCGGCGAGCTGTTCTTCGCCTCCTCCAACGACCTGGTGGGGCAGTTCGACTACGCCGGCGACCCGGACAAGGTGGTCATCGACCTCAGCGGCGCCCACATCTGGGACGCGTCCTCGGTGGCCGCGCTGGACGCGATCGAGCACCGGTACGCCCAGCGGGGCAAGACCGTCGAGATCACCGGCCTGAACGAGGCCAGCGCCCGCATCCACGGCACGCTCAGCGGCGAACTCTCCTCAGGGACCTGACGCGCCGCGTCGCCGCGCCCCGGCGGGGAGGAAGCCCGGTGCCGAGGGGGCGGAGCCCCGTCCCGGCACCGGGCTGTCAGTGCGTCACTTGACGTTGACGGCCGTCCACGCGGCCGCCACCTGCTGGTATTCGGCGCCGGACGTGCCGTACAGGTCGGCCGTCGCCTGCAGGGTCGCGGTGCGCGCCCCCGCGTAGTTGGTGGTCGACGTCATGTAGGTCGACAGCGCCTTGTACCAGATCTTGTAGGCCTTGGTCCGGCCGATGCCGGTGACGGTGGAGCCGTCGTAGGTCGGGGAGTCGTAGGACACGCCGTTGATCGTCTTCGCGCCGCTGCCCTCGGAGAGCAGGTAGAAGAAGTGGTTGGCGACGCCCGAGGAGTGGTGGACGTCGAGCCGGCCGACGGTCTTCGACCAGTAGTCGGCGGAGGAGCCGTCCTTGCTGGGCTTGTCCATGTAGCGCAGCGGGGTGCCGTTGCCGCGGATGTCGATCTTCTCGCCGATGAGGTAGTCGCCGGCGTCGGCCGGGTTGTTGGCGAAGAACTCCACCGAGGTGCCGAGGATGTCGCTGGTGGCCTCGTTGAGGCCGCCGGACTCGCGGTTGTAGTTCAGCTTGGCGGTGGCGGCGGTCAGGCCGTGCGTCATCTCGTGGCCGGCGACGTCCAGCGAGGTGAGCGGCTTGAGGTTGCCCGCGCCGTCGCCGTAGGTCATGCAGAAGCACTGGTCGGACCAGAAGGCGTTGACGTACGCGTTGCCGTAGTGGACCCGGGTGTACGCGGCCTTGCCGTCGCCGGCGATGCCGTTGCGGCCGAGCTCGGCCTGGTAGAAGTCCCAGGTCACGGCCGCGCCGTAGTGGGCGTCGACGGCGGCGGTCTGCCGGTTCGTGGCCAGTCCGTCGCCCCACTTGTCGTCGGCGTCGGTGAAGAGGCTGCCGGTGCCGGTGGTGCCGCCGTTCAGGTCGTACGTCTTGTGGCCGCCGCGGGCCGCGTCGGTCAGGTTGTACGTCGACCCGCTCAGGGTGCTGCCGACCGCGACGGAGCCGGAGTACTGGCCGGTGCCGGTGCCGGTGTGGACGGCCTCGTAGGACCAGAGCTCGGCGCCGGTGGCCGCGTCCGTGATGACGTGGCGCTCGCTCGGGGTGCCGTCGGGCTGGGTGCCGGTGACGACGGCCTCGTAGGCGAAGACCGGCGTGCCCTCCGCGGCCCAGACCACCTGGCGGGCGCCGGCGGGCGCGGCCTTCGGGGAGCGGGCGGCGGCGGGGGCTATGCGGGCTTCGGTGCCCTTGGTGGTCTTGCGGCTGCCGTCCTTCTTCTGGTGGACGACCAGGTCGCCGCCGAGGACGGGCAGACCCGCGTAGGTGCGCTCGTAGCGGGTGTGGACCGTGCCGTCCGCGTCCTTGATCACGTCCCGGGCCACGAGGCGTTCCTGGTCGGAGAGGCCGATGGCGCGCGCGGTACCGACCGCTTCGGTCTGGGCGGCGGCGATCGCCTGGGCGCGCGCGGAGGCCGACAGCCGGACGGCGGTGGCTCCCTCCTCGCGCTCGGCGGCCGCGTTGGCGGAACCGCTCTGGACGGCGATCGCGACCATCGCCGCGGAGGCGACGAGCGCTGCGGTGCGCAGCACGCGGGTCCGGCTGCGGGAGGTGGGGGATGAGGACATGTGGTGGGTCACTCGTTCTCCTTCGTTGCCGTGGGGGCGGCAGCGAGCGTGCCAGGAAGGAGGGCCCGATTGACAGGTATGCAACAAGAATTTGACGAGCTCTTGTCCGGAGAGAGGACTTTCCTGTCCGCTCAACGGTCAAAAACGGAACATTCCGCTTGGCCCCGGGGCCGGTTGGGCTCCGGGGCCGGGCGGTGTCGCCAACGGCCGTCAGACGCCGGGGATCTGACGGGCCTGGAACGCGCCGCGCACCGCGTCCGCCGCGCTCTTGCCGTGCATGCGCTCGGCGGTCGCGATCGTCTTCAGCGCCGCGTCCGTGAAGCTGGTGTCCGCCGCGAAGCCGAACTGCGCGTTGACGATGATGCGGTCGGCGGTCCTGGCCCCCAGGGCCTTCCGGATGTCGAAGAGCGCGCGCGACCAGATCTCGCCGTCCGCGTGGACCTCGCCCACCCGGTCCGCGTAGACCTTGGAGCCGTCGATCCGGCGCAGGCAGTGCGGGGCCTCGCTGTAGGAGATCGAGTCCCAGTCGGCGACGCACGCCTCGTCGGCCGTACGGACCCAGCCGTACCGGGCGACGGCGTGCGAGCCGACCTCGACGGCCAGGTAGTCGCCGAAGGCCTCGCCGATCGCCCCGGCCTCCGGGGAGGTGCCGAAGCCGGGGACCTGGGCCTCGTGGACCGCGTGCCCGTACTCGTGGACGATCACCTCGGCGTCCTCGGCGTCGTCGACACCGCCCTTACCGAAGCGGATCTCGTCCTTCCGGTCGGTGAAGTAGGAGTTGTCGGCGCCCCACTGGTTGATGCGCACCGGCTGGACCCGGTCGTTGGCCCCGGGAAGCTCGCTGCCGAAGCCCAGTCCCTGCAGGTACTCCTGCGCCTCGTTGACCCAGAAGTAGGCCATCACCTGCTCGAACTGGTCGTCGTGGCGGTCGTACGAGGCCGCGTCCGCGGTCTTCGCGGAGGCCCCGGTGTCCGACCTGACACGGGCCCACCTGCCCGACAGCCCGCCGCTCGCGTCGAGGTTGCGCAGCGCGGCCGTGGCGTACGCGGAAGCGGGTACGGAGCCGGCGGAGTCCTTGGCGTCGGCCAGCGCCTGATCCCCGGAGGACTGGACGGGGTTGACCATGAAGACGCGGCCCTGGGGGAGGGATCCGGCCGGGGCGGCCGGGGACGCCGAGGCGGGTGCGGCCAGGGCGAGTGCCGCGGTGGCGGCGGCCGCGGCGATCAGGCCGCTGGGTATACGGCGAGGCATGAACATCCTCCTGTGACGGGCGTGATGTGCCGGAAGAACGTGCGTGGCGTGGTGCGGACGCGATCCTTGCCCAACCCTGCGGGCTTTGACCAGGCCTTGGCGCCGTGCTCTCGCGCGAACACCGCGCTCTTCGCGCGAACACCAGGTGATATCTGGATCATCGGGTGAACTGCCGGATTCCCGTGCCGCATCATGACCCGCGTGCAGAGTGCGGAGGAGTTCGGCGAGGCCGACAGTGAGTCAGGACGCCCGGGAGACATGTCCAGGGAGGTCGCAGCGGCGCAACGGGGGGACGAGGCGGCCTTCCGGGCGCTCTTCCGGCAGGTGCAGCCGGGGCTGCTGCGCTATCTGACCGTGCTGGTCGGGGAGGAGGCCGAGGACGTCGCGTCCGAGACCTGGCTGCAGGTCGCCCGCGACCTGGGGACGTTCCACGGGGACTTCGACGGGTTCCGCGGCTGGGTGACGGCGATCGGCCGCAACCGGGCGCTGGACCTGCTGCGCCGTCGGCGCCGGCGCCCGACGGCCGATCTGCCGGTCGAGTACCTGCTCGACCGGCGGGCCCCCGAGGACACCGAGTCGAGTGCGCTGGCCACGGTCGCCACCGCCGACGCGCTCGCCCTGATAGCCCGGCTGCCCCGCGACCAGGGCGAGGCCGTGCTGCTGCGCGTGGTCATGGACCTCGACGCGGAGAGCGCGGCGCGCGTGCTCGGCAAACGGGCCGGTGCGGTGCGCACGGCCGCGCACCGGGGCCTGCGCAGGCTCGCCAAGCTCCTCGCACAGCAGGAGCACCGGGAGAGCGGCACCGGCAGTTCCCAGCAGCCACTCGAAGGAAGTTTCGCCCCGGAAGTGACACCGACGACGTCTCCGACGCTGAAGGATGCGAGATGAGCACCAACCGATCCCGCCGGATCGACCGCGACACGGCCGAGCAGCTGCTCGGCGGCGCCAGAACCGGTGCAGTACCCGGTGACGACGCCCTCGCGGGACTGCTCGCCGCCGCCTCCGCGCCTGTGGGCGACGGTGAACTGCCCGGCGAGCAGGCGGCCATGGCGGCGTTTCGGTCTGCCCGCCTTGCCCAGGTTTCCACCACTACGTCCATCATTGCGTCCCCTGCTGCGTCCACCGGCGTGGCCACCCCCAGGAAGCGGAACATGCTGACCCCGGCGATGCTCCTGAGCGCGAAGGTCGCGGCCGCCGTGGTGGCCACCGCCCTCGGCGGAGTCGCCGTGGCCGCCGGCACCGGCCATCTGCCCGCCGCCCTGGGCGGCAAGCCGGCGAGCAGCGCCCCGGCCGCTTCCCCGTCCGCTTCCGCGCCGGCCTCCGGGCCCGGGGAGCCGGCGCCGGGGGTGCTCGCCTCGCCCGAGGCGGTACCCGCCGCTCTCGCCGAGCTCTGCCGCGCCTACGCCGCGGACATCGCCCCGGGCGGGCGGGAGCCCGCCGAGGTCCTCGCGGACCACCGCTTCGCCCCGCTGGTCGCCGCGGCCGGAAGGCCGGCCGACGTCCCCGGCTACTGCGCCCCCGTCCTGGGCGGGCCGGGCGAAACCCCGGCCGCCCCGCCGGCCGCGCAGCCGACGGACGGACCGCGCGGCGCCTCAGCCTCCCCGAAGCCGCCCGGGAAGCCCTCCGGGAAACCCGAGCCCGGCAAGCAGCCCGAGGTTCCGGAAGCGACCCGTACACCCGGCTCCGGCGGCCGTCCGACCGGCCGGCCGAGCACCGGCCCGACGGTGCCCCAGCCTCGCGACGGCACCCCGACCACCCGCCCCATCCCGTAGAGGCAGACCCACTGATGCGACCACAACCGGGTTACGCGGACGACGACACGCTGGAGCTTCCGCGTGTCCACGCGGCCTCTCCGAGCGCGGCCGAAGCAGCCGGAGCGGCCGGAGCGGCCGAGCCGAGCCCGGTGTTCGTGGACTCCTCGGGGCGGCGCCAGCGCCGGGTCCGCCGCCTGGGATGGCTGCTCGTCGTACCCGCCGCCGGGTACGTGGTCCTCGTCCTCAGCTCGCTGTTCGGCGGGCCGACGCTCGAGTCACCCTTCCTGCCCGCCCCGCGCAGTGCGGACGCCGCCCCGAGCAAGGCGCCCGCCGCCGAGCCCCGCCGCCCGTCGGCCTCCGCCGCACCGCGCCGCACCCCGGCTGCCACCGGCGCCGCCTCACGGGCCCCCGAGCCCACCGCCCCGGCGCCCCAGGCCCCCACCGGGAACGGCGCCGCCCCGACGGCCGCGCCGACACCCCCCACCACCAACGGGAACGGGGCCTCGCCGGGCTCCGGCTCGGCCGGCCAGGGCAAGCCGACGGCCCGGCCCGGCCAAGGCGGCGGCAAACCCACCGCCCATCCGTAGACCCCGAACAGACCCCCTGGCAGGAAGCACCCCCTCCCGTGTCGAAGAACCGCCGACTCCCCCGCGGGCGGCACAGCACGGTGCGCAGCGTCCCCCTGCGCACCCACTGGCTGCTGCTGACCGCGCTCGTCATCACCCTCTCGGCGGCGCTGCTGCTCCAGGGCTACGCCCACCACATGTTCGACACCACCGCCGACGGGGCGCCGCGCCCGGCCGGTTCCTCGGCGTCCGTGCCGGAGCAGATCCGCTCCGGCGGCCCGGTCGTCGAAGGCGCCGCCGGACGAGTGGCCGGTCCCGCGCCCCGCACGATCGCCCTGACCTTCGACGACGGCCCCGACCCGGTCTGGACCCCGAAGATCCTCGACGTGCTGCACCGCCACCAGGTGCCGGCCACGTTCTTCACCGTCGGCGCCCAGGTGTCCGCCCATCCCGAGCTGGCCCGGCGGATCGTCGAGGACGGCCACCAGATCGGTGTCCACACCTTCACCCACACCGATCTCGGCGCGGCCTCCGCGTGGCGGCGCTCCCTTGAGCTGCGCGAGAGCCAGCTCGTCATCGCGGGCGCCACCGGCGTCACCACGCCGCTGCTGCGACCGCCGTACTCCTCCACCAACCGGGCCCTGACGGACGCCGACTGGGACACCGTCGTGGAAGCCGGGCAGGACGGCTACCTCACCGTCCTCACCACGCAGGACAGCGAGGACTGGCGCCGCCCGGGCGTCGCGCAGATCGTCGCCAACTCCACCCCCAAGGGCACGGACGGCCAGATCCTGCTGATGCACGACGCGGGCGGCGACCGCTCGCAGACCGTCGCGGCGCTGGACCAGCTCCTGCCCGACCTCAAGAAGGCGGGCTTCCGCTTCGCCACGGTCAGCGACGCGGTCGGCCTTCCGGCACCCGTGAAGCCCGCCTCCGCCGTCGACGAGTGGCAGGGGCTCGCCCTCATCAACGCGCTGCGCGCCAGCGGCTGGGTGCTCGACGCGCTCGGCTGGCTGCTGTGGGCGGCCGGCGCCATCAGCGTGCTGCGCGCCATCGCCGTGTTCGCCGCCGCGCGCCGCCATGTCCGTACGCGCCGCAGGCCGTGGGGCAGGCCGGTCACCGAGCCGGTCAGCGTCATCGTCCCCGCCTACAACGAGAGCGCCGGCATCGAGGCGGCCGTCCGCTCCCTGCTCGCGTCGGACCACCAGGTGGAGGTCATCGTGGTCGACGACGGCTCCACCGACGGCACCGCCGACATCGTCGAAGGCCTGAACCTGCGCGGCGTACGCGTCATCCGCCAGCAGAACGCCGGCAAGCCGGCGGCGCTCAACACCGGCATAGCCGCGGCCACCTGCAACCTCGTCGTCATGGTGGACGGCGACACCGTCTTCGAGCCGGACGCCGTCCGGATGATCGTCCAACCCTTCGCCAACCGGCGGGTCGGCGCCGTTTCGGGCAATGCGAAGGTCGTCAACCGCGGCGGCCTGCTCGGGCGCTGGCAGCACATCGAGTACGTGGTCGGCTTCAACCTCGACCGGCGCCTGTTCGACCTCGCGGAGTGCATGCCCACCGTGCCCGGTGCGATCGGCGCGTTCCGCCGCGAGGCACTGCTGCGGGTGGGCGGGGTCAGCGACATCACCCTCGCCGAGGACACCGACCTCACGATGGCGCTGTGCCGCAACGGATGGCGGGTGGTGTACGAGGAGCGGGCCATCGCCTGGACCGAGGCGCCCGCCACGCTCGGCGCACTGTGGAAGCAGCGCTACCGCTGGTGCTACGGCACCCTGCAGGCCATGTGGAAGCACCGGGGCGCCCTCACCCAGCGCGGCCAGGCCGGCAAGCTGGGCCGGCGCGGCCTGCTCTACCTGCTGATGTTCCAGGTCCTGCTGCCGCTGCTCGCACCGGTCGTGGACGTCTTCGCCGTCTTCGGCCTGATCTTTCTCGACCCGGTCCGCATCATCGGCCTGTGGTGCGCTTTCCTGCTCCTCCAGGTCCTGATGGGGCTCTACGCCTTCCACCTGGACGGGGAACGGCCCGGGCCCCTGTGGAGCCTGCCGCTCCAGCAGTTCGTCTACCGCCAGCTGATGTACCTGGTCGTCATCCAGTCGGTGTTCACCGCGATCGCCGGATCACGCCTGCACTGGCAGCGGATGGAACGCTACGGAAGCCTCCAGGTCCCGATGGACCAGACCCCGCCCACGACGGTCCGTTAACCGCCGGCCGCGGCACGGAAACCGCCTGGCCGCCCCGGCTGCCCGAGCAGCCGATCTTCTACCCGGTCCTCAACGAGGACTACGCGGTCAGGATCGCGCGGGACGGGAACGTGAAGCACGACGGCGCCGGCTTCGTCACGCGTTTCGAGGTCGAGTCGGAGTTCTTGAGCCGGTATCCCGTCCGGCAGGCCGGGGGCCGCACGATCCTCGAGCTGTGGGTTCCGGCCGAGGAGCTGGACGACTCCAACGCCCACATCGTCGGCGAGATCCAGGTGGTGCACGCGTTCCGCTGAAGTGGAAGCCCGCCGGCGCGGCGTGCCGTCCCGGGGACGGCCCTCAGGAGCGGTCGAGGGCCTCGAGTTCGGCGCGGACCAGGGCGAGGAACTCGGCGGAGGGCGAGGTTTCCACGCCGCGCCGGGCGGCCAGCGCGTCGAGGTGGCCGAGGAGTTCGGCGACGGTGGCGAAGGGGCCGACCGGGCGCAGCAGCCACAGCCGGCCCCGGGGCCGGGGCGGCAGGCCCAGACCGGCGAGGGCGGTGTCGGTCTCGGCGTCGAGGTCGTGCAGGTCGGCCTCGGGGAGCGGGACGGCCTGGACCCCGGTGATGTGGCCCTCGCCGTCCAGCGAGGTCTCCACCGCCCAGTGCGTGGAGCGGTCCGGGATCCAGGTGCGGGCCTCCGGGGGCCAGACGAAGGGGAGGAAGGCCCAGCGCAGGTCCTCGGGCGCGGGTTCCCAGCCGAGCACCTCCAGCTCCCGGACCTCGGGCAGCCGGTCCGGCTCCAGTTCGCTGCGGCCGGTGCGGCGCAGTGCGAGCGTGTGCGGTGTTCCGTCCTCGTCCCACGACATGCGGGCACGCTATCCGACGGGCCCCCGCGCCCCCCGTCCTCACACGGGTCTCACCCGGGGAACTCCGCCGTCAGCGGGGCCGCGTCCAAGGGGTTCGCCGCGATGCGCAGGGCCGCTCCGCCCGCGACGAAGGCGGCCGCCGCACAGTCGGGCTTGCGCTTCGCCTGGTCCTCGGCCAGGGCGAGGAAGGCGGCGCCGAAGCCGCCCCGCGGATGCGCGGCGAGCAGCTCCGCGGTGAAGGACGGGGCGAACTCGCCCAGCCGCAGCCCCGACACATCGGCGCTCGTCCCCACCTGGAGGAGGTGGCTCTCGACGTCCTCGGCCGCGGTCACGTCGTCCCCCATGTGCCGGACGATCACCTCCGCGGCCCGCGCCCGCCGGTCCGCGGGCCAGCCCAGCCCCGCCGTCAGGACGCGCGCGACGTGGCCGCCCGCCTCCTCGAAGGGCAGCGTGTGGCTGTCGAACGGGGCCGTCAGCCCCAGATCGTGCAGCAGGGCCGACACGTAGAAGAGTTCTGCGTCGTACTCCAGGCCATGCCGCCGCGCGTGGTCGGCCCCGAAGGCGTACGAGCGCACCGAGTGGGCGAGCAGATCCGCGTCCGCGTACTCCGAGGCGACCTGGAAGGCGGCCCGGCCCGCGGCGGTGTCGAAGGTCCATGTCATGGGGCGTCAGCCTAGGACGGGGCGAAGTCGACTTCGGCCTCGGGTTCTCCCGGCCAGGAGAGCAGGGTCGGGGCGGGCGGGGTGCGGGCCAGGACGGTGCCGTGCGCGACGACGTACCGGGGCCGGACCTGGCGGCGGATCGCCTCCTGCGGGGTCGGGGCGGGGAGGAGCACGAAGGAGGCGGGGGCGCCCTCCCTGATGCCGTACTCCGCGTCCGACAGGCCCAGGACCCGCGCCGCACGCTCCGTCACCATCGAAAAGGCCAGCGGGATCTCCTCCGCGCCGGTGAGCTGGGCGGCGTACAGCCCGACGAGGGCGGTCTGGAGCGGGTTGCCGGTGCCGAGCGCGTTCCACGGGTCCATCACGTCGTCGTGCCCGAAGGCCACGTTGACCCCCGCCGCAAGCATCTCCTTGACCTGGGTGAGGCCGCGCCGCTTGGGGTAGGCGTCGAAGCGGCCCTGCAGGTTGAGGTTGGCGAACGGGTTGGCGACCAGGTTGATGCCCGAACGCGCCAGCAGCCGCTGGAGTTTGTAGCTGTAGGCGCCGTTGTAGGAGCCCATGGCCGTCGTGTGGGAGGCCGTGGCCCGCTCGCGCAGGCCCGAGCGCAGTGCGAGGGCGGCCAGCACCTCCACGAAGCGGGACTGCTCGTCGTCGATCTCGTCGCAGTGGGCGTCCACGCGCAGCCCGTGCTCTTCGGCCAGGGCGAAGGCGATGCCCAGCGAGGCGACCCCGTCCTCCCGGGTGTCCTCGAAGTGCGGGATGGCACCGACGACGTCCGCCCCGCGCGCCACGGCCTCCCGCAGCAGCGCCCCGCCGTCCGGGAAGGAGACGATCCCCTCCTGCGGGAAGGCCACGATCTGCAGGGTCATGACGTCCCGGACCCGGTCGCGGACCTCCAGCAGCGCGTCGAGCGCGGTGAGCGCCGGGTCGGTCACGTCGCAGTGGGTCCGCACGTGCAGCACGCCCTGCGCCGCCTGCCAGCGCAGCACCTCGGTGGCCCGCGCGACGACGTCCTCGCGGGTCAGGGTCCGCTTGCGCTCGCTCCAGCAGGCGATGCCCTCCCAGAGGGTGCCGGAGGCGTTGGGGCGCGGTTCGCCGGCCGTCAGGGCCGTGTCCAGGTGGATGTGCGGCTCGACGAAGGGGGCGGTGAGCAGCGAGCCGTGGGCCTCGATGAGGGTCCCCGTGGCGGGCGGCTCCTTCTGGTCGTCGTACGGGACCACCCGCGCGATCCGCCCGTCCTCGGCCACCTCCACGTCGGACAGGCCCCCGAAGGGGCCGTGGGCGTGCAGCAGCCGGGCACCCCGGACGATCATCCGCATGCGGTCAGCGTACGCACGCGGCCCGCGCCCTCGTGGGAGGGCGCGGGCCGTGACCGGGTGCCGGACTCAGCCGCGCTTGGCCTGAGCCTTCTGCTGCATGCCCCGCGTCTTCGCGGAGAGCGACTGCACGTCTCTGACGGCGGCCTTGGCACGCGCCTCGGCCGCGGTGTTCTTCGCCATCGCGCGCTCGGAATCCTGGTGGCCGTGGTGTCCGGTGCGAGCCTTCTTGGCCATGATCACTCCTCCTGGTACACGGAACACGCGTACGGGTTCCACTGTGCGCCCGTTCGGAGCAGTCGGCATCCCGGCGCGGCGTCCGGCAAGAATGGGGGCATGACCAGCGACACCGACCTGACCACCGGCGAGAGCGCCGCTGCCGCCATGCCCGACTGGGAGAAGCGGTTCCGCGCGCCGCGCGTCGGACTGCCCGAGTGGGCCGAGGACGCCCCGGACCGCTCGCTCTTCGTCTCGAACGCGACGGGGACCTTCGAGCTCTACGCCTGGGACCGCGCCACCGGCGTCCAGCGGCAGGCCACCGACCGCCCCAACGGCACCACCGACGGCACCCTCTCCCCCGACGGGGAGTGGATCTGGTGGTTCTCCGACACCGACGGCGACGAGTTCGGCACGTGGGTGCGCCAGCCCTTCGGCGGCGGCCCCGACGAGCCGGCCACCCCCGGCCTGGAACCCTCCTACCCCGCCGGGCTGGCCATCGGCCGCGACGGCACGGCCGTCGTGGGCCGCTCCACCGACGAGGACGGCACCACCATCCACGTGGTCCGGCCGGACGGCTCGGCGCCCGCCGTGATCTACCGGCACCGGGAGTCGGCCGGGGTCGGCGACCTGTCCCACGACGGGACCCTCCTCGCCATCGAGCACACCGAGCACGGTGACGCCATGCACTCCGCCCTGCGCGTGGTCACCCTCGACGGCACCACCGTCGCCGAGCTGGACGACTCCCGGGGCGGCTCCGAGGAGCTGGGCCTGGAGGTACTGGGCTTCGCGCCGGTCCCGGGCGACCCCCGGCTGCTCGTCGGCCACCAGCGGCGCGGCCGCTGGGAGCCGATGGTGTGGGACGCGACCACCGGCACCGAGGAGGAGCTCGCGATCGACCTGCCGGGCGACGTCAGCGCCGAGTGGTACCCGGACGGCTCCGCCCTGCTGATCGCACACCACTTCGAGGCGCGCAGCGAGCTCTGGCGCTACGACCTGGCCGCGCGGGAGCTCGCACGCGTGGACACGCCGCCGGGGACGGTGTCGGCTGCGACGGCGCGCCCCGACGGGACGGTGGAGTTCCAGTGGTCCTCGGCGGCCGAGCCCCCGGCCGTACGGTCCACCTCGGGCGCGATCGTCCTGGACCCTCCCGGTTTCCGGGCGCCCGGCTCGGTCCCGGTCGAGGACGTCTGGGTGGAGGGCCCCGGCGGGCGCATCCACGCGCTCGCGCAGCGGCCGGCCGGACACGGCGACGGCCCCTTCCCGACGGTCTTCGAGATCCACGGCGGGCCCACCTGGCACGACAGCGACGCCTTCGCGGCGACCCCGGCGGCCTGGCTCGACCACGGCTTCGCCGTCGTCCGGGTCAACTACCGGGGCTCGACCGGCTACGGCCGCGCCTGGACGGACGCCCTCAAGCACCGGGTCGGCCTGATCGAGCTGGAGGACATCGCGGCGGTCCGCGAATGGGCCGTCTCCTCCGGCCTGGCGGACCCGGCCCGGCTGGTGCTCTCGGGCGGCTCCTGGGGCGGTTACCTGACGCTGCTGGGCCTCGGCACGCAGCCCGGGGACTGGGCGGTGGGCCTGGCCTCCGTGCCGGTCGCCGACTACGTGACGGCCTACCACGACGAGATGGAGTCGCTGAAGTCCCTGGACCGCACGCTCTTCGGAGGCACGCCGGAGGAGGTCCCGGACCGCTTCGAGGCCTCGTCTCCGCTGACGTACGTCGATGCGGTGAAGGCGCCCGTGTACATCGCGGCCGGCGTCAACGACCCGCGCTGCCCGATCCGGCAGATCGACAACTACGTGGACCGGCTGGCGGCGCGCGGCGCGGTGCACGAGGTGTACCGGTACGACGCCGGGCACGGCTCGCTGGTCGTGGAGGAGCGGATCAAGCAGGTCCGGATGGAACTGGAATTCGCGCTCAAGCACCTGCCCCGCTAGGGGGCTCCCGGTGCACCCCCCGTACGGTGGTGGGGTGCACCGGTTTCTCCTGACCCCGCGCTGGTGGGGGATCAACGTCTTCGTCGCGCTCGCCGTCCCCTTCTGCCTGTTCATGGGGTCCTGGCAGCTCGACCGGTTCGAGGACCGCGTCGACAGCCACCGCGAGGCGACCTCCGAGCGCCCCGCCGACCGGACGGCCGTGCCGCTGGACTCGCTGCTCCCGGTGGACACGAAGACCTCCGGACAGCTGGCTTCCGCGTCCGGGGAGTACGCGGACCAGCTGCTGGTCCCCGAGCGGCGGCTGGACGGCGCGACCGGCTTCTACGTGCTGACCCTGCTGAAGACCGACTCCGGCAAGGCCGTCCCGGTGGTCCGGGGCTGGCTGCCGGGGACCGCCGATCCGGCGAAGGCCCCGGCCGCGCCCACCGGCCGCGTCGAGGTCACCGGCGCGCTCCAGGCCTCGGAGAACTCCGGCACCAAGGGGGTCCACGCGCAGGGCGGCCTCCCGGCCGGGCAGCTCGGCGTGATCGGGGCCGCCTCGCTGGTCAACCTCGTCCCGTACGACCTGTACGACGCCTGGCTGACCGTGCAGACCCCGGCGGACGGCATGACGCCCGTGCCGGCCGCGGCCCCGAGCAACACCGGGCTCGACCTGAAGGCCTTCCAGAACCTCGGCTACACCGGCGAGTGGTTCGTCTTCGTCGCCTTCGTGCTCTTCATGTGGTTCCGCCTCTACCGCCGCGAGGTGGAGACCCTGCGCGACGCCGAGGCCGGCCTGCTGCCCGCGCAGCCGGCAGCCGAGCGGGTCTGATCCCCGCAGGGCTACGGCTTGGGCGCGTCCACCGGGATCGCTCCCGTGCGGTACACCGTTCCCCCGCAGGCTTCGGGGATCGTCGTACGGGTGACCGGGGCGCCCGTCGAGGGCGTGTGGGACACCGCCACGCCCGGAGCCTCCGGCGGCGTGGTGCCCGTGTCCGGTTCGGCGGCGGGCGTCTCGGCGGACCGGCTCCCCGGCGGCTGCGCCCCCGCGTCCGGGCTCGCCGCGGGGCACGGCTCCGCCGAGGGCACCCAGGCGAAGCGGACCTCGTACGCGGAGTTCGGCGGGAGCACCAGCACCGGCGCCTCCGCCGACGGGTCGGGCAGCAACCCGCTCGCCGGGTCCCCCGCCGTGTGGCCGACCACGGCGACGCCGGAGCCCGGGCCCGTCGGGGCGCCGGCCGCGGCGGCCGCCGTCACGGTGTCCGGGCCGCTGACGGTGCAGCCCTGCGCCGACACGTTGGTGACCTTGAAACTGCCGTAGACCTTGCCGTCGGCCTCCGGGGCGCGGGCCGAGCCCACCACCCCCAGCTGCTCGGCCCCGCACCCGGGCGCACCCGGCGCCGCCGCCGGCGGCTGCGGGCCGTTGCCGGCGCCCACGACCGCGCCGGGGTCGGTACCGCTGCTCGACGGGCCGGCCGTCACACCGCCGGCCGGGGAACCGGTGGCCGCGGGGTCCGGCTGCCCGGTGGTGCCGCCCGCCTCGGGGGTACCGCCGCCGGAGCGGGTGGCCCTGGGATGGCTCCCGTATCCGTTCTGGTGCGGGTCGGAGAACGAGGAGCCGGGCTTCCCGCCGGACGCGGTCCCGTGCCCGGCCATCGCCGAATGCTCGGTGGTGGCGGCCTCGTCGGCCGCCACGTGCAGGGCGGCCGGGATGGCCGTCCCGGCGAGCAGAGCGGCCGCGGCGGCGCCGACGAAGACCTGCCGTTTGAGGGTCCGGCGGGCCGGTACGGCGTACCGCAGCCGCTCCAGCGCCCCGTCGGCGGGCTGCAGGCCCTCGACGGCCCCGCGCAGCAGGCCCCGCAGCGCCTCTTCGTCGCTCGCGCCGCCGGGCGCGGTGTGGTCGTCCCTCATGACTGCGCAGCCTCCATCGCCACCCGCAGCGCGGCAATCCCCCGCGATCCGTACGCCTTCACCGAGCCGAGCGACACCCCGAGCGTCTCGGCGACCTGGGCTTCCGTCATGTCCGCGAAGTACCGCAGCACGAGCACCTCTCGCTGGCGACGCTGCAGTCCGCGCATCGCCTTGATCAGATCGTCACGTTCCAGCTGGTCGTACGCGCCTTCCTCGGCGCTCGCCATGTCCGGCATCGGCTTCGACAGCAGCTTGAGGCCGAGGATGCGCCGGCGCAGGGCGGACCGGGAGAGGTTCACGACGGTCTGGCGCAGGTAGGCCAGCGTCTTGTCGCGGTCCCGGACCCGGTTGCGGGCGGAGTGCACGCGGATGAACGCCTCCTGGACCACGTCCTCACAGGAGGCCGTGTCGTCGAGGAGCAGCGCGGCGAGGCCCAGGAGCGAGCGGTAGTGCGCCTGGTAGGTCTCCGTGAGGTGGTCGACGGTGGTGCCCGCCACGACCTCGCGCACCGCCTCGGGCGCGACGTCGGCCACCGCGCCGGGCGCGACTTCCGCCACCGTCTCGGCCGCGGCCACCGTCTGGGCCCCGGCCTCGCTCGCCGGGGGCGTCTCGCCGCCCGCCTCAGCGCTGTCGCGCGGCGCGGGCACGCGGCCGCCCGGGGTCGGCACGACGGCCCGTACGGGCACGTGGGAGGGCCCGGCGGGCGGGATGGGAACGATCACAGGAAGACCGCCGCCGGGCGGGCGGGAGCCCCGGCGCGACGGGATGATCCCGATGCGCGCCGGTAGGACGGCCAGTTCCAGCAGTGCCTCTGCCACGCCTGTAGGACACGCGTCCCCCCGTCAGGGTTGTACGCGCGAGGCAGCCGCCACAGCAATATCCCCATCGCCCTCATGCGTACCCGCTCTTCCCGATTGCCCCGTCTATCAGGACGGCAGTCGGGCCATCACCTTGATCAAGGGATCAGCACCGATCCTACAAAGCGAATTACGCAGATTCACCTGCGATCAGTTCCGCGATCTGCGTCGCATTCAGGGCTGCGCCCTTGCGGAGATTGTCGGCGCACACGAAGAACTCCAGCGCACGCCGGTCGTCGAGCGAGACCCGCACCCGCCCCACCCAGGCGGGATCCGTTCCGGCGGCGTCCGCCGGCGTCGGGAACTCCCCCGCGGCCGGGTCGTCGACGAGCACCACACCGGGTGCGGCGTCCAGGACCTGCCGGGCGTGCTCGGCGCCCACTTCGGTCTCGAACCGGGCCCGCACGGTCAGGGAGTGCCCCGTCACCACGGGAACCTGTACGCAGGTCACGGCGATCGGGAGCTCCGGCAGGCCCAGGATCCGGCGGGTCTCCCCCCGGACCGCCAGCTCGTGCGAGGACCAGCCGTCCTCGCGCAGTTCCCCGGACCAGGGCACGACGTTGAGGGCGAGCGGAGCCGCGAAGGGCCCGGTGTCCTCGCCCACGGCCCGGCGTACGTCTCCGGTCTGCTCGCCCAGGGTGGTCCCGGCGACCAGCGACACCTGGCGGCGCAGCGCCTCGGTGCCGGCCCGGCCGGCGGCGCTCGCGGCCTGGTACGAGGAAACGACCAGCTCGGAGAGGGTGTACTCGGCGTGCAGCGCGCCCAGGACCGCGATCATGGCGGCGGTCACGCAGTCCGGGGTGGCGACGATCCCGCGCGGCCGGACGCGTACGGCGTGCGCGTTGACCTCGGGCACCACCAGGGGGACCTCGGGGTCCTCCCGGAAGGCCGCGGACTGGTCGACGACGACGGCACCGCGTGCGGTGACGACGGGGGCCCAGCGGGCCGAGACCTCGGCCGGGGTCAGGAAGAGCGCGACATCGCCCGGCCCGAGCCCGTCGAAGGCGTCCTCGGTGAGGAGGAGCACCTCGATCTCCTCCGCGCGGACGGCCAGCCTGCGGCCGGCCGAGCGCGCGGAGGCGATCAGGCGGATGTCGCCCCAGACGTCGGCCCGCAGGGACAGCATCTGGAGCAGGACGGTGCCGACCGCTCCGGTCGCCCCGACCACGGCGAGCGCCGGGGCGGAGGACCGGGCGCCGGTCATCGTCCGGTGCCTCCGTAGACGACGGCCTCGTCACTGTCGGAGTCGAGGCCGAAGGCCGTGTGCACGGCGCGGACGGCCTCGTTGACGTCGTCCTGGCGGGTCACGACCGAGATGCGGATCTCGGAGGTGGAGATCAGCTCGATGTTGACGCCCGCGTCGGACAGCGCCTGGAAGAAGGAGGCGGTGACGCCCGGGTTGGTCTTCATGCCCGCGCCGACCAGGGAGATCTTGCCGATCTGGTCGTCGTAGCGCAGGGAGTCGAAGCCGATCTGGGCCTTCGCCTTCTCCAGGGCGTCGATGGCCTTGTGGCCCTCGGTCTTGGGAAGCGTGAAGGAGATGTCGGTGAGGCCCGTCGAGGCCGCCGACACGTTCTGCACGATCATGTCGATGTTGATCTCGGCGTCCGCGATCGCGCGGAAGATCGCCGCGGCCTCGCCCGGCTTGTCCGGGACGCCGACAACCGTGATCTTGGCTTCGGAGACGTCGTGAGCGACTCCGGAGATGATGGCGTGCTCCACCTGCTCGTCCCCTTGCGGATTCTCGTTGCTGACCCAGGTGCCCGGCAGTCCCGAGAAGGACGAGCGGACGTGGATCGGAATGTTGTATCGGCGTGCGTACTCGACACAGCGGTGCAGCAGCACCTTGGAACCGGAGGCGGCGAGCTCCAGCATGTCCTCGGAGGAGATCCAGTCGATCTTCTTGGCCTTCTTCACGACGCGGGGGTCCGCGGTGAAGACGCCGTCGACGTCGGTGTAGATCTCGCAGACCTCGGCGTCCAGCGCCGCGGCGAGCGCGACGGCGGTGGTGTCCGAGCCGCCGCGGCCCAGGGTGGTGATGTCCTTGGAGTCCGCGGACACGCCCTGGAAGCCGGCGACGATGGCGATGTTGCCCTCGTCCAGCGCGGTGCGGATGCGGCCCGGCGTGACATCGATGATGCGCGCTTTGTTGTGGACCGAGTCGGTGATCACGCCTGCCTGGCTGCCGGTGAACGACTGGGCCTCGTGGCCCAGGTTTTTGATCGCCATGGCCAGCAGGGCCATGGAGATCCGCTCTCCGGCGGTCAGCAGCATGTCGAATTCGCGCCCGGCAGGCATGGGAGAAACCTGCTCGGCGAGATCGATCAGCTCGTCCGTCGTGTCGCCCATCGCGGAAACCACGACGACCACCTGGTGGCCGTTCTTCTTGGCATCCACGATCCGCTTGGCGACGCGCTTGATGCCTTCGGCATCGGCTACGGAGGAGCCTCCGTACTTCTGCACGACAAGGCCCACGTGCGCTCCTCGCTCAGTCCGTCTCATTTGCTGGTGCAGTCTAACGAGCGCCCGGGATCCGACCGCTTCGTACCACATCATGAGATGTGAAGATCAAAGGACGGGTTGCCCCGGCCGGGCGGTCATTTCCCGGGCGTTCCTCTCCCGGGTGCCCGGTTTCCGGGTGATCATTTACGGCCGAGGCGGCCGAGCTCCTGGGCCATGACCTCGCCGGCCTGCTCGGCGAGGTCGTCCTCCGTCACGTCCTCGTCCGTGTCCAGGCCGTCCAGGGCGGCGAGGGGCTGGTCCAGGCGTACGTGCGCGATCAGCGACTGGAGCGCGCGCAGGGTGGCCGAGGCCGTCGGGCCCCAGTTGGTGAAGTACGAGAACTGCCACCACCACAGCGCCTCGGTGATCCGGCCGGCCTGGTGGTGGATGAGCCCGTGCCGCAGGTCGGCGACGACGTCGGCCAGGTCGTCGGAGATCCGGTGCGGGACCGGCGCCTTGCGGGGCTCGTACGGGTCGAAGACCTCGGAGTAGACGTCGACCGGCTCGAGCATGATCGCGAAACGCTCGCGCAGGTCGTCCACATCCGGCTCCGGCCCCAGGTCGGGCTCGTAGCGCTCCTCGGGCAGCACGTCCTGGTACGCGCCCAGCCGGCCGCCCGCCAGCAGCAGCTGCGACACCTCCAGGAGGAGGAAGGGCACGGCGCTGTCCGGGTCCTCGCCCTTGGCCACCTCGGTGACCGCGACGAGGAACGACTCGATCTGGTCCGCGATCGAGGCGGCGAAATCGTCCGGATCCTGGCCGATGGCGTGCAGCGTTGCGTCAGACATCGAGAAGTCGCCTTCCTTCAAAGGCCCGCCCGAGCGTGACCTCGTCCGCGTACTCCAGATCTCCCCCGACGGGGAGCCCGCTGGCCAGGCGGGTGACCTTCAGGCCCATGGGCTTGATCATGCGGGCGAGGTAGGTGGCGGTCGCCTCGCCCTCCAGGTTCGGGTCGGTGGCCAGGATCAGCTCGGTCACCTCGCCGTCCGCGAGGCGCGCCAGCAGCTCGCGGATGCGCAGGTCGTCCGGGCCGACGCCCTCGATCGGGCTGATGGCCCCGCCGAGCACGTGGTACCGGCCCCGGAACTCGCGGGTCCGCTCGATCGCGACGACGTCCTTCGACTCCTCGACGACACAGATGACCGACATGTCGCGGCGCGGGTCACGGCAGATGTTGCACCGCTCCTCCTGCGCCACGTTCCCGCACACCGCGCAGAACCGGACCTTGTCCTTGACCTCCAGCAGCGCGTGCGCGAGGCGGCGGACGTCGGTGGGCTCGGCCTGCAGGATGTGGAAGGCGATCCGCTGCGCGCTCTTGGGCCCGACGCCGGGCAGCCTGCCCAGTTCGTCGATCAGGTCCTGGACCACGCCTTCGTACAACGGACTGCCTTCTTTCGTTCGGGTGGGGCGGGAGTGCTAGAAGGGGAGGCCGGGAATGCCGCTGCCGCCGCCCAGCCCCTGGGCCAGCGGGCCCAGCTTCTGCTGCTGGAGCGCCTGGGCGTTCTCGTTGGCCGCCTGGACGGCCGCGACCACCAGGTCGGCGAGCGTCTCCGTGTCCTCGGGGTCCACGGCCTTCGGGTCGATCACCAGCGCGCGCAGCTCACCGGAACCGGTGACCGTCGCCTTGACGAGACCGCCGCCGGCCTGGCCCTCGACCTCGGTCCTGGCCAGCTCTTCCTGAGCCGCGGCGAGGTCCTGCTGCATCTTCTGGGCCTGCTGGAGCAGCTGCTGCATGTTGGGCTGGCCACTACCGGGAATCACAGGTCACTCACTCCGTACCGTTCGGGACGCTTGGTCAATCCGAGCCTACGTGCTCCCCGGGCGCTGCGCCCTACGCCGTGAGGACCAACTCTTTCGAGTGAGAGACAGGACATGCGCGTACCTGATGGAGACCTCCTTGTGAGCGGAAATCCCGGGATTCGTTGCCCATCGCGCCCCATTCGAAGGTAGGAAGAGCATGCGCATCATTGCGCACACGCGCACCACCACACGTCAGCGCAGGCAGAGGGAGTGCCGGGTGAGCCAGCCGGAGATGCAGCCCGAGGGGCCACCCCGGGATCCCCGGGATCCCCGGGAGGAGGGCAGCGGACCCATGGCGGCGGGCGATCTGACCGGGCGGCCGTTCCCCCTCGGAGACTGGGGCGAGCCCGCCGAGCGGCTCGACGAGCTCTACCGCCGCGTCGAGGCCGATGCGCTGCGCACCGCCGAGTGGTACCTGTCCGACCGGGCCTGGAAGCGCCGGGGGGCGCGCGTGCTGCGCGTCGGGGCCGCCCTGGGCGCCGTCACGGGCGCCGCGCTGCCGCTGCTGGAGCTGACGGGCTCGGCGCCGGGTGTGTCGGCGTACGGGTTCCTGTCCCTGCTGCTGGCGGCGTCCTGCCTGGGCTGCGACCGGTTCTTCGGCCTGACCTCGGGCTGGATGCGGGACGTGGCCACGGCCCAGGCGGTGCAGCGCCGCCTGCAGACCCTGCAGTTCGACTGGGCTTCGGAGAACGTGCGGGAGGTGCTCGGGCCGACGGAGGGCACGGCCAGCGAGGCCGCCGAGCGGTGCCTGACGGTGCTGCGGCGGTTCTCGGAGGACGTGACGGAGCTGGTGCGCTCGGAGACGGCGGAGTGGATGGTGGAATTCAGCTCCGGCCCCGCCCCGCTGGTCATGCAGTCCCTGGGCGCCAGCGGAGCCCGCTCGGACGCGTACGTCCCCCCGGCCCGCTTCCCCCTCCCGCCGGGGACCCGCCCGAACATGCCCCGCCAGCGGCCCCCGGAACAGCCCCGCTGAAGCGGGGCGGGGGGCAGGCTCTGCGCACCTGCGCCCCCGCCCCCTCGGCAGGTCCGCCTCAGCTGAAGATGATCATCGATCCCTGCCCCAGGCTCCGCGTGGCCGCCGCGTGCAGCCCCAGCCACACGTGCCGCTCCCGCGCGAACGGACTGTCGTCGTACGGAATCGGCCCCGCCGGCTCCTCCAGCGAGGTCGGCCGTCCCGGCGGCGCCGGCGCGGCGGGCGGATTCCCCGGGTCTATCCCGATGGCCGGGGCCACGACCGTGAGCTCCCGCAGCAACCCCTGCGCGGACCCCAGCGGCCCCCCGCCGGCCAGCAGCTCCTCGTTCGCCAGTGGAGCGGCGAAGTCCACCGGCACGTACGCCCCGGCATGGTCGTAGTGCCACACCAGGTGCGACTGCTGCGCGGTCGGCTCGAACATCTCCAGCAGCTGCTCGTAGTCCCCGCCGAGCTCGTCCACGGGTGTCACCGGCAGCCCGCAGATCTGCAGCAGGTACGCCCGGCGCAGGAAGTGCAGGGCGTCGTAGTCGAAGCCGGCGACGGGGGCCACGTCCCCGCTCAGGCCCGGCATGTAGGCGAACACGGGCACGGACGGCAGCCCGGCCTCGCCGAGCGCCTTGTCGTACGCGGCGATCTCTTCCGCGAAGGGGTTGTCGGGGCTGTGGCACAGCACGTCGACAAGGGGGACCAGCCACAGGTCACAGGCCACTCGGCCTCCGATCAGTCGTTGCCGCCGATCCGGCCAGCGTAGTGCGCCGGACACGCTCCGCGAAGGGGTGCGCAGAACCCGTACGCGCCAGCGGCCCTAGAGCCCGGCGGCCCAGTCCAGGCCGTGCTGGTTGTACTCGTGCACGATGCGCCGTACCGCGTCCGCGTCGGCGAGGGTCACCGCGTCCACCAGGTCTCCGTGCCCGTCCCACAGCGCCGCCCGCAGCCGGTGCGGATCGCGCTGGAGGTGGGGTACGGCGAAGACCCAGCACTGCACCCGGATGCGGTGCAGGAAATCGGAGATGTAGGTGTTGCCGACCAGCTCGCTGAGCTCCCGCCAGAAGCGCAGGTCGTAGCCGATCAGCACTTCGAGCGAACCGCTCCGTGCGGCCCGCCGCGCCTCCTCGGCCCGGCGCCGCACGGACACCAGCCGCTCGCCGGAGCCGACCGCGGTGCCGTGCTCGGCGAGCCTGCGGAAGATCCCGTCCACGACCAGCGAGCGGGCCTCGATCATGCCCCGGAAGTCGTCCACGGAGAAGATCCGCACCCGGAAGCCGCGGTGCTGGACCAGTTCGAGCAGGCCCTGCGCCGAGAGGTCCACCAGCGCCTCGCGGACGGGGGTCGCGGAGACCTCGTACTGCTCGGCGATCTGCTTGACGGTGAACTCGGTCCCGGGCGGCAGGCGTCCCGCGAGCACCTCGTCACGCAGCGCGTCCGCGATCTGCTGGCGAAGTGTGTTGCGGGTGACAGCGCCGCTGCCTGGCATAGGGGTCCGTCTCCTTAGGTGAACTCCGGACACCTTAGGCCAGGCAGCGAGGCCGAAATAGAGCGGTTGTAGATCGGTATACGAATGTGCCGTCCGCTATCCGGACGTGGTGTGGCGGTCGGCGACCGTCAGCGCCTCGTCCAGCAGGGCCAGCCCCTCCTTGGCCTCCGCCTCCGAGATGGTGCACGGGGGGACGACGTGGGTGCGGTTCATGTTCACGAAGGGCCACAGCCCGGAGGCCTTGCAGGCCGCCGCGAATTCGGCCATCGGCGCGTTGGCGGCGCCGGAGGCGTTGTACGGGACGAGGGGCTCGCGCGTCTCCTTGTCCCGTACGAGTTCCAGGGCCCAGAAGGTGCCCATCCCGCGGACCTCGCCGACGGAGGGGTGGCGCTCGGCGATCTCGGCGAGGGCCGGGCCGATCACGTGCGTGCCGAGGTGGGCGGCGTGCTCGACGATGCCCTCCTCCTCCATCGCGTTGATCGTGGCGACGGCGGCCGCGCAGGCCAGCGGGTGACCGGAGTACGTGAGTCCGCCCGGGTAGGGGCGGGTGGCGAAGGTCTCGGCGATGGCGGCGGAGATGGCGACGCCGCCGAGCGGCACGTACCCGCTGTTCACGCCCTTGGCGAAGGTGATCAGGTCGGGGGTGACGTCCCAGTGGTCGGCGGCGAACCACCTGCCGGTACGGCCGAACCCGGACATGACCTCGTCCAGGATGAAGACGATGCCGTGGCGGTCGCAGAGCTCGCGCACGCCCGCGAGGTAGCCGGCCGGCGGGGTCATGATCCCGGCGGTGCCGGGCACGCTCTCCAGGATGATCGCCGCGATGGTCTGCGGCCCTTCGAAGGCGATCGTGTCGGCGAGGTGCGCGAGGGCGCGCTCGCACTCCTCGGCCTCGGTGGCGGCGTGGAAGGCGGAGCGGTAGAGGTACGGGCCCCAGAAGTGCACGACACCGGCGGCGGCCGTGTCGGACGGCCAGCGGCGCGGGTCGCCGGTGAGGTTGATCGCGGCGGCGGTGGCGCCGTGGTACGAGCGGTAGGTGGACAGCACCTTCGCCCGGCCGGTGTGCAGCCGCGCCATGCGGACGGCGTTCTCGACCGCCTCGGCGCCGCCGTTGGTGAAGAAGATCTTGTCGAGGTCGCCGGGGGTCCGCTCGGCGATGAGGCGTGCGGCCTCGGAGCGGACGTCGACGGCGAACCCGGGCGCCAGGGTGCAGAGCCGGGCGGCCTGCTCCTGCACCGCGGCGACGACCTTGGGGTGCTGGTGGCCGATGTTGGTGTTGACCAGCTGGGAGGAGAAGTCGAGGAAGCGGTTGCCGTCGTAGTCCCAGAAGTACGACCCCTCGGCGCCGGCCACGGCGAGCGGGTCGATCAGGGCCTGGGCGGACCAGGAGTGGAAGACATGCTTCCGGTCGGCGTCCTTCACTGCGGCGAGGGTGTGCGAGGTGACATGAGGGGTCATGGCGTCACGCTAGAAGTGCGCAGGTGGGGACGGATATCGGCGGATTGTATGGGGGTGGGCGGCCGGTCTCGGCAGTCTGTCGGCCACCGGCCCGCCCTTGCGGGGCATTGCGTTGCGCCATGGAGCAACTTGGCTGCATTGACAGCATTGACAGCATTCTGCCGACATGACAGTATGCTGCCATAAGCAGGTTCGTGGAGTAGTACGTCGACGCCGGAGGCGATCACGATGAACGAGACCCCGCGCAAGCCCGTCCACCTCGCCGTCTACGACACGTACGCGGACTGGGAATCCGGCCACACCACCGCCCACCTGACCCAGCGCGGCCACCAGGTCCGCACCGTTGGCCTGGCCGCCGAGCGGCCCGTCACCACCATGGGCGGCGTCCGCATCCAGCCCGACCTGGCCCTGGCCGACCTGCGGCCGCAGGACTCCTCCCTGCTGATCCTCACCGGCGCCTCCCTGTGGGACACCGGCGAGGAGCTGGCGCCGTTCGCCGCGAAGGCCAGGGAGTTCCTGGCCGCGGGCGTGCCGGTCGCGGCGATCTGCGGAGCCACGGCCGGCCTCGCCCGGGAGGGCCTGCTGGACGGGTACGCACACACCAGCGCGGCCTCCTTCTACCTGGCGGAGCAGCCGGGCTACGGGGGCGCCGAGCGGTACGTCGAGGCCGACGCGGTGACGGACGGCGACCTGATCACGGCGGGGCCGACGGAACCGGTGGCGTTCGCCCGCGAGGTGTTCGCCCGGCTGGACGTGTACAAGCCGGACGTACTGGACGCGTGGTACCGGCTGTTCCACGACTCGGACGCGAGCGCGTACCCGGTGCTGATGGCGGCGGCGGAGGCGGGCGATGCGTGAGCAGGGGACGGGGACGGGATCTGTGGCGGGGTCGGAGGCTGGGTCGGGGGCTGGGTCGGGGGCGGCGGCGGAACCGGAGGCTCTGCCGCTCCGGGCCCGGCAGGACCTCCTGAGCCGGACCGCGCTCGGAGTGTTCCGGCTCAACGGCCAGTTCCTCGCGGTGTCGGAGGAGCTGGCCCGCCCGGCCGGCCTGACCGCGGCCTGGTGGCAGGTGCTCGGCGCCGTACTCCGCGAACCCCTCCCGGTCGCGGGCATCGCCCGCGCCATGGGCATCACGCGCCAGAGCGTCCAGCGCATCGCCGACCTGCTCGCCGCCAAGGGCCTGGCGGAGTACGTCCCGAACCCGGCACACCGCCGCGCCAAGCTCCTGCGCCCGACGGAAGCGGGCCGCGCGGCGATCGCCCGCATCACCCCGGGCCACGCTGCCCTGGCCACCCGCCTGGCGGAAGAACTGGGCGACGCCGCCTTCGCCGAAACGGTCCGCGTCCTGGACCGCCTGGCGGCCGCCCTGGACGCGATGGCCACACCACCCCCCGAGGCCTGAGCCCCAGCCCCCGCCCCGGCGCGGCGCGAATGTGTCGATGTCAATAAGCCTGCGGGCGACGCTTGTTGCACCTGCCGGCCCCGTCGGAGACTGCCGACCATGGAGCCGATGGACGTAGTGGCACGCCTGTGGCAGCGCATAGAGGCCCGCGACTGGGACGGCGTGGCCGGCCTCATCGCCGAGGACGCCGTCATCGAATGGCCCGTGAGCGGCGAACGGATCGTCGGCCGCGCCAACTTCATCGCCGTGAACAGCGACGACGGCTACACCGTCGAAAGGTCCGTGGAACTGCTCCGCATCCTCGCCGACGGGGACCTCGTCGTCACCGAGGTGGAAATGCCCCAGGACCACGTGCTCTACCGGGCCGTCTCCCTCTGGACGGTACGGGACGGCGAGATCGTCGGCGCCCGGGAGTACTGGACCAGCCCCGGCCAGGACCCGGCACCTCGCTGGCGCGCCGGTTACGTGGAGCCCCTGGCGACGTGACCTCACGCCCCGCCGAGGGCGTCGAGCTTCTCCCCGATCGCGGCCCGCAGCCCGTCGTGGCGGTCGCCCAGCGCGTGCCGTTCGTCGCGCCAGTGCTCCTCCCCGTACAGCCAGACGGGCATCCGGACGAGGTCGGCGGGCTCCCAGTCGTAGCGCGGCCAGACGTGGGCGTGGAGGTACGGGTCGGTGTTGCCCAGGATCTCGATGTTCACCCGGCGGAACGCGGGGTCGAGGCGGCGACAGGCCCGTTCGACGGCCTCGGCGAGCCGCTCCATGTCGGTGAGGTACGCGGCCCTGCGCGCCCGCGGCAGGTCCGAGAGGCGGGTCACGGCGGGATCGTCGGTCAGCAGGACGCAGTACCCGGGCAGGAACTGCCGGTCCCCGATCACGGCGAAGCCCGCGCCGAGGCGGCGCAGGACGGTCGGGTTCTGCCCCCGGTGAGCACTGCCGATGCGGTCGTGCCGCCAGTCGGTTTCGATCATCCATCGAGCCTACGACCCTAACCGAGCTTGCTGAGCGGCGACTTCGCGCCGTTCCTGCCTCTCAGGTAACCCCTGTCATACCTGAGAGCTACGCAGGAAGACGGCTCTGGAGCGGGACGCGGGTGAAGGGGCGCGATTTCTAACTTCGGAAGCGGAGAAGGGCGCTGACGGCTCTTCCGGACCGAAGGAAGAGACGATGGCAACGGGGACGGGGACGGGGACTAGCGCCGGGGGCGCCGCGGCGACGGACACCGCGACTGGCACGGCGACGCGCACGGCGCGTGGTCGCGGCCTGACGGCCGGCCGGCTGCACCGCACGCTGCTGGCCGCGCTCGTCGCGGCGGCCGTCGTGGTTCCGGTGTCCGCCGCCGCCTCCCCGACGGTCCCCGCGCCGATAGCCGCGGCGTTCACCGAATCCACCGCGCTGCACGACCGGTACACGGCCAACCGTGCGAACCTCGCCGAGGCCGCCGGGATGGCGGCGGACGCCGGACGCACCGGGCGGGCCGCGAAGCTGCACGCCATGGACGCGGCCGGTGCCGCGCAGTTCCTCGCCTTCGACGGCCGCGGGCGCGGCCGGGCCGTCGAGGTGTTCGGCGATCTGGAAACCGCCGACCGGGTCACCGTCCTGGTGCCCGGGTCCGACACGACGCTCGACACCTACCAGAGGTTCCGTGCCGGGGCCGTCTCCCTCCAGCAGCGCCTCCACGCCGAGCATCCCCGCTCCGCCGTGGTCGCCTGGCTGGGGTACGACACCCCCGGCACGGTCAGCACGACCGTCCTGACCGCGGCCCGCGCCGACGAGGCCGCCTCCGAACTCGGGCCCTTCCTCGACCGGTTGCGGGACATGGCGGCGCCCGGCGCGCGCCTCTCCCTGCTGTGCCACTCGTACGGCTCGGTCGTCTGCGCCCGTACCGGGACCGGGCCCGCGGTCACCGACATCGTCCTGTTCGGCAGCCCGGGCACGGGGGCCGGCTCCGCCCGGGACATGCCGACGGGGGCCCGGGTCTGGGCCGGGCGGGGCGGCGGTGACTGGATCGGCCATGTCCCGCACGCCCGGCTCGGCGCGATCGGCTTCGGTACCGACCCCGTGGACCCCGCCTTCGGAGCCCGGGCGTTCGCCGCCGGTTCCGCCGGACACAGCGACTACCTCAAGCCCGGCACCGAGTCCCTGGACAGCCTGGCCGCCATCGTCCTCGGCACCGCAACCGCCGAGGGCGCCGCCCCGACCGCCCCGGAGGCCTCCCGTGCGTGAGCTCCGCGCCCGCTGGTCCGTCCTGGCCGAGGGCATCGACGCGGCCACCCCGGCGGGCCGCGACCGCGCCGTGGACGCGCTGCGGGCCTGCGCGATCCTCGGCGTGGTGCTCGGCCACTGGCTGGTCACCGCCCTGACCACCGCCGACGGCGGGCTGAGCACCACCAGTCCGCTCGCGTACACGGGCCGGCTGGCCCCGGTGTCCTGGGTGTTCCAGACCCTGGCCGTCTTCTTCCTCGTCGGCGGCCACGTCGCCGCCCGCGGCTACGCCTCGGCGCGGGAGCGGGGGGACTCGTACCGCACCTGGATCGGCGGACGGCTGGGCCGGCTGCTGCGTCCGGTCACCGCCGTGCTGGTCCTGTGGGCGGTCGCGGCGGGCGGCATGCTGATCGGCGGGGTCGATGTCGCCACCGTCCAGACGCTGGTCAAGCTGGTGCTGTCCCCGCTGTGGTTCCTGCTGGTGTTCGGCGCGCTGACCGCCGCGACCCCGCTCGTGGCCCGGCTCCATCCGTTGTGGCCGCTGGCCGTCGTGGCGGCCGTCGACCTGTGGCGCTTCGGGCTCGGCGGGCCCGAGTGGGCCGGCTGGGTCAACGTGGCCGCCGGCTGGCTCGTCCCCTACACCCTGGGCGCCGCCTGGTCCCGGGGGGCGTTCGTCCGCCGCGGGCCCGCGCTCCTGCTGCTCGCCGCGGGCGCCGTCGCCACCGGCGCGCTGATCCTGTGGGGCGGATACCCGGCGTCGATGGTCGGCGTCCCCGGGGCCGCCGTATCGAACCTGAACCCTCCGACGCTCGCGGCGGTCGCGTTCGGACTGGCCCAGTGCGGGCTGGCCCTGCTGCTGCGCGAGCCGCTGGGCCGGGCCATGCGACGGCTGCCGGGAGCCTGGGCGGCGGTGGCCCTGGTGAACCTCTCCGCCATGACGATCTTCCTCTGGCACCAGACCGCCATGATGGCCGTCACCGCCCTCGGACTGCTGGCCCCGGGCGACCTGCCCGGCCTGCACACCGTGCCCGACTCACTGCTGTGGATACCGGCCCGGCTGCTGTGGCTGCCCGTGTTCGCCGTCGCCCTGACGGTGTGCTGGGCGGCGTTCCGCGCGTACGAGCGTTCCGGGACAGCGCGGTGGGAGGGCCCCACCCGCATCGTGGCCGGCTCCCGCCACCCGGCGGCGGCCCCCTTCAAGGACATCACCCATGCCTAGGCTGGAGCCCGTGATCAAGCCGAGCGATCCCCCCGTACCCGACGCCCGCGAAGGCCGTGGCGGCCGTCCCGCGCTGCGCGGCCTGGCGCGGGAGATGTTCACCCTGGAATGGGATCCGCTGCCCCGCCTGTCGCGGCCGCGCTGGCTGGCCTGGCTGCCGCATGTGGCCATCGGCTACGCGGCCGTGGCTTCCTGCGCCCTCACGGTCTCGCAGCTCGAGGACCACTACAAGGTCACGGGCGGTCCGGTCGTCGCGATGGCCCTCCTGACCGGTGCCTCCATCGTTCTCGGGATGTTCCGGCCCCTGGCCGGATGGTGGCTCGGCCTCGTCACCGCGGCCATGGTCGCGTGGACGATCTACGGCAACGTCGGCCAGGGCCAGTCCTGGCCGTGGACACCTGCCGGGATCTTCACGTTCGCACCGCTGATCCTGCTGGTGGCCCTGCGCGTGCCGCCCCGGCTGACGATCGGGGTCGTCGGAGTCTCGATCCTCTACTCCGGGCTGGCCGAAACCGCCTTCAGACCGCCGGGCAGTCAGACGGTGCTCCCGGGTGTCGCCCTCCTCTTCGGCTTCGTCGGCGTCCTCGGCTATGCGCTCCGCGCGACGCGCCTGGCGCGCGGCAAGCTCGTCGAGCAGGAGTCCCTCACCGCGGAGGAGCGCGCCCGTCGCACCCTGCTGGAGGAGCGCAGCCGCATCGCCCGCGAGCTGCACGACGTCGTCGCACACCACATGTCGGTCATCTCCATCCAGGCCCAGGTCGCCCCGCACCTGGTGGAGAACCCGTCGGAGGAGCTCAAGGAGAACCTCGCGGGCATTCGGGAGAACGCGCTGGAGGCCCTGACCGAGCTGCGGCGGGTGCTGGGCGTGCTGCGCTCCGAGCAGCCCGACGATCCGGTGGCCCCGCAACATCCGCAGCCCACCCTCGCCGAGCTGGAAGGCCTCGTGGACAACGTGCGGGGCGCCGGACTGGATGTCACCACCGAGATCGCGGGGATACGCCGGCCGCTGACGCCCGGCGTCGAGCTCACCGCGTACCGGATCGTGCAGGAGGCGCTGAGCAACTGTTTGCGCCATGCGCCCGGTTCGCGGGTGGAAGTGGGCATCGCGTACGGGCCGCGTGACCTGCACCTGTGCGTGGCCAACACCGCGCCGACCCGGCCGGCCCCGCCCTCGCCGGGCGCGGGGCACGGGCTGCTGGGCATGCGGGAGCGGGCGGGCATGCTGGGGGGCGAGCTGGCCGCCGGCCCCCTGCCCAGCGGGGGGTACGAGGTGACCGCGGTACTTCCGATGGATCCGCAGGACGAGCCCGGCGGTTCCGCACCCGAGACGACGAGGGATTCATGAGCACCCCGATCAAGGTGATGATCGCCGACGACCAGATGATGGTCCGGCAGGGCTTCACCGTGCTTCTCAACGCCCAGCCCGACATCGAGGTGGTCGGCCAGGCCGTCGACGGGGCCGACGCCGTGGCCAAGGTCGGTGAACTGGGGCCGGACGTGGTCCTGATGGACATCCGCATGCCCGGGATGGGCGGGATCGAGGCGACGTCCGTCATCACCGGCGCCGCGGGCGCCACCGTGAAGGTGCTCGTGCTGACCACCTTCGACCTCGACGAGTACGTGTACGAGGCGCTGCGGGCCGGGGCCTCCGGGTTCCTCCTCAAGGACGCGTCGGCCGACCAGCTCGCGGAGGCGGTGCGGGTGGTGGCCGCCGGGGAGGCGCTGCTCTCGCCGAACATCACGAAGCGGCTGATCACCGAGTTCTCCCGGCTGGGAGCGCCGCGCGCGCCGTCGCGGGCACGGATCGACGAACTGACGGAACGGGAGACCGAAGTCCTCTCGCTCGTGGCCCAGGGCCTGTCGAATGCGGAGATCGCGGCCCACCTGACCGTGGCCGAGCAGACGGTGAAGACCCACGTGGGCCGGATCCTGGTGAAGCTGGGCCTGCGGGACCGCACCCAGGCGGCGGTGTTCGCGTACGAGACCGGCCTGGTCCGTCCGACGGGCTACTGATGTCACCCGTGTAGTACCTGAGGGGGACCCGGGGAAATCCCCTCAGCTGGCGACGCGGACCAGGGAGGCACGGACCTACGGTGGTGCGTATGACCGAGACGACCACCGGGGGGACAGCCCGGACGCCTGAAATCAGGATGGCATCGGGGTTGATCGAGACCCTGCGCCAGGACCTCTTCACCGATGCCTTCGCCTATCGGCCCCTGCCGCTGGCGCAGACACCCGGGCGTTTCGTGCGGCGCCTTCCCGAGGCGATACGCCGGTATGCGCCGTGGAGGCAGTATGCGGCGGTGGGGGCGCTGGCGTTCTTCGTCCTGGTGTTCACGAGCACCACGCAGTCGGGCTATCTCGGCGAAGCCGGCCGGTTCGCCACGGGGCTCGTGGCCACGGTCCCGGTGCTCATGACGCTGGTGCGGCCGATCGGCGCGTGGTGGGCGGCCGTGGCCATGACGCTGGTGCTGGCCGTGGTCGGCGGGGGCGCGGACTGGCCCTGGAGCCCGGGCAGCTTCCTCTCCCACCTCGTGGTCATGGTCCTCGTCACCCTGCGGACCGGGCCCCGGATCGCGGCCTGGATGTGGACGCTCACCCTCGCGCTCGGCTTCGCCATGTCGGTGCTCCTCGGCAACGGGTACGGGACCGGCCTGGCGCAGATGGCGGTGACCTCGGCCTTCGCGCTGGCGATCGCGAGCAGCGTCCAGATACGCCGCTCCGCCAAGGCGGAGGTGAGCGCGCAGCAGGAAGTCACGGCCGTCGAGCGGGACAAGCGGACGCTGCTGGAGGAGCGGACCACGATCGCGCGGGAGCTGCACGACGTGGTGGCCCACCACATGTCGGTGGTGGCGATCCAGGCGGAGGCCGCGCCGTACCGGGTGAAGAATCCGCCGCCGGAGCTGGAGGCGGCGTTCGCCACCATCCGGGAGAACGCGGTGGCGGCGCTGACGGAGCTGCGGCGGGTACTGGGCGTGGTGCGCTCCGCGGACTACGAGGCTCCGGACGCCCCGCAGCCGACGCTGGCTTCGCTGGACGGGCTGCTCGCCAACGTGCGCGAGGCGGGGCTGAGTGTGGAGAAGACGGTCACGGGTGCGGTGCGGGAACTGCCGCAAGGGGTGGAGCTGTCGGCGTACCGGATCATCCAGGAGGCCCTGAGCAACACCCTGCGGCACGCGCCGGGGGCGACGGCCTCCGTGGAGGTCTCGTACGTCCTGGGCGGCCTGGGGATACGCGTCGTCAACGGGGCGGCGACCGCCGACGCGCGGCCCTCGCCGGGGGCCGGGCACGGGATCACCGGCATGCGGGAGCGGGTGGCCATGCTGGAGGGGGAGATGACGGTCGGCGACACCGCGGCCGGCGGGTACGAGGTGGCGGTGTTCATACCGGTGCGCAACCGTCCGGAGCCGGAGACGAAGCCGGTGGCGACGGTGCAGAAGGAGACGGGGGCGGCATGACGATCAGGGTGCTGATCGTCGACGACCAGATGATGGTCCGCGAGGGGTTCTCCGTGCTGCTGAACGCGATGGAGGGCATCGAGGTCGTCGGTGAGGCCGTCGACGGCCGTGAGGCCATCGCGCAGGTGGCGGCGCTGCGGCCGGACGTGGTGCTGATGGACATCCGGATGCCGCGGATGAACGGGCTGGAGGCGACGCGGGAGATCGTGGCGGCCGACACGGACGCGAAGGTGCTGGTCCTGACGACCTTCGACCTCGACGAGTACGTGTACCAGGCGCTGCGGGCCGGGGCTTCCGGGTTCCTCCTCAAGGACGCGTCGGCGCGTCAGCTGGCCGACGGGGTACGGGTGGTGGCGGCCGGGGAGGCGCTGTTGGCGCCGTCGGTGACCAAGCGGCTGATCGCGGAGTTCTCCAAGCTCGCCGAGTCGCCGAAGGTCGCGGATCCGGCGGGGCTGGGCGAGTTGACGGAGCGGGAGAAGGAGGTGCTGGTGCTCATCGCGCAGGGGCTGTCCAACGGGGAGATAGCCGGCCGGCTGATCGTCGCCGAGTCCACGATCAAAACCCACGTGAGCCGGATCCTGGTGAAGCTGGGCCTGCGGGACCGTACGCAGGCGGCGGTGTTCGCGTACGAGACCCGGCTGGTGACTCCGTCGTAGGGTGCGGAGATGGGCTTTGATCCGTGGGATGCCGCGTTCGTCGCCGATCCGTATCCGGCGTACCGGGAGGTGCGGGAGCAGGGGCGGGCCGTGTGGTGCGAGGCCACCGGGCAGTGGCTGGTGCCGCACTACGCCGATGTGAGTGCGCTGCTGCGGGACAGGCGGCTGGGGAGGACCTACCTGCACCGGTTCTCGCACGAGGAGTTCGGGCGTGAGGCGCCGCCCCCGGAGCACGAGCCGTTTCACGTGCTCAACGGGAACGGTCTGCTGGACCTGGAGGATCCCGCGCACGCGCGGGTGCGCAGGCTGGTCGCGAAGGCCTTCACCCCGCGCACGGTGGAGCGGCTGGTGCCCGCCGTGCGGCGGATGGCCGGAGAACTGGTGGGACAGCTCCTCGCGGACGGGGGCGGGGACCTGCTCACCGTGGTCGCCGAGCCGCTGCCCGTTGCGGTGATCGCGGAGCTGCTGGGCGTGCCCGAGGCGGACCGGGGGCTGCTGCGGCCCTGGTCGGCCGACATCTGCGGGATGTACGAGCTGCGGCCCGACGAGGAAACGGCGCGGCGGGCGGTGCGGGCGAGCGTCGAGTTCAGCGCGTACCTGCGCGCACTGATCGCCGAGCGGCGGGCACGCCCGGGGGAGGATCTGATCTCCGGTCTGATCGCCGCTCACGACGAGGAGGGGAGGCTCAGCGAGCAGGAGATGATCTCCACCTGCGTACTCCTGCTGAACGCCGGGCACGAGGCCACCGTCAACACCACGGTCAACGGCTGGTGGGCCCTGTTCCGCCATCCCGGCCAGCTCGCCGCGCTGCGCGCGGATCCGAATCCCGAAAAGTTGTCCACAGCTGTGGATGAACTCATGCGCTTCGACACTCCCCTCCAGATGTTCGAGCGCTGGGTCCTCGACGACATCCGGATCGGGGACACCGAGATCCCCCGCGGGGCCGAGGTCGCGCTGCTCTTCGGGTCCGCGAACCGGGATCCCGCACGGTTCGCCGACCCCGACGCCCTGGACCTCGTACGGGCTGACAATCCGCATCTGGCGTTCGGGGCGGGGATCCACTACTGCCTGGGGGCGCCGCTGGCGCGCCGGGAGCTGGAGGCCTCGTTCGGGGCGCTGCTGGCAGACGGAGTCCCGCCCCTGCGGCTCGTCGAGGAGCCGCAGTGGCGGGACGGGTACGTCATCCGCGGATTGGAGCGCTTGCTCGTGGCCTTCTAGGCGGAGGGCCTAGAAGGCCATGTCGCGGCGGTGCAGGGCCGCGAGGCCGGCCCCCGTCAGGGCCGCCGCCAGCGCCGTCAGGGTCAGCAGCGGGGCCCAGGCCAGGGCCTCGGCCCCGGGCAGCTTCGGCAGGTGGGCGAAGGGCGAGAGGTTCATGACGGCGTCCGGGAGTTCCAGCGCGGGCCCGACCCAGCCGAGGGCCAGCGCTCCCCCGGCCACCGCCCAGGCGGCCCCCGCGTACGCGGGGAGCGCCCCGTACAGCAGGGCGGCGACGGCGCCGATCACCCAGACCGCCGGGAGCTGCGCGAGCGTGGCGCCGACCGCCGCACCGACGCCCTCTGCGGACTGCCCGTGTCCGACGCCCAGTCCGAGCCCGCCGAGCAGCAGGATCAGCGCGGAGCCGCCGAAGGCCACGGCAAGGTGGCCGCCGGCCCAGTGCAGTCGGCCGACCGCGTTCGCGAGCAGCGGTTCGGCGCGCTGCCCCGACTCCTCACCGCTCAGCCGCAGCACCGCCGAGACGATGTACAGGGCGGCGACCAGGCCGAGCATCCCCGTCATGGTGGCGAGGAACGCGTCGGCGATCCCGCTCCGGCCGCCCATCCGCTCGATGATCTCGCGGGTCTTCTCGTTGTCGCCGACCAGCTCGGTGGCCCCGTCCGTGATCCCGCCGAAGACCACACCGGCGGCGAGGAAGCCCAGGCTCCAGCCGATCAGGCTGCCGCGCTGCAACCGCCAGGCCAGCGCCCCGGCCCCGCCGAGCCGGCCCTCGGCGGGGCCGGGGCGGGCGGGCAGGAAGCTCATGCCGATGTCGCGGCGCCCGGCCAGTACGTACGCCGCCGCCACCTGCGCGCTGACGGCCACGGCGAACAGGGCGAACACCCACCAGCGTTCGGCGGCGAAGGCCCGCACGTGCTCCAGCCATCCCAGCGGCGAGATCCACGTCAGCACCGAGGAGCCGGTCTGCGAGCCCGCGTCGCCGGCGGCGCGCAGGACGAACGCCGCGCCGAGCACCGCCCCGGTGAGTCCTTTCGCGAGCCGTGCGCTCTCGGTGAGCTGGGCGGCCATGCCCGCCAGCCCCGCGAAGAGCATCCCGGTCGCGCCGAGGGCGAGCCCGAGGGCCGCCGCGCCGCCGGCGCCCCGCCCGGCGAGGCCGGCGGTCACGAGGAGGGCGACGAGCCCGTTCGCCACGAGGGCGGCGAGCAGCGCGGCCGTCATGGGGGCCCGGCGGCCCACCATGGCGGCGGACAGCAGTTCCTGACGCCCCGTCTCCTCCTCCTCGCGGGTGTGCCGGACCACGATGACCAGGCTCATGACCCCGGCGAGCAGCCCGGCGAAGACCCCGCTGCGCCAGGCGGTCAGAGCGCCGACCGAGTCGCCGAAGAGCGGGCCGTACAGGGCGCGCAGGGACCCGTTGGCGCCCATCGTGACGACGAGCCGGGCCCGTTCGGCGGGCGTCGCGTACACGGATTCGAGGGCGGCGGGCATGCTCAGTACCAGCAGCGAAACGACCGCGATCCAGACCGGCATCATCACGCGGTCGCGGCGCAGGGCCAGCCGCAGCAGGGCGCCCGTCCCGGCGAGTTGGTCCTTCATCGCGACGCACCTTCCGCGACCGCGCCTACGCCCTCGTCCTCGTAGTGGCGCAGGAACAGCTCTTCGAGGGTCGGCGGGGTCGAGGTCAGCGACCGCACGCCCGAGGCGGTGAGGGCGCGCAGTACCGCGTCCAGCTTGTCGGTGTCGGCCTGGAGGCTGACCCGCAGGCCCTGCACGCGCACGTCGTACACGCCCGGCAGGTGGGTGATGCCGTTGGGCGGACCGGCGAGCTCGGCGCTGATCGACGTACGGGTGAGGTGGCGGAGGTCGGCGAGGGTGCCCGTCTCGACGGTGCGGCCCTTGCGGATGATGCTGACCTGGTCGCAGAGGGCCTCGACCTCGCCGAGGATGTGCGAGCTGAGCAGGACGGTGCGCCCGGCGGCGCGGGCCTCGGCGACGCAGGCCCGGAAGACCTCCTCCATCAGCGGGTCGAGGCCGGAGGTGGGTTCGTCCAGGATGAGCAGCTCGGCGTCCGAGGAGAAGGCGGCGACCAGGGCGACCTTCTGCCGGTTGCCCTTGGAGTACGTACGCCCCTTCTTGGTCGGGTCCAGCTCGAACCGTTCGATCAGCTCGGCGCGGCGGGCCCGGTCGAGGCCCCCGCGCAGCCGCCCGTAGAGGTCGATGACCTCGCCGCCGGAGAGGTTGCGCCACAGGGTGACGTCGCCGGGCACGTAGGCGACGCGGCGGTGCAGGGCCACGGCGTCGGCCCACGGGTCGCCGCCGAGGAGTTCGGCGGTGCCGGAGTCGGCGCGCAGCAAGCCCAGCAGGACCCGGATGGTGGTGGACTTCCCGGCGCCGTTGGGGCCGAGGAAGCCGTGTACCTCGCCGGTGGCGACGGAGAGGTCGAGTCCGTCCAGTGCGTGGGTGCGGCCGAACGCCTTGTGGAGTCCGGCGACGCTGATTGCCTTCGTCATGCTTCCGAACGTACGCTAGCTTCACAAAATTGTGAAGCTAAGAAATCGCATAAAGTTGAGAAGGTGTCGGACGAGAGGGCGGGCGAAATGGCGGCGGTACGGGACGCGGAAGCGGTCTCCCGCTTCGTGGAGCGGTTCGCCGCGCAGCTGACCGAGGCGGGGATGCCCCGGATGGCCGCGCGGGTCTTCGCGCAGCTGCTGGCGAGCGACGAGGCCGCGATGACCTCGGCGGAGCTCGGCGAGGCGCTCCGGATCAGCCCGGCGGCCGTGTCGGGGGCCGTGTCCTACCTGGCGCAGGTCAACATGGTCAGCCGCGAGCGCGAACCGGGCTCCCGGCGGGACCGGTACGTCCTGCACAACGAGCTCTGGTACGAGACCTTCACGCGCCGGGACCAGGTCCTGACCCTCTGGGAGAAGACCCTGCGCGAGGGCGCCGACGGCCTCGGCGCGGACACCCCGGCCGGGGCGCGCGTCGCCGAGACGGCGGCCTTCTTCGAGTTCATGCAGGGCGAGCTGCTCGGCCTGCTGGACCGCTGGCGGGCCTACCGGGAGACCCTGGACCTGGGCTGAGCCCGGGCCGGGCGCGCCCGGCCCAGCCGGCGGGCCGCCGGGGCCCACAGGACGCCCCCGGCCGCGGGATCCCCGACCAGCAGGATCCGTACGGCCCCGTCCCCCGCGCCCGGAGGCAGCACCCGCCGGCCCAGCAGCCCCAGGGTCAGCGCGCCCCGCCGCCCGTCCCCCGGGTCCCGCCGGTCCAGGAGCAGCACCGGCGGCAGCCACCCCGTCCGCACCACCACGGCCTCGTACGAGGTCCAGCGCGCGGCCGGGTCCCGCAGGGCCCGGCCGGCCCACCGGGCGGCGAGAAGCTCCCGCACCCCGAACACCACCGGGCTCAGCAGCACCACCAGGGCGACCGGCCGGGTGAGCACCGCCGCCACCAGCGCCGGCCAGCAGAACAGCGGGAGCAGGCACAGCAGCAGCCCGTCCCGCCGCCAGTCGGCGAGCGCGTCGCGCATCGCCTTCGTGACGGGGGCGGTCACCGGGCAGTCACCGGGGCATTCACGGGGCATTCACCGGGGCACGGTGAGCGCCCACGCGGAAGGGTGCAGGGTCCAGGTGCGGCGCCGCACCGGCCCGGTCATCGTCGCGTCGGCCCGGTAGCGGAAGTCCGTGCCCGACACGGACACCGTCTTCGCGCGCGCCGAGACCGTCGAACCCGCGCCGCCGCCTCCCGTACGGATCACGACCTCCGCGAGCCCCCCGTCCTCCCCGGTGGTCACCGTGAGCTCCTCCACCGGCCGGTCCGCGTCCGCGAGCACCACCCCGTCCGCCTCCACCCTCAGCCGCAGCCGGGCCCCGCTCCCCGCCCCGGCCACCGGCCGGACCAGCGTCCGCACCAGCGAGCGGTACGCGCTCCACACCGAGGGCAGCGCCGGGGGCGGCCCGGCCGCCGCAGGGCGCAGCGGCGGGATCCGCAGCGAGCGCAGGACCACCCCGTCGCTGTCGTCCACCAGCAGGTCGCACGTCCGTACCGACCCCTCCAGCACCGCCCGCGCCGCCGCGACGGCCGACAGCGGCACGCCCAGCGACCCGGCCAGCCCCAGCGACCCCGCGGGCCCCACCGGCACCAGCGAAAGGGCCCCCTCCGCCAGCCCCCGCTCGCGGTGCAAAAGCCCCACGGCACGCACCAGAGCCCGGTCGTCACCCACGATCACCGGCCGCCGATGACCCCGGCGGGCCAGCGCCCGCGCAAATTCCTCCTGCGAATCCGGGAGGCAGATTTTCGCCGCCGCGCCCGCTGACAACACATCTTTCGCGATCCGCACGGACTCGCCGTCAAGACGGCGGGCGACCGGGTCGACGAGCACGAGCAGGGCGCCTACCGGCGCGCCCGCGTGGCTCATGGTGGGCTCTGGAGCCGACACCTCGGTCCTTCCTCGGGTAGCATCTTTGTGCAAGAGGCCCTTGCGCTATTGCGCCAGGGCCTTCGTCTATTCCGGGGTACCGGTCCGACGGCTCAGCCTGCGGTGTACATCGTCGTACGCCCCCTGACCTTGGACATGCCCCATCCGGAAGAGGTGTACGCCTGTGCCCGCTCTTGTGCTGCTCGGAGCTCAGTGGGGTGACGAGGGCAAGGGAAAGGCCACCGACCTGCTCGGTGGATCCGTTGATTATGTGGTGCGCTACCAGGGCGGCAACAATGCCGGCCACACGGTCGTCGTCGGCGACCAGAAGTACGCGCTGCACCTTCTCCCTTCCGGCATCCTCTCCCCCGGATGCACCCCGGTCATCGGTAACGGCGTCGTCGTCGACCCGGCCGTCCTGCTCTCCGAGCTGCGCGGCCTGAACGAGCGCGGCATCGACACCTCCAAGCTGCTCATCAGCGGCAACGCGCACCTGATCACGCCGTACAACGTGACCCTCGACAAGGTCGGCGAGCGGTTCCTCGGCAAGCGCAAGATCGGTACGACCGGTCGCGGCATCGGCCCGACGTACGCGGACAAGATCAACCGCATCGGCATCCGCGTCCAGGACCTCTACGACGAGTCGATCCTCACCCAGAAGGTCGAAGCGGCCCTCGAGGGCAAGAACCAGCTCCTCGCGAAGCTCTACAACCGCCGCGCGATCGACGCCGCCGCGATCGTGGAGGAGATGCTCCAGTACGCGGAGCAGATCAAGCCGTACGTCGCCGACACCACCCTGATCCTCAACAACGCGCTGGACGAGGACAAGGTCGTGCTCTTCGAGGGCGGCCAGGGCACCCTGCTCGACGTCGACCACGGCACGTACCCCTTCGTCACCTCCTCGAACCCGACCGCGGGCGGTGCCTGCACCGGTACCGGTGTCGGCCCGACGAAGATCAGCCGCGTCATCGGCATCCTGAAGGCCTACACGACCCGCGTCGGCGCCGGCCCGTTCCCGACCGAGCTGTTCGACCAGGACGGCGAGGACCTGCGCCGCATCGGCGGCGAGCGCGGCGTGACCACCGGCCGCGACCGCCGCTGCGGCTGGTTCGACGCGCCGATCGCGCGCTACGCCACCCGCGTGAACGGCCTGACGGACTTCTTCCTCACCAAGCTGGACGTGCTGACCGGCTGGGAGCAGATCCCGGTGTGCGTCGCGTACGAGATCGACGGCAAGCGCGTCGAGGAGCTCCCGTACTCGCAGTCGGACTTCCACCACGCGAAGCCGATCTACGAATACCTCCCCGGCTGGTCCGAGGACATCACCAAGGCCAAGACCTTCGAGGACCTTCCGGCGAACGCCCAGGCGTACGTCAAGGCCCTCGAAGAGATGTCGGGCGCCCCGATCTCCGCGATCGGCGTCGGCCCCGGCCGCACCGAGACGATCGAGATCAACTCGTTCCTCTAGGCACATCAGGTACGTCCGGTACTTCCGGTACGTCCCCCGAAGGGGCGGCAGGCGCACGCGCGCCCGCCGCCCCTTCGGCGTTCGTTCCCGGGCGCCTCGAAAAGAAAAATCCCGCATCCGGTCACACTCGTGCGCGCCCCTCCGTCAGTGCTGTGTAGACGCCGATCTGAAGGAGCACAGCAGCCATGACGAACACCACCACCCCGGCCCACACCCCCATCTCGCGGATGCCCGACCCGGCCGCGTTCGTCCCCGAGGTGAGCGACGTCAGTGCCGCCCTCTTCCGGGCGACGGGCAACCGCTCGGTGCCGCGCAAGACGATCAGCCTCGTCCACCTGCGCGCCGGGCAGATCGTCCACAACACCTACCTGACCATCCTGAACACCTCGTTCCTGCGCAAGCTCGGCGAGACCGAGGAGCGCATCACCGCCGTCTCCTCCTGGCAGGACGCCCACTGCTTCAACGACGCCGAGCGCGCCGCGCTCGCCCTGGTGGAGGCCACCCTGCAGCCCGCCCCGCACGGCAAGGAGCGGGTCACCGACGAGCTGTACGCCGAGGTCGCCGAGCACTACGACGAGAAGGCGCTGGCCACCCTCACCATCGCGATCGGCCAGATCAACTTCTTCATCGCCCTGGCCGTCATCGGCAAGCCGCAGCCGGTCACCTCGCTGGCCGACGAGCAGTGGGACTGAGGCCCCGGTACGCGGAAGGGGGGGGGGGGGGGGGGGGGGGGGGGGGGGAGGGTGGGGGGGGGGGGGGGGGGGGGGGGGGGGGGGGGGGGGGGGGGGGGGGGGGG
>NZ_JBVJFA010000049.1:0-37796 GCF_055588085.1 Streptomyces sp. NPDC046303
GTCTCGGCCCTGTCGATGATCGGCGGCCCGCTGATCGGCGGCGCGATCACCGACTACCTGGGCTGGCGCTGGGCCTTCTACATCAACCTGCCCCTTGGCCTGCTGGCCCTGGCCATGGTCTCCGCGGTCCTCCACCTGCCCAAGACGGCGAAGGAAGGACCCCGCCCGAAGGTCGACTACCCCGGCGCGGCGCTGCTGACCCTCGCCATCACCTCCACCGTCCTGGTCACCACCTGGGGCGGTACCAAGTACGCCTGGGCCTCCGCCCAGATCCTGGGGCTGATCGTCGTCAGCGTCCTGTCGACGGCGGCGTTCCTGTACGCCGAGACCAAGGCCGCCGAACCGGTCCTGCCGCTGTACGTCTTCCGCAACCGCAACTTCAGCCTCAACGCGCTGATCACCTTCCTCGTCGGCTTCGTGACGGTCGGCGGCGTCTTCTACCTCCCCCTCTTCCTCCAGACCGTCCAGGGCGCCTCCGCCACCAACTCGGGCCTGCTCCTGCTGCCCATGCTGGCCTCCATGCTCACGGTCTCGATGATCACCGGCCGGATCACCAGCAGCACCGGCAAGTACAAGGCCTTCCTGGTCACCGGCGGAGCCCTCATGGTCGCCGGGCTCTTCCTCCTCGCGACGATGGACACCGGCACCCCCCGCCTCGTCTCGGGGCTGTACATGGCCGTCCTCGGCGCCGGAATCGGCTTCCTCATGCAGATCACGATGGTGGTCGCGCAGAACTGCGTCGAGCTGAAGGACATGGGCGTCGCCTCGACCGCCTCCACCCTCGGCCGCACGCTGGGCGGCGCGTTCGGAGTCGCGCTGATGGGCACGCTGTTCACCGCCCAGGTCACCCAGACCATGACCGACCGCCTCGGTCCTCAGGCCGGAGCCCTCAGCTCCGCCCAACTCGACGCCGCCAGCCTGGCCGCCCTCCCCGACACGGTCCGCGAGGCCTACCGCTACGCCGTCGCCATCGGCACCCACTGGGCCTTCCTGGTCTGCGCCGCCATCGCCGTACTCGGCTTCGCCGCCGCCCTGTTCATCAAGGAAGTCCCCCTCCGCGGCACCAACCCCACCCCCACCGACACCAACCCCACCGACACCACCAGCAAGACCCCGGCCCCCGCCCCGGCCCTGCAAGACGCCGCCGCCCACTGACCCCATCCATCCCATTAGTTGGATTTTATGGACCAATGGCCTGGAACCCGCCTGTTGCGGCGAACGTCCTGATCCACAGAACGCTGACGAGGCGGATGGGGAGTGGACATGGGGTTCTTGACGCGCAGGAACGAGAAGGGCATCCGGGCCCGCGCCGCCGTCGCGGCTTCCGCCCTCGCGGTGGCGGCGACGGTGTGGGGCGTGGCGACCGCGGTGGAATCGGGCCGCGAACCCGCGCACCAGAACGCGTCCCGGCAGAAGGAAGCCGAACACCGGGGCCAGGCCGGGGGACAGCAGCAACCGGCGCGGATACCCGAGGGCATAGCCCACGCCTCGGAGAGCGGCGGGAACGCCGTCAACATCACCATCGACGACGGCCCCGACCCCCGCTGGACCCCGAAGGTCCTCGCCGTACTGGAGAAGTACGGCACGAAGGCGACGTTCTGCATGATCGGGCCGCAGGCCAAGGCCCACCCCGACCTGGTCAAGAAGGTCGTCGCAGCCGGCCACCGGCTCTGCGACCACACCATGGACCACGACACGTCCATGGACAAGAAGCCCGTCGCGTACCAGGAACAGCAGATCCTGGACGCGAAGCGGCTCATCGAGGAAGCCGCGGGCGGCGGCGCGGAGGTCGGCTACTACCGGGCCCCCGGCGGCGCCTTCACCCCCGACAGCCGGCGCATCGCCGCCACGCACGGGATGCGGCCGCTCGGCTGGAACGTGGACACCAAGGACTTCGGCAAGCCGGGTACGGCCGCCATCGTCGACGCCGTCAAGCGCGAGATCGGCAACGGCCCGACCGTGCTCTTCCACGACGGCGGAGGCAACCGAGCCCAGACCGTCGACGCCCTCGACGAGGTGCTCGCGTGGCTGAAGGAAGAGGGCCGGCCGACCGGTTTCCCGGTCCGCACCGCCCCCGACGCCCCCGCCCCCTCCTGACACGCCGTCCGGCGGCGAACGGGTGAGGGTCGACGTCCCGGGCGGGCCCGCGGTGTTCCCTGGTCGGGCACGACGAGTGCAAGCCACGAACCGGAACCCCGGAACCCGAACGTACGCACGCCCGCCCGACCAGGAGGCCCCGTGACCATCGCCCCCGCCAAACTGTCCGATCCCCTCGTCGGCGCCTTCGTCTCCGCCGTCAACGCGCACGACAAGGACGCCTTCCTCGCCCTCCTCACCGCCGACGCGACCATGTCCGACGACGGATCCGACCGCGACCTCCACGAGTGGATCGACAAGGAGGTGTTCGGCTCCGGCGGCCACATGAACGTCCAGTCCGAGTCCGACGGCGGCCGCTCCCTGGTCGTCGACTACCGCAACGACACCTGGGGCGAGATGCGCACCGCCTGGCGCTTCACCATCGCCCCCGGCGGCGGCAAGATCAGCCGGTTCGAGACCGGGCAGGCCTGAGCCTGAGCCACCGCCCCCGCGCCACGGGAGTTGATCAGCCGATATTCCGCGCGGCGGGCGCTCCCGTACGGGTGAAAGCGCGCCCGGTGTCGTTCCGGCCCGCCGCGGGCCCCCGTTGGGCCGGGCATGAAGCGCACCCGCATGGCAGCTCTGGCCCTCGCCACCACCGCGGCGGCTCTCGCCCCCGCCCTCGTCCAGCAGGCCACCGCCGCGGACGGTACGGCGTACCTCCAGGACCCGGCCGGGGGTGAGAAAACCATGAAGTCGATGTGGACCAACGACGAGATGCACAAGGTGGAGGCGCAGTTCCGCTTCCACACCGGAGTCCAGTACGAGATGGTCACCCGCCCCGGCCCCTCCGGCGCCCCGGACTTCGAGCGCCAGGCCCCCGACCCGAAGACGCTGGCGTGGCAGCCGTCGTACGAGTTCGCCTGGTCGGTGTCGGACTCGGCCCTGGTGAAGAAGGCGGTGACGACCAAGGACGGCACGCACCCGATCGAGGTGCACGCCGTACTGCGCACCCCCAAGGGGGCCAAGGCGGGAGAGGTCCGCCGGAAGCTGGACGGGAAGCCGGCGACGGGGCGCGAGAAGGTGGCGGGCGGCAAGCGCATCGCGTGTGACACCGGGGAGTACACGGTGGAATGGTCGGTGACGCGCTCGGGCTACGGGACGCTCACGGGCACGCTGCGCTGGAACTCCAGCTGCGAGCAGCACCGGCAGGCGTTCGCCGAGGACCACGGGAAGCAAGGACAGCAGCGGTAGCAGGCGCTGCAACGTGCGGCGCAGGGGCAACGCGCGGACGAGGGGGAAGCGGCGCTCGGGCCGGCCGGGGGGCGTCGAGGCCGGCCGCCCTGCGCACCTTGTGGGTGCTCGGCGGGCGACGGGGCCGGCGGCCTCGGATCGAGGCCGTAGGGGCCATCCTGCCGCACGGGATGGTCTGCGGCATACGGCGAAGGTCCCGTGTCACGGGGTTCTTCAGTGCTTCTTCGAGGCCTCGTTCGCCTGCGTGGCGATGTCCTCGAGGACGGTCTTCGGGTCGACGTTCGGTTCCACCGCGCGCCCGATGTTGCGCTTGATGGTGTCGCTGACGGTCACCCAGGACGGGTCGTTCACCGGGTAGAGCTGGGCGCCGTACAGCGCGGTCAGGAACTGCCGGTCGTTCTTCTCGAGGCCGCCGCCCGCCGGGGTGCGCGAGGCGGTGACGGTGGACGGCAGCAGGTGGTAGCGGTTGGCGAAGTCCGACAGGTTCTTGTCCTGGTAGACGAAGTCCAGGAACTTGCTGATCTCCGCGCGGTTGTCGTTCTGCTTGAAGGCCATCATCCAGTCCGCCACGCCCACGGTCGGCGGGACCTCCCCGCTCGCGAGGGTGTCCGAGACCGGCATGGACACGGTGCCGACGCCGATGCCCTTGGCGCGCGCCTCGTGGGCGAGCGACGGGTAGCCGTTGAGCATGCCGACCTCGCCCCGCAGGAACGCGGCGAAGGCGTCCGCGCGGTTCAGCTGGGACGGCGGAGTGGGGCCGACGAGGCCGGGGCCGACCAGGTTGTCCTTGACCCAGCGCCAGGTCTGGACGTTCGGGTCGGAGGCCAGGCTGTAGTTGCCGCTGCTGTCGGCGTAGCCGCCGCCGTTGCTCAGCTCCCAGATCATCGCCTCGGCGTGCGCCTCCTCCGGACCCAGGGGCAGGGCGTACGGGTACTTCACGCCCTTGTCCTTGAGCGCCTTGGCGGCGGACTTGAGCTCCGACCAGGTCTTGGGAGCGCTGACCCCGGCCTTCGCGAACAGCGCCTCGTTGTAGAAGAGGAGGCGGCTGCTCGCCACGAAGGGCAGACCGTAGAGGGTGCTGCCGACGGTGCCGGCTTCGGCGAGCGGCTGGAGGAAGTTCGCCTCCCGCGTCACGGAGAGCAGCTCGTCCGCGGAATAGAGCCTGCCCTGCGCCGCGAAGTCCGAGTAGGAGCCCATGAGCGCGATGTCCGGCGCCTTCCCCGCCTTGACCATGCGGGAGACCTCGCGGTCGATGTCGGCCCACGGCAGGAGCTTGACCTCGACCTTGATTCCGGGGTTCGCGGCGGTGAAATCGGCGGTCACCTTGTCCCAGAACGCCTTTGAACTGGTGGCCGGAGTGTCGCCGTATTCGGCGGCGACCAGGCGGAGCGTGCCGCCGTCACCTGCGTCGCCGCCGGAACCGCCACATCCGGCCAGAGGTATCAGCAGACCGAGCACGACCGTGGAGGCGGCCGAGCCGAAGATTCTTCGTCCCACGGGTGTATTCCCCTGATTTTCTTTTGATCCCGTTACTACTTATGAGTTGCTCCGGGCTGGGGTGTCCCGCATGGCCCGTTGGCCGGAATTCTCTCCTGAAAGTGGGGTGACTGATTCCATTGGCGGGCACTTGTGGTCAATGCTCCAACCGGCGCTTTTCAGAATGGTGTTTTCCGATATGTGATCCACGCGCCGGACGCGCGTAGACATGCCGAAACGCCCGTTTCCGGTCGCGGAACGGGCTCGAGGGTGTGACGGGAACGTCAGTCGGCGAATTCGCCCGCGTACGGGTCCGGTTCGCCCGTCTCGGGGTTGCGGCCCTCCTGCCAGCGGCGCTGGGCCTTGCGCCAGTGGACGAAGCTGAGGTGGCCGCCGTCCCAGAAAGTGATGCTGACCGGGCTCACGTCGAACTCGTCGGAGCAGAGCCGGTAGAGGAATTCGGCCATGCCGTACGGGTACACGGCGAAGGAGTCGGCGGTGTGCCGCCCGCACACCAGGACCGGCCACCGGTCCGGGTCGGGGTCGGAGGTGACCCAGCACAGGATGTCGGACCCGCCGGTGACGCCCCAGGCGATGATCGCCTCCGGGTCCACGCCGAAGGCGGCCCGCCCGCCCTCCGCCTCCCAGGCCTGGCGGGCGTTCTCGGTCTCCTCGGCCATCTCGGCCGGGTCCCACTGGAGTCCGGGCTTGGGAAGGGGGAGCAGGATGCTGGCCTCGCCGTTGATGGAGCCCGCGCCGAAGCGGCCCATGAAGGCGACGAAGTCGGCCGGGAACCGGGTGCCCCAGACCGCCTCGGCGCTCTGCCAGTCGATGTCCTCATCGGCGCCGTGCGTCGCCGGCATGATCTGCTCCAGCGCCTTGATCCGCGCGTTCTCCGTCATGCCGCTCCCCTGACACCCCAGCTCAACCGCCCCAACCTACCGCCGAGGCGGGACCTCCACTAGGACCTGTCCACGCGCACGGTGGAGCCCGGCCGCAGCCCCCAGCCCGCCATCGCCCCGGCCGACGCCTCCAAGACGTGCCGGGAGCGGGGCCGGGGCAGCCCGAGCCGGCCCGGGGGCATCGTCACCACGGCCAGGACGCGGAGGTTCCGGTCGAGGTACGCCACGTCGATCGCGAAGCGCATCCGGAAGGTGTGCACGCTCGCCGCGGGGGTCAGCAGCATGGCCCCGGTGATGCCGTCACGCCCCAGCAGCCCGCGGGTCCGGGCCCGGTAGGAGGCCGCGACCTCCAGCGGCACCGCCACCGCCCCCACCCTGAGCGTGGCCCCACCGTCCTCCCACTTCCCCATACCCGGCAGCCTAGCCCTGGCGCCCGGCCCGCCGTCGCCGGGGGCGCTGCCCCCGGACCCCCGCGCCTCAAACGCCGGCGGGGCTGGATTTGCCGGTCGGTCGGCCGGCGGGTGCGGCGCCGTCGCCGGGGGCGCTGCCCCCAGACCCCCGCGCCTCAAACGCCGGCGGGGTTGAGTTTGCCGGTCGGTCGGCCAGCGGGTGCGGCGCCGTCGCCGGGGGCGCTGCCCCCGGACCCCCGCGCCTCAAACGCCGGCGGGGCTGAGTTTGCCGGTCGGTCGGGCAGTGGGTGCGGCGCCTCAAACGCCGGCGGGGCTTGATTTGCCGGTCAGGCCTGGCTTGTGGGGCAGAGGAGCAGGACGGGGACGGGGTGGGGTGTTGGCCGGGACGTAAAACGTGAGGTGTGGCGCGTCCGGGCCCATAGGGGCCGAAGCACGGCTCAGGGCGCCATAAATCATGCAGTCCCGGCCAACACCCCACCCCGGCCCCGGCCCCGGCACCGCCCCGCCCCGCCTATGCCCAGCCCCCTCAGGGGGCCTACCTTCGGTGGATGGGGGTCTTCGTGATCGTTTTCGCCGCCGTGTACGGGGTCGCCGCCGGGGCGCTGCTGCCGCGTGCCGTGTACCGGCTCTCCGTCGGGGCGGAGGAGCCCTGGCGAGGTCGCTGCCCCGAGGGGCACCTGGTGCCGGGGTGGCTCGGCCCGGCCCGCTGCCGGGCCCCCGCCCCGCCCGCTCCCCACGCCTACGGCCGCCCCGCCGCCCCCGTCGCCGCCCTCACCGGGGCGATCTGCGCCGCGCTCGCCGCGGCCGCCGGAGCGCGCCCCGAGGCGGCGGTCTACGTGGCGCTCGCCCCGGTGCTCGTACTGCTCACGCTCGTCGACCGGGCCGTGCACCGGCTCCCCGACGTCCTGACCCTGCCGCTCGCCGCAGCGGTCGCCGCCGGGCTCGGGGCTGCCGCCCTCCTGCCCCGCGCCGCAGGCGACTGGCGGCTCGCCCTGTTCGGCGGCGGCCTGCTCGCGACCGGCTACCTGGCGCTCTTCCTGATCAACCCGGCAGGCATGGGCTTCGGCGACGTCAAGCTGGCGCTCTCGCTGGGCGTCGCTCTTGGGTGGTACGGGTGGGGGGTATGGGCCGCGGGGGCCTTCCTGGGCTTCCTCTACGGGGCCCTGTACGGCCTTTCCCTGCTGCTGCGCGGCCCCGCGACCCGCAAGCAGGGCTTCGCCTTCGGCCCCTTCATGGCCGCCGGCGCGCTCACCGGAGTGCTGCTGGGCGGTTTCGGAGCGTAATCGTGGCGCGGCAATGCACGCATCACGCTTTACGAAGGGTTATGGTGGAACCCCCCCCTCGGGCCGGTCCGTATCCCCCCCACGGACCGGCCCGTTTTTCGTTCTCCGCACCCCCCGGCCATCAGCGCAGGTCAGCCGCGCTGCGCCCAGAGGTTGGTGCCGGGGGTGGACACCGCGAAGGTGTCGATCTCCTTCAGCTCGGCCTCGGAGAGCGGTTCCGCCGCCAGCGCGGCCACGTTCTCCTCCAGCTGCCGCACGCTCGACGCGCCGATCAGCGCCGAGGTCATCCGGTCGTCGCGCAGCACCCACTTCAGCGCCAGCTGCGCCAGCGACTGACCGCGCCGCGCGGCGATCTGGTTCAGCCCGCCCAGCCGGCGGAGCACCTCGTCCGACAGCAGGTCCGGGTTGAGGGACTTGCCCTGGGTGGCCCGCGAGCCCTCCGGGATCTCCTTGAGGTACTTGCCCGTCAGCAGCCCCTGGGCGAGCGGCGCGAAGGAGATGCAGCCCATCCCGGCGTCCTCGAGGGTGTCCAGCAGCGCGTCGTCCTCCGTCCAGCGGTTGATCATGGAGTAGGAGGGCTGGTGGATCAGCGGGCGCACCCCCATCCCGCGCAGGATCCGCACCGCCTCGGCCGTCTGCTCCGCGGTGTACGAGGAGACGCCGACGTAGAGCGCCTTGCCCTGCTGGACCGCGGACGCCAGGGCGCCCATGGTCTCCTCCAGCGGGGTCTCCGGGTCGAAGCGGTGCGAGTAGAAGATGTCGACGTAGTCCACGCCCATCCGCTTCAGCGAGGCGTCCAGCGAGCTCAGCAGGTACTTGCGGCTGCCCCATTCGCCGTACGGCCCCGGATGCATCAGGTAGCCGGCCTTGGTGGAGAGGATCAGCTCGTCGCGGTAGGGCGCGAAGTCCTGCGCGAAGAGCTTCCCGAAGTTCAGCTCGGCCGAGCCGGGCGGCGGACCGTAGTTGTTCGCCAGGTCGAAGTGGGTCACTCCCAGGTCGAAGGCCCGGCGCAGGATCGCCCGCTGGGACTCCAGGGACTTGTCATCACCGAAGTTGTGCCACAGGCCGAGGGAGATGGCCGGGAGCTTGAGGCCGCTGTGGCCCGTGCGCCGGTACTCCATGGAGTCGTAGCGCGAGGACTCTGCCCGATAGGGATTGGTATCAGTCACGTTGTCCTCCCTATCACGGAGCTGTGACAGACCGAGTTGGGTACCCCCTCCCGCCGCGCAGTAATGTGGCGCACTCGGGGGACCGCAATTCGCACGGGGCATTGCACGGAGGGGCTGGAAGATCGTGAAGCTGCGCGACCTGGTGTACAGGCTCTACGCACGCCGGGTGGAAGGCCGCCTCGACCATGACGCGGCGCCCAAGCACATCGGCGTCATCCTGGACGGGAACCGGCGCTGGGCGAAGGCGTCCGGAGGCACCACGGAGCAGGGCCACCAGGCCGGAGCCGACAAGATCTCCGAGATGCTGGGCTGGTGCACCGAGACGGACGTCGAGGTCGTCACCCTGTGGATGCTCTCCACGGACAACCTGGACCGGCCGGAGGTCGAGCTCCGTCCGCTGCTCAACATCATCGAGAACACCGTGCGGGGCCTCGCCGCGGACGGCCGCTGGCGCGTCCACCACGTCGGCAACCTCGACATCCTGCCCGCACGGACGCAGACCGTGCTGAAGGAGGCCGAGCAGGCCACGCACGACGTCCAGGGGATACTCGTCAACGTCGCCGTCGGCTACGGGGGCCGCCAGGAGATCGCCGACGCGGTCCGCTCGCTGCTGCTGGAACACGCGCAGAAGGGCACCTCCTTCGAGGAGCTCGCCGAGATCCTGGACATCGACCACATCGCCGAGCACCTCTACACGCGCGGCCAGCCCGACCCCGACCTCGTGATCCGCACCAGCGGCGAGCAGCGGCTGTCCGGATTCATGCTGTGGCAGAGCGCGCATTCCGAGTACTACTTCTGCGAGGTCTTCTGGCCGGCCTTCCGGAAGGTCGACTTCCTGCGCGCCCTGCGCGACTACGCGGCCCGTCACCGGCGCTACGGCACCTGACGCACCCGGGCGGTCCCTGACGCCCCTTCGGTCACCGCGGCACCCTGCCTCCCGAGCTTTCACCTGGGATTCACCGAGCGTCCGTCATATGCCATGGCATGGCCTGGCCTGATCGGGGAATACCCCTTTCAGGTCGATGCCCGATCCACGGGTGTCGAGTCTCAGCGGACGGCATGGGGCCGTCCGCCCGGGAGGCCCTTTGCACCAGGACGCACGTGCGGTTCGCACGGACGCAGTGGAGGGCCGGAAATCGGCCCTGGCATGGGTGCCGATGACCGGTCCGGTCTTCATGGCCCGACCTCTTCCGAGGGGGTACGTCCTTCCGTGGTGACCAGCACAAAGCGCCGCCTGCCCGACAGGCGGACCTACGTCCTCGACACCAGCGTCCTGCTGGCAGACCCCAACGCGATCACCCGCTTCGAGGAGCACGAGGTCGTGCTCCCGATCGTGGTGATCACCGAGCTGGAGGCAAAGAGGCACCATCCCGAACTCGGCTACTTCGCGCGCCAGGCCCTGCGCCTGCTCGACGACTTCCGGGTCCGGTACGGACGCCTCGACGCCCCCATCCCCCTGGGCGATCTGGGCGGCACCCTGCGCGTCGAGCTCAACCACTCCGACCCGGGTGCCCTGCCCGCCACGTTTTTGAACGAGCGGGGCCGGCTGGGGGACAACGACTCGCGGATCCTCGCGGTCGCCCGCAACCTCCAGGCCGAGGGCTACGACGTCACGGTGGTCTCGAAGGACCTCCCCCTGCGCATCAAGGCCTCCTCGGTGGGGCTCATCGCCGAGGAGTACCGCGCCGAGCTCGCGATCACCGATGCCGGCTGGACCGGCATGAGCGACCTCGCGCTCTCCGCCGAGCAGGTGGACCTCCTCTACTCCGAGGACCGTCTCCACGTCCCGGAGGCCGCCGAACTGCCCGTGCACACCGGGCTGGTCCTGCGGTCCGAGCGGGGCAAGGCGCTGGGCCGCGTCACGGCGGACGGCAACGTCAAGCTCGTACGGGGCGACCGCGAGGCCTTCGGGCTGCACGGCCGCAGCGCCGAGCAGCGCATCGCCCTGGACCTCCTCCTCGACCCGGAGATCGGGATCATCTCGATGGGCGGCCGGGCGGGTACCGGCAAGTCGGCGCTGGCCCTCTGCGCGGGCCTGGAGGCGGTGCTGGAGCGCAGGCAGCACCAGAAGGTGATGGTCTTCCGGCCGCTGTACGCGGTCGGCGGGCAGGAGCTCGGATACCTGCCGGGCGACCAGGGCGAGAAGATGAGCCCCTGGGCGCAGGCCGTCTTCGACACCCTCTCCTCGGTCGCCGGGCGCGAGGTCATCGAGGAGGTGCTGAACCGCGGGATGCTGGAGGTCCTGCCGCTCACGCACATCCGCGGCCGCTCGCTGCACGACGCCTTCGTGATCGTGGACGAGGCCCAGTCGCTGGAACGGAACGTCCTTCTGACCGTTCTGTCTCGTATTGGTGCGAACTCGCGGGTCGTTCTGACCCACGACGTCGCTCAGCGGGACAACCTGCGGGTCGGCCGGTACGACGGAGTGGTCGCCGTCGTTGAGAAGCTGAAGGGGCATCCGCTCTTCGCGCACGTCACGCTGACGCGTTCGGAGCGCTCCCCGATCGCCGCGCTGGTCACCGAGATGCTGGAGGCCCTCTGACCCCGGCAGGGGCTGAATCGGTCAAAAAACGCATAGCGGGAAAGTGAGTTGACGCCGTCCGGCAAAGGCCCGAGAGCCTAGCCGGGCGGCGTCGCGCTGCACAGGCCTTTGGCGAAACCGATGGCGACATCCCAGGTGTGACCTTTCCCACCCAACGCAGAATTGCCCTGCGGCGCCGGGGTCCGGCAGAGTCTGTTTTCCGTCAGGCCCCGCATACGGCACTCTTGTATCTCCCGTGAGGTACGCGCAGCATCACAACTCCACAGCCGATTGCCGTATGCCGCCCGGAGTTTCACGCGGCAGCCTCCGCAAGGAGCTGCCCACGGGCCCGCGTCTCCAGTGACCCCAGAACCACGGAGGCCAGTGTCGAGGGGCACTCTTGCGCCCGCTCGGTCACTGCGGACGCTGCTGGAAGGACACCGTGTGAGCCGGATCTCGGTTCGGGGCTTCGCAGTGGCTTCGGCCACCGCAGTCACCACCGTCGGCGCAGTCGTGGGCGTTGCCACCGGCGACCCCGCCTCGAACGATCTCGAGACGACCGCGTCCGGGGCGACCCTCCTCACTGACATCCCGGTCGGCGACCAGGCCCAGGTCCAGAGCGCGTCCCTGACGCAGCAGGCCGACACCATCGCCCACGCCGCCGACGCCGACGCGAAGCGCTCGGCGGAGGAAGCCGCTCGCATCCAGGCCGCCGAGGACGCCAAGGCCAAGAAGGCCGAAGCGCAGAAGGCCGCGGACGAGAAGGCGAAGCAGGAACGCGAGGCGAAGGAAGCGGCCAGCCGCTCCGCCGCCCGTGACGCCGGCGACTTCGCGGTCCAGAGCTCCTACACGGTCGCCCAGGTCAAGGCCATCGCACAGCAGATGGTCCCGGCCGGCCAGTTCCAGTGCTTCTCGAACATCATCAACCAGGAATCCACCTGGAACTACCTCGCCGTGAACAAGTCCTCGGGCGCGTACGGTCTGGTCCAGGCGCTGCCCGGTTCGAAGATGGCCTCGGCCGGCGCGGACTGGCGCACCAACCCCGCCACGCAGATCAAGTGGGGTCTGAACTACATGGAGGACCGGTACGGCAGCCCGTGCCAAGCCTGGACCTTCCACCAGGCCAACGGCTGGTACTAGGCGACACCGCCGCCCCGACTCCGCGGAGCCCCGCACCGTCCTACGGTGCGGGGCTCCGCGCGTGTACGGTCTTTCGAGGTGTCCGGAGGGGCGGGGGGAAGGGAACGACATGGCGAAGAGGGAAGGCTGGCTCGGCCGGCTCGGGAGCAGGCTGAACCGGATGGAGGCGCGGCTCGTCGAGCGGCGCGCCGAAGTCGAGGCCGAGGCCAGGGGCGACCTGCCGCTCGGCGTCCCTTCCGACCGGGTTCCGGCGGCCGCCGCCGCGGCGCCGCAGGGTTCCGCTCCCGCCCCGGTGTTTCCCGAGCGCCCCGACCCGGTGAGCGTGGTCCCCTGGGGCATGCGGGTCGCCGCCGAGGTCAGCTGGCGGCTGCTGCTCCTGGCCGGGATGCTGTGGGTCCTGATGAGGGTGATCAGCGAAGTCCGCCTGGTCGTCCTCGCCTTCGCGGCCGCCCTGCTCGTCACCGCGCTGCTCCAGCCCTTCGTGGTCCGGCTGCGGAGGCTGGGCCTGCCGCGGGGACTGGCCACCGCCGTCACCGCGGTCCTCGGCTTCGTGGTCATCGGGCTCGTCGGCTGGTTCGTGGTCTGGCAGGTCATGGAGAACCTCGACGACCTGTCCGACCGGGTCCGCGACGGCATCAACGAACTCAAACTCTGGGCACTGGACAGTCCGTTCCACGTGACCGAGAAGCAGATCAACGACATCGCGAAGAACCTCAGCGAGACCATCGGCACCAACACCGAGCAGATCACCTCGGCCGGTCTGCAAGGCGTGACCGTGCTCGTCGAGGTCCTGACGGGCATTCTGCTCGCGATGTTCTCGACGCTGTTCCTGCTCTACGACGGCAAGCGCATCTGGACGTGGACGCTGGGCCTCGTCCCCGCCGCCGCCCGCCCCGGCGTGGCGGGAGCCGGTCCGCGCGCCTGGCGCACGCTGACCGCGTACGTACGGGGCACCGTCCTCGTCGCGCTCATCGACGCCATCTTCATCGGCCTGGGCATCTACTTCCTCGACGTGCCGATGGCCGTGCCGCTGGCCGTCTTCATCTTCCTCTTCGCCTTCATCCCGCTCGTCGGCGCAGTGGTCTCCGGGGCCCTCGCGGTGGTCGTGGCGCTGGTCACCCAGGGGGTGTTCAGCGCTCTGATGGTGCTGCTGGTCGTCCTGGCGGTGCAGCAGATCGAGGGACACGTGCTCCAGCCCTTCATCCTGGGCCGGGCGGTACGGGTGCACCCGCTCGCGGTGGTGCTCTCGGTGGCCGCGGGCGGCCTGATCGCGGGCATCGGGGGAGCGGTGGTCGCCGTACCGCTGGTGGCCGTCACCAACACCGCGGTGGGCTACCTGCGGGCGTACTCGCGCGAGCAACTCCACCTCGGGCACGGTGCGGTGGGTCCGGGCCCGCACGGGGCGACGGCGGTGCGATCGGCCATGGGGGAGACCGGGAATGATCAGCGAGCCTGAGCTCGACGGGGAATGGGAGTCCGAACGGCCCGCCGAGGAGGTGCAGCCGGCCGCGGCGCGCGGACCGGGAGCCGCGCGCCCCTGGCTGTGGGCGCTGGGCGGGGCGGTACTGGCCTCGGCGGTGTGGGCGGGCGCGACGGCGGTGCAGGAGCGTTTCTCCGCCGCCGGGCCGCCGATCGCCTACCGGCACGTCGACGACCTGTGCACCCGTGTGCGGCTGCCCGCGCTGGGCGCGATGGTCGGGGAGTTCGAGGGGGGCCCCGAGCGCCGGGGCGAAAGCCCCGCCCTGGACTGGTCGTACTGCCAGTACACGACGCCGCGGACCGAGGGGCGGGTCGCCTACCTCGCGGAGGTGCGGGTCGAGCTGCACAAGAAGACCGACCCGGAGCCGGAGTTCGGCCACGGGCCGGTGCTCAGTCCGTTCATGGAGCTGGAGGCCGTCCGCCCGGAGAAGGTGCCCGGGCTCGGGGAGCGGGCGCTGGTCTCCGGACTGGTCAGGTCTCCGCAGCTCCAGGTGCTCGACGGCGGCGCGGTCTTCACCCTGAACGCCCAGTGGTGGGGCGAGGACGGGGACGCCGAGACCGACGGGGACGCGATCAGGGCGGCGATGATCGAGGACATGCGCACGCTCATGGAAGCGCTGAAGAAGTGAACGCGCAGGGCCCCGCGGCCGGGAACGGCTGCGGGGCCCTGGTCGTACGGGTCGCCGTACGGGTCCTCGTACGGGTGCCTACTCGGCGGCGAGCGCCGCTTCCGCGTCGAGGGTGACCGCGACGGCCTGGATCACCGAGGCGACCTTGAAGGCCTCCTGGACGGTCTCGCGGTCGACGCCGGCCTTGCGCAGGACCTGCTCGTGCGAGTCCAGGCACTGGCCGCAGCCGTTGATCGCGGAGACCGCGAGCGACCACAGCTCGAAGTCGACCTTCTCCACGCCCGGGTTGCCGATGACGTTCATCCGCAGACCCGCGCGCAGCGTGCCGTACTCCGCGTCGGAGAGCAGGTGCCGGGTGCGGTAGAAGACGTTGTTCATCGCCATGACCGCGGCAGCCGACTTCGCGGCGGTGTACGCCTCGGGCGACAGGTTCGCCTTCGCCTCCGGCTCCAGCTCACGCAGGACGCGCGGGGAGCGGGCGGCGATCGCGCAGGACAGGACGGTGCCCCACAGCTGCTGCTGCGAGAGCTTGTCCTGGTTGCCGATGACCGAACCGAGGTTCAGCTTCAGGTCCTTGGCGAAATCCGGTATGGAGGACTTGAGGGAGTCGAGGGACATCCGTCACTCACCGGCCAGCAGCGCGCCGGCGTCCAGGGTGCCCTCGCCCTTGTTCCAGTTGCAGGGGCACAGCTCGTCGGTCTGCAGGGCGTCGAGGACCCGCAGGACCTCCTTGGGGTTACGGCCCACGGAACCGGCGGTCACCATCGTGAACTGGATCTCGTTGTTCTGGTCGACGATGAAGACGGCGCGCTGGGCGAAGCCGTCCTCGCCCTGGACGCCGCACGCCTGCATGAGCTCGTGCTTCGAGTCGGCCAGCATCGGGAAGGGCAGGTCACGCAGGTCGGCGTGGTCCTTGCGCCAGGCGTGGTGGACGAACTCGGAGTCGCCGGAGACGCCGAGGATCTGCGCGTCGCGGTCCTGGAACTCCTCGTTGAGCTTGCCGAAGGCGGCGATCTCGGTCGGGCAGACGAAGGTGAAGTCCTTCGGCCAGAAGAACACCACGCGCCACTTGCCCTCATAGGTCTTGTGGTCGATCTGGGCGAACTCGCTGCCTGCCTCGAGCGAGACGCAAGCGGTCAGATCGTAGGTGGGGAACTTGTCACCGACAGTGAGCACGTGCTCTCCTTGCAGACAGGAAAGTGACCCTTTTGGGGGCTTTCCAAGGGGGTTGGACGGATCTCACATGCTGACACAGCCGCATTGATTACGGAAATAGCTAGACTTGAGTCCGGTGATCGGAGGTGCCTATCAGTGGCCGTGGGTAATAGGGGAGCGAAGCAACCGACCCTGGCGCAGCTGCGGGCCTTCGCGGCCGTCGCCGAGCACCTGCACTTCCGGGACGCCGCTGCCGCCATCGGCATGAGCCAGCCCGCGCTGTCCGGGGCGGTGTCCGCGCTGGAGGAGGCGCTGGGGGTGCAGTTGCTCGAGCGCACCACCCGCAAGGTGCTGCTCTCCCCGGCGGGGGAGCGGATCGCGGCGCGGGCGCGGGTGGTGCTCGAGGCGATGGGCGGGCTGCTGGAGGAGGCCGAGGCGGTACGGGCGCCCTTCACCGGGGCGCTGCGGCTCGGGGTGATCCCCACGGTGGCGCCGTACCTGCTGCCCACCGTGCTCGGGCTGTTCCACCGGCGCTATCCGCGGATGGACCTCCAGGTCCACGAGGAGCAGACGGCCTCGCTGGTGGACGGGCTGGCCGGAGGCCGCCTCGACCTGCTGCTCCTGGCGGTCCCGCTGGGCGTGCCCGGGGTCACCGAACTGCCGGTGTTCGACGAGGACTTCGTCCTGCTGGCGCCCAGGGAGCATCCGCTGGCCGGGCGCAAGGACATCCCGCGCGAGGAACTGCGCGGGCTGCAGCTGCTGTTGCTGGACGAGGGCCACTGCCTGCGGGACCAGGCCCTGGACATCTGCCGCGAGGCCGGGCGTACCGCCGGGGCGGACGTCACCACGACCGCCGCCGGGCTGTCCACGCTCGTCCAGCTGGTCGCCGGCGGGCTGGGCGTGACCCTGCTGCCGCGTACCGCGCTGCGGCTGGAAACCACCCGCAACGAGTACCTGGCCACCGGGTACTTCGCGGAGCCCGCGCCGTCCCGGCGGATCGCCCTGGCCATGCGGACGGGCACGGCCCGCCAGGAGGAGTTCCGGGCGATCGCGGCTGCGCTGCGGGAAGCCGTACGCCCGCTCCCGGTGTGGCCGACCGACTGACGGACCGACCGGCGGGGAGCGGGCGTTGCTGCTGGTGGGCGTACTACTCCGTGCGCAGGCCGTCCGGGCGCATCAGGCGCAGCAGGGCCGGCAGGCTCAGTACGGTGACCAGCGCGACCACGCCGGCGGCGATGCCGGTCATGCCCGCGATCGACAGCCAGTCGATCCGTACCGGGGCCGCGGCCATCCGTGTCAGCACGGTGCCCAGCCCCACCCCGAACACGGTGGCCAGGCCCAGCCCCAGGCCGATCGGAACGGCGGTCTGCCACAGCACCGACAGGCACAGGGTGGAGCGCTGGGTGCCGAAGGCGACCAGTGCCGACAGCAGCTTCTTGCGTTCGCGCAGCTGCTCCAGCTGGGAGACCAGCAGGCTCGAACCGATGAGGATCAGCACGGCGGTCGCCCCGAAGAACAGGCCGGTGCGGATCGCCGAGTAGCCGCCGTCCGGCGTCGTGGCCCTGAGGGTCATGGCGGTCGACAGCGGGGACGCCTTGAAGGCGGCCGTCCGGGCCCGCTCCAGGCCGTCCGGCACCGACTCGTCGGCCTGCACGAAGATCTGGGTCGAGCCGAATTCTCCGGTGTCCTTCGGCGCGGCGGACGGGGTCACCAGCAGGCCCGAGCGCAGATCGCCGGTCGGGTCCGGGCGGCCGGCCACCGTGCGGGCGGTGGCCGGCACCGTCCACTCCACCGGCCCGGCCTCGCCGCGGTAGCCCCTCACGTTGCCGACGAACAGCCTGTCGCCGGGGGCGGCCGTGGCGCCGTACGTGCCGTCCTGGCCGGCGGGGGCGCCGGTGGCGAGGAAGGCGTCGCCGTCCTTGCAGGAGTCGAGCTCCGCCACCTCGCGCAGTGCCTCGCAGCTGCCGACGGTGACGCTGATGATCTTGCTGTCTTCGGGGACGCTGTGCGCGGCGCTGACGGAGCGCAGCGGCACCGCCTTGAGGATCCCGTCGGACGCGGCGACCTGCTGCGCCAGCTGCTCCACGCCGGCCGTGGAGCCGTGGTCGACCAGGATCGAGACGGCGGCGCGCGAGGGGTCCTGTCCGGTCTCGTCGGTGTAGTCGCCCTCGACGCCCGCGAACAGCATCTGCAGGGCGATGGCGCCCGCGACCGCCACGGCGATGCCGTTGACGAGGCGCGCGGCGCCGCCGCTGTTGACCTGGAGGCGGCGCACGGCCAGCTGCCAGGAGACCGGGCCGCCGGACATCCTGCCGACGAACCGTTCCAGCACCCAGGGCAGCAGGACCGTGATGGCGACCAGCAGCAGCACCACACCGGCGCTGACCTGCCACTGGTTGAAGTTCCCGCCGTCGTTGCCGCGGCCCGTCATCGGTGCGAGCAGGCCCAGTCCGGCCAGCGGCAGGAGCAGCCGCCACCAGATGCGGCGCTTGCCCGGCCGGACCGTCCGTACGACGCCCAGCGGCTCGATCACCACGCCGCGCAGCGCGAACAGGGTGACGGCCACGGCCGCGGCCGGCACCGCGACCGCGACGAGGGCGGCCAGCCACACCTCGGGATCGAGGTCGGCGGGGAAGACGCTGCGCTGCTGGAAGGTGAAGCCGCCGACGAGCCGACGCCCGATCAGGAAGAAGCCGGTGCCCAGCACGAGCCCGGCCAGTGACCCGGCCAGGGCCTCGCCCGCGGCGATCCGGCGGACCATGCGGGCGTCGGCGCCGACCAGGCGCAGCGCCGCGAGCCGGCGGTCGCGGCGCTCGCCGCCGAAGCGGACGGCGGCGGCGATGAACACGGCCACCGGCAGCAGCAGGGCGACGAAGGTGAGGACGACCAGGAGCAGCAGGACCGGGCTGAGCGGCTGCTCCTCCGGCACGTGGGCGAAGCCGGTGATGCGCTGGGCCCGGTCGTGGTGGCCGGTGGCCGAAGCCGGATCGGCGAGCTGCTCGCTGCCCAGGTAGAAGAGGAGTTCGCCGGGGCCGGTCAGTCCGGCGTCGCCGACGACCCCGGTGATGTCGCCGTCGAGGCGCTCGCGCAGCAGTCGGCCGTCCGGCGACTTCATCAGGTCGTCCAGGGCGGGGGAGACGACCATCTCGCCGGGCCCCGGGATCTTCTTCAGCCCGGGCGGTACGGGGGCGTCCGGGCCCTCGGCGTACAGCAGGACGCCCTCGATGTCCTGGTGGTGGTAGGTCTGTCCGGCGCGGGCGATGAGCAGGGTGTCGCGGCCCGGCGTCCCGGCCGTCGGCGCGCCCAGGGTGGAGCGGGCGTCGCCGCGCTCGGTGCGGGCGGCGAGCGCGCCGGGTATCGCCGTGCTGATGAGCAGCAGCGCGACGCCGAGGCCGACGCCCATGCCGGTGAGCAGCGTGCGGGTCCAGCCCTCGCGGCCGCCGGCGAAGGCGAACCGGGCGCCCATGGCGAGGTCGCGGGACCACGTCCGGAGCGCGCTCATACGATCCGCTCCATGTCGTGGGACGCGCCGTCCCGTACGACGATCTCGCGGTCGGAGTAGGCGGCCACGCGGGTCTCGTGCGTGACCAGCACGACGGCGGCGTTGGCGGACCGAGCGGCCTCGGTGAGCAACTGCATCACCAGTTCGCCGTTGAGGGAGTCGAGGGCGCCGGTCGGCTCGTCGGCGAAGATCACCCGCGGTCGGGTGACCAGGGCGCGGGCGACGGCCACGCGCTGGCCCTGGCCGCCGGATATCTCCCCGGGCCGCTTGCCGGTCAGGTCCTCCACCTGGAGCCGCTCCATCCAGTCCCGGGCCGTGCGTTCGGCGTCCTTGCGCTTCACGCCGGTGAGGCGCAGCGGCAGGGCGACGTTCTCGACGCAGGTCAACTCCGGTACGAGCTGCCCGAACTGGAACACGAAGCCGAAGTCGCCGCGGCGCAGGGCGCTGCGCTCGGCGTCGTTCATGGCGGACAGTTCGCGGCCCGCGTAGGTGATGCTGCCGGAGTCGGGCGGGACGATCCCGGCGAGGCAGTGCAGCAGGGTGGACTTCCCGGAGCCGGAGGGGCCCATGACGGCGACGATCTCGCCGGCGTGGATGGAGAACTCGGCGCCGTCGAGGGCGCGGGTGGGCCCGTACGCCTTGCGGAGGCCGGTGGCGGCGAGCAGGGAACCGGCCGGGGTCATCGGCGTACCTCCTGGGCGAGCTGGTCGAGGCGGGCGGCGGTGAGCTCCAGCCACCGCAGGTCGGCCTCCAGGTGGAACAGGGCGTGGTCGCAGACGAGCTGGTCGGCGAGATCGCCCTTGCGCTTGCGCTGCGTCAGGATGCGCATGAGGCGCAGGTGTTCGGCGCGCTGGGTGTCCAGCATCCCGGCCGGGCTGCGGCCGGTGAGCAGGGCGAGGACGACCTTGGTGTACAGGGTCGAGTGGAGGTACGGCTCGGGCTTCTCGGGCTGGGAGAGCCAGGTCTCGACATCGGTGATGCCGGCGTCGGTGATGGCGTACCGCTTGCGGTCGGGGCCGCCGCCGCTCTCGATGCCGTCGACCTCGACGAGGCCGTTCTTCAGGAGGCGGGACATGGTCGAGTAGACCTGCCCGTAGGCCAGGGGGCGGTCGTGGCCGAACTTCTCGTCGAAGGCGCGCTTGAGGTCGTAGCCGTGGCGGGGGCCGGCCTCGAGGAGGCCGAGGAGTGTGTGACCGATGGACATGCCGACGACTGTACACCGGGTGTATACCTCGTGTGTATACCCGGTGTGCAGAGAGCGCCGCCGCCTGGGTCGGCGGCGGCGCACGGGGTCAGTCCGCGGACTTCGGGGGGCGGCCCCGTCGGGGGATCGGCCCGGGGCCGGAGGGGAGGCGGCCGGATTCCGCGAGGGCCCGCCGCAGCAGGAACTCGATCTGGGCGTTCGCGCTGCGCAACTCCTCGCCCGCCCACCGCGCCAAGGCGTCGTACACCAGCGGGTCCAGCCGCAGCAGCACCTGCTTGCGCGGCTGCCGCCCCGCCCGGCCCCCCTCCTCGGCCGGGGTCACTGGTAGAGGGTGCCCGCGTTGACCACGGGCTGCGCCGCGCGGTCACCGCACAGGACCACCATCAGGTTCGAGACCATGGCGGCCTTGCGCTCCGGGTCCAGGTCCACGATCTCCTCCTCGGCCAGGCGGGTCAGGGCCAGTTCGACCATGCCCACCGCACCCTCCACGATCTGCTTGCGGGCCGCCACGACCGCGCCCGCCTGCTGGCGCTGGAGCATCGCGGAGGCGATCTCCGGAGCGTACGCGAGATGCGTGAAGCGGGACTCGATGATGGCCACCCCGGCCGCGTCCACCCGGGCGTGCAGCTCGGCGGCCAGCTTCTCGGTGATCTCCTCGGCGTTCCCGCGCAGCGACAGGCCGCCCTCCTCGTGCGCGTCGTACGGGTACTCGATCGCGATGTGCCGGACGGCCGCCTCGGTCTGGGTCTCGACGAACTCCGTGAAGTCCTCGACCTCGAAGGTGGCCCGCGCGGTGTCCTCGACCCGCCACACCACGACCGCGGCCAGCTCGATGGGGTTGCCGTACGCGTCGTTGACCTTCAGGACGGCCGTCTCGTGGTTGCGCACTCGCGTGGAGATCTTCTCCCGGGAGGTCAGCGGGTTGACCCAGCGCAGGCCGTCCGTGCGGATCGTCCCCCGGTAGCGGCCGAACAGCTGGACCACCCGGGCCTCGCCCGGCGCGATCGTGTTGAGACCGCTCATCGCGATGAGCGCGGCCAGGGCCAGCAGCACACCGGCCGCGATCAGCGCGACCTTGGCGGCGACGGCCGCCATCACCGCGCCGGCCGTGATCAGGCCCGCCCCGGCGGCGACACCCGCCAGCCCGAGCAGCAGGGCCAGGCCGCCGCCCACGCTGCGCGCGGTGAATTCCCGTACGCCCTGCGGCGTGGAGACGTCGTTCGTCATGGTTTGCCCCGTTTCTCGTGGTCGCAGCCGGTCGAGCTGCTTAGCAAAGTGATATCACTTTTTTCGCCTACGGCAACCCTTGGGGCATCGTGTGCGTCGGTTCCTGTGGTGTGGGTGCTGATTCTCACGTCCGAATTGACCGGTATTGGTCATGGTTGGCCAACCTTTGTCACAGCCTGCGGTGTTAGCTTTCTGAGCTGACGTCGGGGGGTTATCGAGCGGAGCGGGAGCGATGGGCCGAGCAGAAGCGCGTAAGGCGCAGCAGCAGCGCGGTGCGCGGCGGGCGCCGAGCGGACGTGCCAAGGGCGCCAAGGGCAAGGGGAGCGCAGGCAAACGCACCGGCATACGTCGCTTCTTCACCTGGAAGAAGATCCTCGGGACGTTCCTCGGGCTGATCCTGCTCCTCATGGCCGCGGCGGTCGTCCTCTACTTCTCGGTGAACGAGCCCACCGACCCGAACAAGCAGGCCACGCTCCAGAGCAACACCTACCGGTACGCCGACGGCTCGATCATGGCCCGCACCGGCAAGATGAACCGCGAGATCGTCCCGATCGACAAGATCCCCGAGGACGTCCGCACCGCGTTCATCGCCATCGAGAACAAGTCCTTCTACCAGGACCGCGGCATCGACGTGATGGGCGTGGCCCGCGGCCTGTTCAACACCGTCACCGGCAAGGGCAAGGCCGGCGGTTCGACGATCACTCAGCAGTACGTCAAGAACTACTACTTGACGCAGGACCAGTCGGCGACGCGCAAGCTCCGGGAGCTGGTGATCTCCCTCAAGGTCGACCGGCGCATGGAGAAGGACGACATCCTCGCCGGCTACCTGAACACCAACTTCTACGGTCGCAACGCGTACGGCATCCAGGCCGCGGCCCAGGCCTTCTACGGGGTCGACGCGGACAAGCTGACGCTGGAGCAGGGCGCGTACCTCGCCGCCGTCATCCAGGCCCCCAGCCAGTACGACCTGGCGACGGCCGGCCCCAACGGCACGCGGCTGGTCAACATCCGCTTCAACGCCGTCCTCGACAACATGGTCGAGATGGGCAAGCTGGACGAGGCCAAGCGCAAGACCATGACCCTGCCGCCGCCGATCAAGCCCAAGCCCATGCCGGGCATGGAGGGCCAGAAGGGCTACCTGATCCAGGCGGCCAACGACGAGATGAACGAGCAGAACATCCCCGACGCCCAGATCGCGGCCGGCGGCTGGAACATCGTGCTCAACATCGACCCGAAGAAGCAGGCGGCGCTGGAGACCGCGGTCCAGGACGAGCTGGAGTCCAAGCTCGACCGCAAGGACACCAAGAACCGCCCCCAGGACCAGAGCGTCCAGGCGGGAGCCACCTCGGTGGACCCGAAGACCGGCGCCATCGTCGCCATGTACGGCGGCCAGGGCCTGGCGGAGAAGTCCGCGAGCAACGCCCTGCGCAGCGACTACCAGCCCGGCTCGACCTTCAAGCCGATCGTGCTCGCCTCCGCCCTGGAGAACAACGCCAAGACCCAGGACGGCAAGCCGATCACCCCGAACGCGCTCTACGACGGCACCAGCAAGCGCCCGGTCGTCGGCAGCAAGATCCCGTTCAACCCGCAGAACCAGGACGACAAGGACTTCGGCAAGGAGATCACCGTCCAGGACGCGACCAACTTCTCGGTCAACTCCGTCTACGCGCAGATGATCGTGGACGTCGGCCCGCCCGACGTGAAGAAGACCGCCCTCGCCATGGGCATGAAGGACCGCGACGGCTGGGAAGAGGACAAGCCGGCCATGTCCCTCGGCACCATGAGCGCCAACACGCTGGAGATGGCGGGCGTCTACGCGACCCTCGGCAACCACGGCAAGAAGGTCACCCCGACCATCATCAAGAGCGCCGAGCACAAGGACGGCGAGTTCACTCCCCGCCAGGCCGTCGGCAGCCAGGCCATCAGCCGTCAGACCGCCGACACCGTCACCAAGGTGCTCACCGGCGTGGTCAACGACGGCTCCGGCAACAAGGTCAAGAGCAGCGCCTACGAGGCCGCCGGCAAGACCGGTACCACCGAGTCCAACGTGGCCGGCTGGTTCACCGGCTACACGCCCGAACTGGTCACCGTGGTCGCGATGTTCGGCGAGGACCCCACCACCCACAAGCAGGTCACCCTCACCGGCACCGCCGGCGGTGGCCGCGCGGGCGGTTCCAGCTTCCCCGCCGAGATCTGGAAGGCGTACACCCTCGCCGCGCTCAAGGGCGTGAAGACGAGCGAGTTCGACGTGTCCGAGGCCGAGATGGGTGCCACGCAGGCGCCGTCCCGCAGCCCCTCCCCGTCGGCCTCGCAGAGCCCCTCCAGCCAGCCGCCGACCAGCAGCGCCCCGCCGCAGACCTCGCCGACCCCGACGCCGACCCCGACGCCGAGCAACACCCCGACGAAGTCGCCGACTCCGACGGGCACCCCGACGCCGACGGCGACCAAGACCGGCGGCCCGAAGCCGCCGGACCCGCCGCTGTTCCCTCAGACGCAGGGGCACTGAACCCCGGCCGACACACACCGCCGCCCCGCAGCCTTCAGGCTGCGGGGCGGCGGTCTTTTCCGGTGCCCTCGTTCAACGCCGTTCGTGGGCCGCCGGCAGCGGCAGCTCGAACCAGACCACCTTGCCGCTGCTCAGCCGGGTGGCGCCCCAGCGGCGGGCCATCCGGTTCACCAGGAACAGGCCGCGGCCGCCCTCGTCGGTGTCCCGGGCCCGGCGCTGGCGCGGCAGCTGCGGGGAGTCGTCGCCCACCTCGCAGCGCAGTACGTCCGTACGCAGCAGGCGCAGGGTCACGGGCCGCTCCGCGTACCGGACGGCATTGGTGACGACCTCGCTGACCAGCAGCTCCAGCGAGTCCTGGAGCTCCTCCAGGCCCCACCGGGTCAGGGCGCGGCGGGCGAACCGGCGGGCGCGGCCCGGAGCGGTCTCCTCCGGGTCCAGGAACCAGTACGCCACGTCACTGGGCGCGATCCCGTCGAAGCGGGCCGCGAGCAGCGCGATGTCGTCGTCCCGGTCGCCCGGGCCGAGCATGTCCAGCACGTCGTCGCACAGCGCCTCGAGCGGCGGCGGGTGGTCCAGGCCGGTGAGCTGCGCGGTGGTCGCCAGGCGCTCCCGGAGCTGCTCGATGCCGGTCCACACGTCCCGCAGCCGGGATTCCACCAGCCCGTCGGTGTACAGCAGCAGGGTGGCCCCCGCGGGCGCGTCCAGCTCCACGGCCTCGAAGTCCACGCCGCCGACGCCGATCGGGGCGCCCGGGGGGACGCGCAGCACCTCCGCGCGGCCGCCGAGGTGCAGCAGGACCGGCGGCGGATGACCGGCGTTGGCGATGGTGATCCGGTGCGAGACGGGATCGTAGACGGCGTACAGGCAGGTGGCCATCCGGTCCGAGCCGAGGCGCTGGGCCTGCTCGTCCAGGTGGTGCAGTACCTCGGCGGGCGGCAGGTCCAGCTGCGCCAGGGTCTGCGCGGTGGTGCGGAGCTGGCCCATGATCGCGGCGGAGGTCATGGAGTGGCCCATGACGTCGCCGACGACGAGGGCCACCCGGCTGCCGGGCAGCGGTATGGCGTCGTACCAGTCGCCGCCGACGCGGGCCGTCTCCGCGGCGGGCAGGTAGCGCGAGGCGAGCCGCACCCCGGTGGGCTGGGGCAGGCTGTCGGGCAGCATGGTGCGCTGCAGCTCGTCGGCGATGTACGCCTCGCGGCCGTACAGGACCGCCTTGTCGATGCCGAGCGCGGTGTGGGTGGCCAACTGGGCGGCGACCAGCAGGTCGTTCTGCTCGAAGGCGGGCCGCTCGGGGCTGCGCAGGAACACGGCGGCGCCGATCACCCGGCGGCGCCCGCGCAGCGGCGCCAGCACGGCCCGGTTGCCGCGCGGCAGCGGATGGTCCACGCCCAGCAGCTCGGGCAGGGCGGCCTTGGCGGCCGCGGAGGACCCGAAGACGGGCCGTACCCCGCGCAGCACCTCGGCGAGCGCGCCGCCGGAGCGGATCTCGCACAGCTCCGCCGCGGGCAGGTCACCCTGCGGGCCGAGCAGCGGCAGCTGGCTGAAGTCGAGTTCGCCGGCGGCCCCCGCGGCCCCGGCGAGGTCCGGGCCCGCGCCGATGGTGCCGCCCGAGGCGGCGTCGGTGAGATCGTCGATCGGCCGGAGCCGGTCGGTGCGGCGCAGCCTTAAAACGACCGGGCCGACGGGGCGTTCGTCCCCGACCGGCAGCGGGTCGCGCAGGTACACGAGGATGGCGTCCGAGAACGTCGGCACGGTGGCCCGGCACAGGCCGAGCACGATCTCGTCGAGGTCGATGCCGCGGGCGATCCGCCGGGTGGCGGCGCCGACGAAGCGCAGCCGGTCCCCTTCGCGGCGCGCGGCGCCGGCCTCTCCGGCCCCGACCGCCATCAGGGCCGCGCCGCCGCCGAGCAGCTCCCCTCCGGCGCGGTACGCGAGGTCCTGCCCGGCGGTCGCGTCCGCACCGGGCGCGGCGCCGACCGCGTCGACGGGCGTGGCCTCGCGCGGGCGGGGCGGCTCGGAGGGGCCGCCGAGCCCGGTGCCGGCCGCCGCGTTGAGGGCGGCCGCGCCGTCCCGGACGCGGGCGCTGCCCTGGCCCTCGCCGGGTCCCGCGGCGGCGGCCGGCACGTCGGCCGGGGCGGCCGCGGCCCCGGCCCCGGCCTGGCCGCGGGGCCGGGGGAGTCCGGGGGTGGGGCCCGCCGCGGAGCGGGCCGCGCGGGTGCCGGGGGCCGCCGGGGCCGTGCCGCCCGGCCCCTCCGCGGGACCGGTGCCAGCGCCTGCGGCATGCGTGCGTACGGCCTCGGCGGCGGCGATGGGCGCCTTGCCGTGGCCGGACTCGTCCGTACCTCCGCCGGAGGCGACGGGCTGCGGGCCCTCCTGAGAGGTGGGGTACTCCGTCACGCGTGGAATTCCGTCCGTTTGCGCTCGATGTGCGCTGCACTCAACTCGGTCAGTCGCGGTATACCCGCTCAGCGGCCGGGGCACCATCACCCCGCGATTCCGCGTCTCCCCCGTTACCTCTCGCCCTGCGTCGACCTCCGGTCAAATCCCGCGTACGGCACGACACTTGCGCACACAGGGTCTCATCGCGCCGCCCGGCGCGCGCAACCTTGCGGAGGACGATCCTACGTTTGCACCCCAGGGGCGCATCAAGGGTCTCATGAGGTCATATGAGCCGGGGTGCGGTCCCAGTCCTCCGGCAGTTCCGGAACCGTCCAGGCCGGATCCGGCCGCCAGTTCTCCCAGCCGTCGCGGAACGGCGCACCCCATTGCGTGATGACCCGGACCGCCGCCCGGCCGGCCTCCCGCACCCGGTCCGCCTCCTGCGGCCCCATCAGCCCGGAGCGCTGCGCCTGGGCGAACTCGTCCTCGTCCCGCCACTTCCAGGTGCGGTCCGGGTAGACGGAGATGTCGAGGTAGTGGTCCACGGAGTCGACGCCGCCGGACCAGCGCGACCGGGGCTCCTCCAGGTTCACGTACCAGTTCTTGAACTGCCAGCCGTGCTCCCAGAACAGCCACACCGACCACGGGTCCCCGGGACGCGCCAGCTTCAGCACGCCCGCACCGAACCAGCGCGAGCGCACGGTGGTCCGCGGCGCGGTGTAGCGGGTGGCGAGGGGCTCCTCGTGGACGGGGGTGCCGTCGGCGAGCACCGGTTTGACGCACTGGGTGCCGGGGGCCATCCAGACGGCGAGCAGTTCCTCGGTGTCCTGCACCACCGTCACGGGGCGGCAGATGTGCACCTGGCCCTTCAGCCCGGGGGCGTGGTCGCGGTAGCGCCAGAGGATCTGCTCCCCGGGCGCCCAGTGCGTGCCCTGCGCACGCGTGCGCGCGGCGCCGCCCGCAGGCCTGGAGGTCCCTGTCATGCGCAGATCTTAGGGCGGGCGCCGCCGCGGATGCTGCGGTGCAGGTCACCGAGGGGGTCGGGGACGGTAAACGACCGGATTCGGACCCTGTGGCGCGGCCGCTCAGGGGTGCGTCATGCGCAGGACGTCCAGGGCCTCGTCCAGTTGCTCCAGGGTGAGCGCGCCGCGATCGACGTAGCCGGACTCGAGGACGACCTCCCTGATCGTCTTCCGTTCGGCGAGGGACTTCTTGACGACCTTGGCCGCTTCCTCGTAGCCGATGTACCGGTTCAGCGGGGTCACCACGGAGGGCGAGGATTCGGCGTACTCCCTGGCCCGCTCGGCGTTGGCGGTGATCCCGTCCACCGTGCGGTCGGCCAGCAGGCGGCTCGCGTTGGCGAGCAGACGCACCGATTCGAGGAGGTTGCGGGCCATCACCGGCAGCATCACATTGAGCTCGAAGTTGCCGGCCGCGCCCGCCACCGCGACGGTCGCGTCGTTCCCCATCACCTGTGCGGCGACCATCAGGACGGCCTCCGGAACGACCGGATTGACCTTCCCGGGCATGATCGAGGACCCCGGCTGGAGATCCGGGAGATTGATTTCGGCCAATCCGGTGCGCGGGCCGGAGGCCATCCAGCGCAGATCGTTGCAGATCTTGGTGAGGGAGACGGCGATCGTACGGAGCATCCCCGAGGTCTCCACCAGCGCGTCCCGCGCCCCCTGGGCCTCGAAGTGGTCGCGCGCCTCGGTGAGCGGCAGCCCGGTGTCCGCGGCCACCTCGGCGATCACGGCGGCGGAGAACCCGGGCGGGGTGTTGATGCCGGTGCCCACCGCGGTGCCGCCCAGCGGCAGCTCGGCCAGCCGCGGCAGGGCGGCGCGCAGCCGCTCGACGCCGTAGCGGACCTGGGCGGCGTACCCGCCGAACTCCTGGCCCAGGGTGACCGGTGTGGCGTCCATCAGGTGCGTCCGCCCGGCCTTGACGACCTGTGCGAACTCGGCCGCCTTGCGCTCCAGCGCGGCGGCGAGGTGCTCCAGGGCGGGGACCAGGTCGCGGGTGACGGCGGCGGTGGCGGCGATGTGGAGGGACGAGGGGAAGACGTCGTTGGAGCTCTGCGAGGCGTTGACGTGGTCGTTGGGGTGGACCTCCCGGCCCAGCCGCTCGGTGGCCAGGGTGGCGATCACCTCGTTGGTGTTCATGTTCGACGAGGTGCCCGAGCCGGTCTGGAAGACGTCGATGGGGAAGTGGTCGTCCCAGCGGCCCTCGGCGACCTCGGCGGCGGCGGACCGGATGGCCTCCGCGACATCCTGCTCCACGACGCCGAGGCGCGCGTTGACCAGGGCGGCCGCGGCCTTGACGCGGGCGAGCGCCTCGATGTGGGCGCGCTCCAGCCGCTGTCCGGAGAGGGGGAAGTTCTCCACCGCGCGCTGGGTCTGAGCGCGCCATTTGGCGTGGGCGGGCACCCGTACGCCGCCCATGGAGTCGTGCTCGATGCGGAACTCTTCGGCCTGCTGGTGATCGGTCATTTTCGTGGCCTCCTCTAAAAGTTGAGCAATTGTCTTGTTCGAAGTGTTCCCAACTCCCCTACTGGCCAGTAAATACCGGGGGTAACACCGGCACTCGGGGAGGCGTTCATGACACGTGCACACAGGAAACCCAGGCTCAGATCTACCCTCGCCGCCCTCGCGGCGGCGGCGGCCGCCCTCGGGGGCGTCACCGCCGTCACCCCCACGGCCCAGGCGGCGGTGCCCACGGCAGCGGCGGCAGGGGCCGTGACCCCCCTGCCGCCCGAGCTGGAGGCGATCCGCGCGGCGGAGGCCACCAAGATCTACGGCGACCCGGCCATCCGCCCGCTCGGCGAGCGCAAGACCGGCCTGATCTCGCTGGGCGACAGCGAGATCTCGGGCGAGGGCGTCGGCACCTACGACCCCGCGACCAACACCCCGTCCAACCAGTGCCACCGCTCGCCCGACGCGGCGATCCACCGCACCGGCATACCGGCCGACCTCACCTTCAACGTCGCCTGCTCCGGCGGGTACACCGGCAACATCAGGATCGGCGGCAGCAAGCAGTACGCCGACGAACTGGTGCAGAGCGACAGCCTCGCCATCAAGGCCCGCAACACGAAGATCAAGATGGTGCTTCTGGTCGCCGGGGCCAACGACGACCTGCAGTTCGGCCCGGTCATGACCGACTGCGTCACCCGCTGGGTGCTCAGCCAGGGCACCTGCGAGCCCAAGTACGCGCCCGGCTGGCAGGCGCGCGTCGACGGCCTGAAGCCCAAGGTCGAGGCCACGGTCGCCGACCTCAAGACGGTCATGCGCGACGCCGGCTACGCGGACACCGACTACAAACTGGTCGTCATGGGCTATCCCAGCCCCATCGGCCCCGACTTCTACGACAATCCGAACTTCCCCGGCAAGCTCCCCGGAGGCTGCGCCGGCTACGACTCCGACGCCACCTGGGGCCGCAACTACGCGGTGCCCACCTTCGAGAAGGGCATGCGGGACGCGGCGCGCAACTCCGGTGCCGTGTACCTCGACAACTCGCGGCTCTTCCACGGCCACGAGGTGTGCATGGAGGACGCCTGGGCCCGCGGGCTCTACCTGGACCTCGCGGACCACTTCCCGTGGGACGAGAACACCGCCCGCCAGTCCTTCCACCCCAACTACCGGGGCCACGGCGCGTTCGCGTCCTGCCTGACCCAGCTCTACACCTCCGGCCTGCGCGAGGCATCCTGCGCCGACCCGGCGAGCACCGGCACCCCCGTCCTCCAGGCCGGGGCCTGGGACGACAGGTTCAAGCCCCTGAAGAACGAGGCGAACGGCACCTGCCTCGACTCCAACGGCGGTTCCAGCGCCAACGGGACGGCGATCCTGGGCTGGGACTGCCACGGCGGCCGCAACCAGGGCTGGTGGTACGACACCGCCCGCACGTCCGTCCACATCGAACTGACCCAGGACCGCTGCCTCGACGCCCCGGGCGCCAACTACGGCGCCGGCACCGGCCTGGTCCTCTGGAACTGCCACGGCGGCGCGAACCAGCGGTTCGTCCGCGACGGAGCCACCGTGCGGCCCGCGGCCGCGCCGGGCATGTGCCTGACGGTCGCCGCCGCCCGTGAGCCGCTGAGGCTGCAGGCCTGCAACGGCTCGGCGTCGCAGCGCTTCGCGTAACCGCCCCGATCCCCTTCCGACCCCCCACACCCGGCCGGCGCACCCCGGCCGGGTGCCTACATGTCGTCGAGCAGCTTGCGCACGTCCCGCGGCCGGTTGGTGATGATCGTGTCCACGCCGAGCCGTACGCACAACTCGACGTCCTCCACCTCGTCCACGGTCCACACCCGCACGGACAGCCCCTTGGCCCTCAGCCGGGCCACCAGGCCCGGGTCGCGGCGTACGAGCTCGATGCCCGGGCCCGCATGGGTCGCGTACGGGGGCCGCACCGGGCGGAGCGCGCGCTCGATGAGGAACACGGCGGGCAGGCCGGGCGCGAGCCGGTGCATCCGCGTCAGTGCGTTCCGCGAGAAGCTCATCACCTCGACGCGGCCCGAAGCCCCGTCCGCGAGCCCGTACTCCCCGAGCCTCCGCACCAGTTCGGCCTCCAGCCGGCCGCCCGCGCGGGACGGGTGCTTGGTCTCGACCGCGAGCCCGACCGGGTACGGCGCCGCGAGCGCCTCCTTGAGCAGGTCCTCGAACAGCAGCACCCCGGCCCCGGCGTGCACGGCCCCCTTCCACGCCCCGAAGTCGAGCGCGCGCAGCTCCTCGTAGGTCATCTCGGAGACCACGCCCCGCCCGTCGGAGGTCCGCTCGACGCGCCGGTCGTGCACACAGACCAGCTTCCGGTCGGCGGTCAGCCGTACGTCGCACTCGAGCGCGTCGGCCCCGTCTTCGATGGCCTGCCGGTACGCGGCGAGGGTGTGCTCGGGGTGCTCGTGGGAGGCTCCGCGGTGGGCGACCACGCGCACGGCGCGGGCGGTGGGGGGCTGCGTCTGCGTCATGCGGACATCCTCGCAATCCGTGGTGAACGAACAGGCGCGGGCCTGCGTCGCCGACGTTAACCGTGCCGGGGCCCTGCCGGGGGCTTGGCGGGGCGGGCCCTGGCTGCGCCGTCCCCTCCCCGGCCCCGTCCCCGGCCGGCCCGGCTACGGACGCGGGGCAAGGGGGGCCGGGGTGACCTTGAAGCCGCCCTTCGTGACCTCGGTGAAGGGAGCCGGGGCCATGCAGGTGCCCACGACCGGCTCGGCGACCGAGCCGTCGGGCTTCACGTCGACGTTGGCGATGGCCCAGGAGAAGCCGACACGGTCCGGACCGCCGCGTTCGCCGTCCTGGACGCTGATGCCGATCCGCTTGCCCTCCCAGCCGACGTTCGAGCTCTTGACCACCGCGGTGATCGTGGCCGTCTTGCCGCCCGTGACCATGCAGTCGACCTCCGCCTCGGCCACGCCGGTGAAGTTCGACGCCGGCATGTGGTGGTAGACGGTCACCCGGCCGCGCGCGTCGGTCGGCAGGCCCTGCTCCAGGCCCTTGGCCGGGAAGGGCCTGCTCCACGGTGCCGATACGGCGTCGACCGTGAAGCGGATGTCGTCCTCCTTGGGGGCGTAGGGGAAGACCACGGTGCCTCCCCCGTGCACCGAGGCGAGCTTCGGGGCGGCCGCGGCCGGGGCCGCCGGGGCGGGGGCCGCGCCGATCAAGGTCGCCACCAGGGCGGCCGCGGCTCCGGCGAGGACAAGGGTGCGCTTGCGGTTCATCGTGAACTCCCGGTGAAGGTGGGCTGTTCGGTTACGGGAACAGCCTCGCCGGGGCCCGCCGGTGAGCCATCTGCCGATCGGCGGATATGAGCGAGGGCCCCTCCCCCAAACGGGGGAGAGGCCCTCGGCCGTCGCCGCTACAGGCCCCAGCCGCGGAACGGCATGTGCGTCTCGCCCCTGCGTTATCCGGATGCGGGGGACGCACCGATGCCGCATGCTGCCCGGATGGTCGAACAGCAGATGGACGGAATCCTTCACTGCGAACCCTGCGAGGAATGCGTCGAGGAGGCCTGGCAGTCCATCGAGAACGGCACGTTGCGCTGGGAGGCGACGCTCTCCTGTTCACGCTACGCCGTCCAGGCCTGTGACCGCGGCCGTGGCGTGCCGCCGCCGTGGATCCGGGAGCGCATCGTCGCCGATGAGGGCACGTTCCACCTGCCCGTCGGCGGGCCGGACGGGGTGCCCATCGCGCTACTGCGCCGGGTGTACGGGCTGACCATCGCCGAGGTGGCCGCCGCGCGGGCGTCGGGCTGGCGGGCCACCCCGACGGAGGCCCGCTACCTGACGGGCATGTCCCCGGAGCCCGGCCTCTCCGCCGGGGCGCCATAGACGCCGTACCGGGGCAGCAGCCCTGCCCCGGTACGGCGACTGGTCAGGCGAGACCCGGGCCGCGGACCGGGATGTGGGTGAACGTCGGCTCCGGGGCCGGGTTCTGGAAGAAGTCGTTGCCCTTGTCGTCGACCACGATGAAGGCCGGGAAGTCCTCGACCTCGATCTTCCAGACCGCCTCCATGCCGAGCTCCTCGTACTCCAGGACCTCGACCTTCTTGATGCAGTCCTGGGCCAGGCGTGCCGCCGGGCCGCCGATCGAGCCGAGGTAGAAGCCGCCGTGCGTGCCGCAGGCGTCCGTCACCTGCTGCGAGCGGTTGCCCTTGGCCAGCATGACCTTGGAGCCGCCGGCCGCCTGGAACTGCTCGACGTAGGAGTCCATCCGGCCGGCCGTGGTCGGGCCGAAGGAGCCCGAGGCGTAGCCCTCGGGGGTCTTCGCCGGGCCGGCGTAGTAGACCGGGTGGTCCTTCAGGTACTGGGGCATCTCGGCGCCCGAGTCCAGCAGCTCCTTGATCTTGGCGTGCGCGATGTCGCGCGCCACGACCAGCGGACCGGTCAGGGACAGGCGGGTCTTGACCGGGTGCTGGGTGAGGGTCGCGAGGATCGACTCCATCGGCTGGTTCAGGTCGATGGAGACGACGTCCGAGGAGTCGGCGAGGTGCTCGTCCGTGGTGTCCGGCAGGAACCGCGCCGGGTCGCGCTCCAGCTGCTCCAGGAAGACGCCCTCGGCGGTGATCTTCGCGACCGCCTGGCGGTCCGCCGAGCAGGAGACGGCGATGGCGACCGGGAGGGAGGCGCCGTGGCGGGGGAGGCGGACCACGCGCACGTCGTGGCAGAAGTACTTGCCGCCGAACTGCGCGCCGATGCCGATCTTCTGCGTGAGTTCGAAGACCTGCTGTTCGAGGGCCTCGTCGCGGAAGCCGTGGCCCAGGGCGGAGCCCTCGCGCGGCAGCTCGTCCAGGTAGTGCGCCGAGGCGTACTTCGCGGTCTTCAGCGCGTGCTCGGCGGAGGTGCCGCCGACCACGATCGCGAGGTGGTAGGGCGGGCAGGCCGCCGTACCGAGCGAGCGGATCTTCTCCTCCAGGAACTTCATCATGGAGGCCTCGTTGAGGACTGCCTTGGTCTCCTGGTAGAGGAAGGACTTGTTGGCCGAGCCGCCGCCCTTGGCCATGAAGAGGAACTTGTACGCGCCGCCGTCGGTCGCGTACAGCTCGATCTGCGCGGGCAGGTTCGAGCCGGTGTTCTTCTCCTCCCACATGGTGAGCGGGGCCATCTGCGAGTAGCGCAGGTTCAGGCGGGTGTACGCGTCGTAGATGCCGCGGGAGAGCGCCGCCTCGTCGCCGCCCTGGGTGAGGACGTTCTGGCCGCGCTTGCCCATCACGATCGCCGTGCCCGTGTCCTGGCACATCGGCAGGACGCCGGCCGCCGCGATGTTCGCGTTCTTGAGGAGGTCCAGCGCCACGAACTTGTCGTTCGAGGAGGCCTCGGGGTCGTCGATGATGCGGCGCAGCTGCGCGAGGTGCGCGGGGCGCAGGAAGTGCTGGATGTCGTGGATGGCCTCTTCGGCGAGCTTGCGCAGCGCCTCCGGCTCGACCTTGAGGAACGTACGGCCATCCGCCTCGAAGGTGGACACGCCCTCGGCGGTCACCAGCCGGTAGGGGGTGGTGTCCTCGCCCAGGGGCAGCAGGTCGGTGTACGCAAATTCTGGCATGACGGCAGTCATTCCTCACTCGGCAGACAGCGCTGGCGACCAATTGGCAGCGCAGTCCACCAGCGTAGAACCTCCCGGCGTGCCCGTGTCTGTGAGGTAAGGCTCACTCGGTAGTATCGCGATCTATCGTGTCTCGCTATGCTGGTCGCGTGGACCTGGAAAAGCACCCCGCCGACCCCGCCCCCGCGCCTTCGCCCGCGCCGGCTCCCGCCCCCGCGGCGGGCGGACTGCGCGCCTCCGACGCCGACCGGGACCGGATCGCGCAGATCCTCGCCGACGCCCTCGCCGAGGGCCGGCTGACCGCCGAGGAGCACGCCGAGCGCCTGGACTCGCTGTACGCCGTCAAGACGGTGGGCGAGCTGGACGTGCTCGTACGAGACCTCCCCGCGCCGGGCGCCGGCCACACCTCAACCCCGCCCGCGTACGCCGCCCGCACCGCGGCGGCCGGCTACACCGAGACGGTCGTCGCCGTGTGCAGCAGCTCCGCGCGCAAGGGCCGCTGGCGGCCGGGCGCGCTCACCCGCGCGGTCTCGGTCATGGGCGACATCACCATCGACCTCACCCAGGCGGTCTTCGAGCAGCAGGTCACCGAGATCAACGTGACCTGTGTGCTGGGGAACGTCGAGGTCCTCGTGCCGGAGAACGTCACGCTGCGCGGCTACGGAAGCGGGGTCCTCGGCAACTTCGAGGTGCGCGGCGTGGGCCGCGGGGCGACCGACCCGCAGGCCCCGGTCGTGATCATCCGCGGCTTCGCCCTGCTGGGCAACATCGAGGCGCGGCCCAGGCCCGGCGCCCGGCTGGTCGATCTGGCGAACCGGATGCGCAAGCGCCTCGACGGCTGATGCGGAGACGGCCCGGCTGACCCGGCCGGCCCGGCTGACCCGGCTGACCCGGCGGACCCGGCCGCCCCGGCAGGCGCAGCTGACGCGGCTGGGAACCGCCCGTCGCGGGGGGTCGCGTTTCGGACGAACACCCGCCGGGCGCCGGCACCCAGTGCATAGGGGCGCGCACAGCGGGTAGGGACAGGTGCATCGTCTCTCGCTCGCGTACCCGTCGTCAGGAGTAGACCGTGCCGCATCCGCCGCATCAGTCCCTGAAGGTTGCCGTCGTGCCGAAGCCGCGGGTGCCGGTGACGGCTGAGGACGGCCCATGGCACGCGGAGGCGGTGTGCCGCCGCGACGAGGCGGGCCTGTTCTTCGCCCCCTCCAAAGAACCCACGGCGGCCCGGCTCTCCCGCGAGGAAGCCGCCAAGCGCGTCTGCGCCCGCTGCCCGGTCATGGTCGCCTGCCGCGAGCACGCGCTGCTCCAGCCCGAGCCGTACGGAGTCTGGGGCGGCCTCACCGCCGCCGAGCGCCGGGTGGTCCTGGCGCGGATGCGGCGCCGCTCGGCCGAACTGCGCCAGGCGCCGGGGCCGGAAACCATAGCCGCCGCGGGCTAGCCCGGCCCGTACGTACGGAGTGCGTGGACACGGCAGAGGGGCGGTCACCGCCGCACACGGTGACCGCCCCTCTCGCGCTGCCGTCCCGGAGGCTACTGGGCCCGGTCGAAGTCGATCGCGCTGTACGCGCGCAGCTTCGCCAGGCGGTGCGTCGAGTCGATCTGCCGGATCGTGCCCGACTTCGAGCGCATGACCAGCGAGGACGTGGTCGCGGTCTCCGAGCGGTAGTGGACGCCGCGCAGCAGCTCGCCGTCCGTGATGCCGGTGGCGACGAAGAAGACGTTCTCGCCGGACACCAGGTCGTTCGTGAACAGGACGCGGTCCAGGTCGTGGCCGGCGTCCAGCGCGCGCTGGCGCTCGGCGTCGTCCTTCGGCCACAGCTTGCCCTGGATCGTGCCGCCGAGGCACTTTATGGCGCAGGCCGAGATGATGCCCTCGGGGGTGCCGCCGATGCCGAGGAGCAGGTCCACGCCGGTGCCCTCGCGCACCGCCATGACCGAGCCCGCGACGTCGCCGTCCGAGATGAACTTGATCCGGGCGCCGGTCTCGCGGATCTCCTTGACGATGCCCTCGTGGCGGGGGCGGTCCAGGATGACGACGGTGACGTCCTCGACGGCCATGTTCTTGGCCTTGGCGACGCGGCGGATGTTCACCGAGACGGGGGCGTTGATGTCGACGAAGTCGGCGGCCTCGGGGCCCGTGACCAGCTTCTCCATGTAGAAGACGGCGGACGGGTCGAACATGGTGCCGCGGTCGGCGGCGGCCAGGACGGCGATCGCGTTGGGCATGCCCTTGGCGTTCAGGGTGGTGCCGTCGATCGGGTCCACGGCGATGTCGACCTCGGCGCCGGTGCCGTCGCCCACCCGCTCGCCGTTGAACAGCATGGGGGCTTCGTCCTTCTCCCCCTCGCCGATGACGACGACGCCGTTCATCGAGACGGTGGAGATCAGGGTGCGCATCGCGTTGACCGCGGCCCCGTCCGCGCCGATCTTGTCACCGCGTCCGACCCACCGGCCGGCGGCCATGGCGGCCGCCTCGGTGACCCGTACGAGTTCCAGGGCGAGGTTGCGGTCGGGGGCCTCCGGAGAGACTTCGAGCTGGGGCGGCAGGTTGTGCTCGGTCATCGGAGCGCACCTTTCTGTACGGCGACGGCCGGGAAGTGAGGGTGCTGGAACTCTATCGGTACGTCGACATATTGAGCAGGCCGGGTCACGTATGAGCGGAATATCGGTCAGTCGATTGGCCTGAGCGGACGTCTTGCGGATGGCTTCGGGCGGCTCGCCGGCCGCGGGGGCGCGCCGCGCGGCGGGTTCGGGGCCACCCCGGCGGTGATCGCTGCCGCGCATACGGGACGATGGTGCCGTGGCAGGTATGAAAGGCAAGCAGACGATCTGGGACATGGTCCGGTCGCTGGCGGTGATCGGCGTCGTGGTCGCGGGGATCTACGTCTTCGTCCCACATGACGAGGACGCCGATCCGACGCGCACGGTCGACTACCGGGTGGAGACGCTCACGGCCCGGCGCGCCGCGCCGTACCCCGTGGCCGCCCCGGTGGGGCTGCCGCCGGAGTGGCGGGCGACCTCCGTGACGTACCAGCGCAAGGACTCCCACGCCTGGCACCTGGGCTTCCAGGACCCGGACCGGCAGTACGTGTCGGTGGAGCAGTCCACGGACACCTCCGCCAAGTACATCGCCGCGGTCACCCGGAAGGCGACGGCCACCGGGCAGACCCAGCAGGTCGGGGACGCGGTCTGGGAACGCTGGGACGGCGAGAAGTACGACGCCCTCGTCAAGCAGGAGCAGGGCTACGTCACGGTGGTCACCGGGACGGCCTCCTTCGAGCAGCTCGGCACGATGGCGGCGGCGCTGGAGTTCAAGCAGGGCCGGCAGGGGGCCTGACGCCTGCCCGCCCCGCACCTCGCGCCTCGCACGCACGCGAAACGGCCGCGGGGGGGGGGGGGGGGGGGGGGGGGGGGGGGGGGGGGGGGGGGGGGGGGGGGGAGGGGGGGGGAGGGG
>NZ_JBVJFA010000050.1:0-37311 GCF_055588085.1 Streptomyces sp. NPDC046303
CGCCGCATCGAGGACGCGGACGTGGCGGAACTGTCCCTCGAGATCACTGAACACCTGCGTGGGGAGATCCGCCGCCATGGCCAGCACTGACACCACCCCGAAGATCGCGGGCAAGGGCCGGCAGGACGACCTGGCGGGCCTGGAGGCCGGCCTGGACGCCCTCGACGCGGTCCAGACCCACCGCACCCCGGTTCGCGAGGTCCTCGTCAAGAAGGTCCTGCCGCCGGTCCTGGCCGTCGGCCTGGTGCTCGTGGTCTGGCAGATCCTGGTGGCGGCGGAGGTCACCGAGCAGACCAAGCTGCCCGCACTGTCCGCGGTGTGGGACAGCCTGTCCGACATGTGGCTCAAGGGCACGCTGCTCGACGTCATCTGGACCAGCGTGTCGCGCGGCCTGCTCGGCTTCCTCCTCGCCCTGGCCATCGGCACCCCGCTCGGACTGCTCGTCGCCCGGGTGAAGTTCGTCCGCGCCGCGATCGGCCCGATCCTCCAGGGCCTGCAGTCCCTGCCCTCGGTGGCCTGGGTACCGCCGGCCGTCCTGTGGTTCGGCCTGAACGACGCGATGATGTACACGGTCATCCTGCTCGGCGCCGTCCCCTCCATCGCGAACGGCCTGGTCTCCGGCATCGACCAGATCCCGCCGCTGTACCTGCGGGCCGGGCGCACTCTGGGCGCCACCGGACTGGTGGGGGCCCGCCACATCGTCATGCCGGCCGCGCTGCCGGGCTACCTGGCCGGTCTCAAGCAGGGCTGGGCCTTCTCCTGGCGCTCGCTGATGGCCGCCGAGATCATCGCCAGCTCCCCCGACCTGGGCCTGGGCCTGGGCCAGTTGCTGGAGAACGGCCGCAACAACATCGACCTGCCGGGCGTGTTCCTCGCGATCATCCTGATCCTGGTGGTCGGCATCGCCATCGACCTGCTCATCTTCAGCCCGGTCGAGCGGTGGGTCCTGCGCAGCCGCGGCCTGCTGGTCAAGTGAGTCCCGTGTTCCCCGCACCCTCCCCGGCACCGGCACCGGCCCCCGCACCGTCCCCGGCCCCCGCCCTGCTCGTCCTGGCCCACGGCAGCCGCGACCCGCGGCACGCGGCGACCGTGCAGGCGCTCACCGGGCGCGTGCGGAGGCTGCGGCCCGGGCTGCGGGTGGAGACGGCCTTCCTGGACTTCAACACCCCGACGGTGGGCCAGGCGCTGTCGTCGCTCTACCTGTCCGGCGTACGGGAGGTGGTCGCGCTCCCCCTCCTCCTCACGCGGGCCTTCCACGCGAAGTCCGACATCCCGGCGGCGCTGGCCGAGTCGACGGCCCGGCTGCCGGGGCTGTCGGTGCGGGTGGCCGACGTCCTCGGCCCCTCCCCGCTCCTGCTGTCGGCCCTCGAACGCCGGCTGGCCGAGGCGGGACTCACCCCGGCGGACCGCACCACCACCGCGGTGGTGCTCGCGGCCGCCGGATCCACAGACCCGGAGGCGATCGCAGCGATCGCTGAAACCGCGCGGGAGTGGCGGCACACCGGTTGGTGCGCCGTGCGGCCTGCGTTCGCCTCCGGAGCCCTTTCCGCGGGGTTCTCCCGTACGGAGGACGTCGTACGGGCCCTTCGCGCGGAGGGCTTCGCGCGGGTCGCGGTGGCCCCGTACGTCATCGCCCCCGGGCGGCTTCCGGACCGGATCGCGGCGGGTGCGGAGGCCGGCGGGGCGGATGTCGTGGCGGACGTCCTGGGCCCGGCCCCGGAACTGGCCCGCCTGCTGCTGCACCGCTTCGACGCGGCCGCCGCCGTCGCCCCCGCCAGGCTGCCGGCCCTGACGGCCTGACCCACCTCCGGCGGGGCTGGACGTGGCTGCTGCCGCCCGCCATGTGCGGGCGGCATGAGCCAAAATCCAGCCCCGCCGGCGTTTGAGGCGCGCGGTGCGGGGCGGAGCCCCGGTCTTTGGGCCGCGCCGACACTCCTGCCCCGCCGGAGGCTACGGGCGGGCGGCGGCCTCGTCGGCCAAAGACGTCAGGTCCTCGATGGACATCGCGCCCGGCGGAAGGCCCTCCCGCGCAAAGATATTGGCCGCGTGCCGCAGTACGTCGTTCACCGGCGTCGCCACCCCGTGCAGCCGCCCCAGCAGGGAGATCTCCCCGTTGAGATAGTCCGCCTCCACCGACCCGGTGCCCCGCGCCAGGCTCTGCCACGAGGACCCGCCCCGGACCCCCGGCGGCTGGTCCACCTTGCCGTCGCGCGCGGCCGCCTGCTCCGCGTCCGAGGCGTAGGCGATGCCGGCCGCCCCGAAGACCGCCTTCGCCTCGCGGACCGCCCGCAGCAGCAGCGCGGCCTTCGCCGGGTGCGGCTCCGGGCCGGTGGTCGCCTGGATGGCGTTGCCCAGGTTCCCCAGCAGCTTCGCGTACTTCCACCGCATCACGTCACCTACCACCGGCGCCTCGAAGCCGGCCTTGCCGAGGTCCGCCGCGACCGCCCGCGCCAGCGCGTCCGTACCGCCGGCCGCCAGGCCCACGTGCAGGATCCCCGTCAGCGGCGCGCACAGCGCCGAGACCACGCCCGGCTCCAGGAAGGTCGAAGGCAGCCACACGCACACCCCGTACACCCGGGCGAAGCGCCGCAGGGCCAGCCGCTCGCTCTCCACACCGTTCTGCGCGCACAGCACCGGCAGCCGCTGCGCCGCCGTCCCGCCGCCCGCGACCTCCGCGTCACCCCACGCGTCGAGCGCGGCGATCGCGTCCTGGGTCTTGACGGCCAGCAGCAGTACGTCGTCCGGGCGCAGCTCGCCCAGTTCGTCCGGCCCGGTGACCACGGGCAGCCGGTGCACGCGGGTGCCGTCGGCCGTCGTGAGCCGCAGGCCGTCCGCGCGCAGGGCCTGCGCGTGCGCCCCGCGCGCGACGAGGACGACCTCACCGCCCGCCTCCGCGAGCCGTCCGCCGATGGTGGCGCCCACCGCGCCCGCGCCGATGATGATGTAACGCATGCCATGAGCCTGGCACATCCCGCCCGCCGCGTTGGCGTCGGGGCGGGTTGGCCAGGTCGCGCCGGCACGGCTGACGGACGTGCTCGGCGACAGCACAGGCTGCCGGGTCAGCGCACGTCGGTGAGCAGGTGCGCGCGGGCGGTCTCGAAGAGTTCGGGCAGGTGCGAGGGCTGATCGTGCTCGGCGTCGTCGACCAGCAGCTGGTAGACCTGGCCGCCCTCGCCCGCGACGAAGAGTTCCACGCGGTGGCGCGGGGTGGCCGGCTTCTCGTAGTGGTAGTCGAGCTCGAGCAGGACGGCGCTCCTGCCGTCCTGCTCGGTCGGGCGGCTGCGGGGGACGAGGTCCTGCATCTTGGACTCGGCGGGCTTCGCGTACCAGGCGGTCTGCCCGATGGAAGCCGCCTGGGCGGTGCTGCCGTGGGTGCTGTCGCGCTTGAGGCCGATCACGTAGCGGCCGTCGGGGGAAACCCAGTTGGCGTGCATCGCATCGTCGTCCTTGAGCTTCCACCCGTCCGGCACCGCGAGGGAGGCGGCGAGCGCCGCGGCGTCGACCCGCTGCCAGCCCGCCGGGAGCGGTGGAGGCTGTTTGCTGCGGGTGGGAAGGGCCGTCGGGGTGGGCGTGCCGGTGGCCGTCGCCGTGGGGCTCGCCGAGGGCGTCTCGGCGGGCGGCACCGAGGTGCCGGCGCCGCCCGGGCCGGGGCCGGCCGGGGTACGCGTCGAGCCGCCCGCGCCGGTCAGCCCGAACAGGCCGAACAGCAGGGCGGCCACGGCGGTGGCGGCCGACACCACGGCGGCCACCTCCGCCATCCGCCGGGTCCGTCCGGTGCGCTCGGCGCGCCCGGCGGACGGCTCGCCCTCGCCTTCGCCTTCGCCCTCGCGTTCGTCCACGGGCAGGTTCTCGCTCATGGCCCCCCCAGGTCATCTCCGGAACCATTCAAACCGAACAGGCCGTCAACCGGAGGGAGTTCGGGTCAGGTCGCGGTCAGTTTCACGAGTTTGACGACCGTGTTCCAGTTGCGGGTGGTGACGTCCATGCCCTTGACCACGGCGGGCCTGGCGAGGGCTTCGGCGAGTTTGGAGCGGCCCAGCCCGTCCGGGGCGTAGAGGTACAGGACGCGGTCGCCGAGCCGGTACTCCTCGGGGAGGTACGCCTCCCGGTCGAGCGCGGCGAAGCGCTCCGCGCCGGGCTGTTCGGAGAAGAAGGTGGCGTGGAGCTGCTTGCCCTCCAGCTCGGCGGCCGGGAAGGGGCAGGCGTCGGCGACGGCCTTCAGGTACGCGCCGTCCATGACCAGGCAGGCCACCGGGAAGCCGAAGCGGGCCTCGATGGCCGCCTCCAGCTCCCGGGCGAGCGCCTTCGGGTCCTTCTGCGCACTGCTGAAGACGGCGTTGCCGCTCTGCAGGTACGTCTGCACGTCGCCGTGGCCGAGCCCCTCCAGTACGGAACGCAGTTCCGCCATGGGTACCTTCTTGCTGCCGCCGACATTGATCCCGCGCAGCAGCGCCGCGTATTTCATGGCCATGGAGGGAGGGTAAGGGGGGCCTATGACAGTTCGGCCTCGATGAGGCCGGCGGCCTGGTGCGTGCCGCCCTCCGCGGCCATCCGGGTGCGGACCTCCTCGCAGCGGGCCGCGACCGCGGGGTCCGAGGTCAGGGCGAGGACCGCTGCGCGGAGGGTGGCGGCGTCCGCCCGGTCCATCGGGACGTGCCGGGCCACGCCGAGCGCGGCCAGCATGTCGGCGTTGCCGAACTGGTCGACGGCCTGCGGGACGGCGACCATCGGGGTCGCGGTGGCGAGGCCCTCCTGGCTGCCGCCGGCGCCGGCGTGGGTGATGAAGGCGTCGGCCTGGCGCAGGATGTCCAGCTGGGGAACCCAGCGGTGGACCTCGACGTTGGCGGGGACCGCTCCGAGCTCGGCCTCGTCGGTGAACGCGCCGATCTGGAGGACCACATGCCAGTCGGGCAGGTCCCCGAAGGCCTCGATGCAGGCGCGGTAGAAGGCGGGCTGCTTGGTGAAGGCGGAGCCGAGCGAGACCAGCAGCACCTTCTTGCCCTCGGCGGCGGCCGGCTTCTGCCACCTGCCCTCCGCGGCCGAGCGGTCGCCCTGGCAGGCGCCGACGAAGGTGTGCACGGACCGGTCGACGCGGTCGGCGTGGGGCTGGAGCGCCTCGGGGATCAGGACGAGGCTGCGGCGCGGACGGCTCTGGAGGCGTTCGATGCCGCCGTCGAAGCCGTTCTCGGTCAGCCAGGCGGTGAACCGGGCGTAGTAGGCCTGTCCGCGCTCGGACGCCTTGAGGCCGGCGAACATCGGCTCGGCGACTTCCTCTTCGTACCCCTCCCAGGCGACCAGGTTGGGGGAGAGCGAGACGGCCGGGACGCCCCAGCGGTGGGCGAGCACCGGCGCCGGATAAGAGGTGATGTCGTGGAGGACGAGGTCCGGTTCGTCGCCCTCGAAGGCGGCCGCGAGCTGCGGGAGCGCCTGGACGGCGTCGTCGAGGAACGGTTCGAGGTGGTCGATGAGTTCGGTGCCCCAGGCCTCGGGGTCGTCGTCGGTGGGGAGGGTGGAGTGCCAGATCACCGGGGTGGCGCCGGTGTCGGCGACCTTCTCGGCGAAGGAGGCGGGGATCGCGTAGCTGACGCGGTGGCCCCGGGCGACGAGTTCCCGGATCGCTTCGATGCTCGGGTTCACGTGCCCGTGGGCGGCGATGGAGAACATGGCGATGTGTGCGGGCTTGGCTGAGGTCATGACCCGACTCTAACGAGACGAGACGTCTCGTGCAATTGCTTTGATCGGCCCCCGGCCTACCTCTGGTACCGCGCCAGCACCCGGTTCCCGTCCTCCACCAGGCGTTTCTCCAGCTCGGCGAGGTCGATCGCCCCGCTGTAGAACTCCTGGAGGGCCGGGGTCGCGACCTTGTCCTTCCACTCCGGATAGCCGCGCACCGACTGGGCCGGCGCGGGGCGCAGCCCGGCCGCCAGGGCCGTGCCGGTGGCCCAGCCGAGCTCGGGCGTGCGCAGGGCGGGGTCGGCCAGCGCCCGCGTGCCGGTCGGCAGCATCCAGTCGCCGCGGGCGAGGCGGACCATGTTGGCCGGGCTCAGCAGGAAGTCGATGAAGGCCGCCGCCTCCTTCTTGTACGGGCTGTCCTGCGCGATGGAGAGGGTCTGCGGGCTGACCCCCTGCGCCGTGCCGTCGGCCCCGGCCGGGGGCGGCAGCACCTGCCAGGCGAATCCCGGCGGTGCCTGGCGCACGATCTGCTGGCGGTACGAGAACCCGAGCGGCACCATCGCGTACCGGCCGCCGAAGAAGCCGGGCAGGGTGTCGGAGCCGCCCATCCCGAGGGTGGCCCGGGAGGCGCTGTGGTCGGTCTCGGTCATGGCCCGGATGGTGGCGGGGACGACCTCGTCGCCCGCGGCCCAGCGGATGACGGCCTTCCCGCCGGCGTCGCGGTGGAAGAGCCGGCCGCCCGCGGACAGGCCGAGGTTGAGGGTGGCGGACACCGGGTCCTTGAGCGGCCAGGCCACCCCGTACCGGCCCTCGGCGGTCAGCTGCCGCGCCGCCGTACGGAACTCCTCCCAGCTCCACGGGGCTTCGGGCGTCGGGATGCGCACCCCGGAGGCGCGCAGCAGCGCGGTGTTGGCCATCAGGACCCGGGGTTCCTGGAGGAAGGGGACCCCGTACACCCCGCCGTCGGGCCCGAAGGTGACGGTCTCCCAGGAGGCGGCCGGAACATCGGCCTTGAGCCGCTCGGACAGCAGGGGCCGCAGGTCGGCGAGGTAGCCGCCGTAGGCGAAGTCGGCGAGGTCGTCGGAGGCGTCGTGGATGACGTCGGGGGCCTCGCCGCCCTCGAAGGAGGTCAGCAGCTGGTCGTGGACGCTGCTCCAGCTGCCCTGCACGTACTGGACCTGCACCTCGGGGTGGGCGGCGTTCCACTCCGCGACCAGGGCCTTGTTGGCCTCGACGGACTCCTTCTGCCAGGCGAGCGACTGGAAGCGCAGCCGCACCACGCCGTCGGAGGCGGCGCGCGGCGCGGAACAGCCGCCGAGCAGAGCGGCCAACAGCGCGAGCACGACGGCCCAGGCACTGGCACCGGCACCGGCACCGGCACCGGCACTGGCACTGGCACTGACACTGGCACTGGTACGCCCCCGCATCAGCTCTTCACCGCCCCGGCCAGCATGCCGCCCGTGATCCGCTTCTGGATGACGGAGAAGACCACCAGGGAGGGCAGGGTCGCGAGGAAGGCCGCCGCGGCGAGCGGGCCGAGGTCGGCGGCGCCCTCGGCGCCCAGGAAGTGGGTCAGGACGACCGGCAAGGTCTGCTTCTCCGGGCTCTTGAGGAGGACGAGGGCGAAGAAGAACTCATTCCAGGCGGTGATGAAGGCGAACAGCGCGGTCGCCACGATCCCCGGCGCCAGCAGGGGCGCGACCACCGAGACGAGGGTGCGCAGCCGCCCGGCCCCGTCCATCGCCGCCGCCTCCTCCAGCTCGGGCGGGACGGCGCGCACGTAGCCCGTGAGCATCCACAGCGCGAACGGCAGCGACCAGACGACGTACACGAGGATCAGGCCCGGCACGGAGTTGACCAGGTGGAGGTTCTTCAGCACCAGGAACAGCGGGATGATCACCAGGACGAAGGGGAAGGCCTGGCTGACCACGACCCAGCCGGTGGCGGCGGTGGCCAGCCGTCCCCGCCTGCGGGCGAGGACGAAGGCCGTCGGGGCGGCCAGGACGACCGCGAGCACGGCGGCGCAGACCGCGGCGATCAGGCTGTTCAGCGCCGCGTGCGCCAGGGGCTGCTCGGCGAAGGCCTGGCGGAAGTTGCCGAGGGTCGGGTCCTCCGGGATCCAGGTGGGGTGCAGGCTGCCGAGCTCCCGCGCGGGTTTGAAGGCGGTGGAGAGCAGCCACAGGAACGGGAACGCGAGGAAGACGAGGTAGGCGGCGAGGGCCGCGTACTGGGCCGCCCGGGCGGCCCGGGGGCCCCGCGGGCGGTCGCCGGTGCGGCTGCGCGCGCGTCCCATCAGCTGTCGCCTCCCCGCAGCCGGCCGGCCAGGTACACGGCGAGCAGCACCGAGATCACCGCTACCAGCACGCAGCCCATGGCGGCGGCGTACCCGAACTGGCCGTAGCGGAAGGCGTCCTCGTACGCGAAGAGCATGGGCAGCCGGGTGCGGCCGCCGGGTCCGCCGTTGGTCAGTACGTAGACCAGGGCGAAGGAGTTGACGTTCCAGATGAGGTTGAGCGCCGAGATGGACAGGGCCACCGGGCGGATCGCGGGCCAGGTCACCGCGCGGAAGCGGCGCCAGGCCCCGGCGCCGTCGAGGGCGGCGGCCTCGTGGAGCTCGTGCGGGGTGTTCTGCAGGCCGGCGAGCAGCGCGACCGTGGTCTGGGGCATGCCCGCCCAGATGCCGACCACGACGACGGCGGGCAGCGCGGTGGCGAGGCCGCTGAGCCAGTCGGTGTCCCCGGCGAACCCGAGGCCGGACAGGGTCTCGTTGAGCACGCCCGCGTCGGGGTGGTAGACGAGCCGCCAGATGATGCCGACCACCACCTCGGGCATGGCCCAGGGAATGATCGCGAGCGTACGGGCCAGCCACCGGAAGCGGAGGTTCTGGTTGAGCAGCAGGGCCAGTCCCAGGGCCAGCAGGAACTGCGGGACGGTCACCCCGACCGCCCACACCAGGCCGATCCGGAAGGACTCCCGGAACAGCCGGTCGTGGAGCAGGTCCTGGAAGTTGAGGAGCCCGACCCACTGGGTGGGGGCGGTGCGGCCGGACTGGGCGTCGGTGAAGGCGAGGGCGACGCCGTAGAGCAGCGGTCCGACGCTGAGGATCAGGATGGGCAGGAGCGCGGGCAGGACCAGGAACCAGGCCCCGTGGTCGGCGCGGCGGCCCTTGTGCGCGGGGGCGGCTGCGGTCACCTGCGTCCCCTTCCGTTGCGGTCATCGTGCGCAGGGCCTGATGGCGCGTCAAGGCAGCGCACACCCGGATGGGAGACTTGGCGCATTCACGACGATCCGGATCCGGAGTACGAGATGGACGAGGCGCGGGCCAGGGACGTACTGGCGGCCGCAGGCCTGGGCGGCGGCGGCGCCGGGCTGCTGGCCCTGGGCGAGAACGCGGTGTTCGCGGCCGGGGAGCTGGTGGTGAAGGTGGGCCGCGCGGACCCGGCGCTGGCGGCGCGGGCCTCGCGCGAACTGGCCGTCGCGCGCTGGCTGGAAGAGGCCGGTGTCCCGGCGGTGCGGGCGGCCGAGCCGGAGCCGCGGCTGGTGGCCGGGCACCCGGTGACGCTGTGGCACCGGCTCCCGGACGCGGTCCGTCCGGCGGAACCGGAGGACCTGGCGGTGCTGCTGCGGCGGATCCACGCCCTGCTGGCGCCGCCGTTCCCGCTGGCCGCGCGGGACCTGCTGGGCGGTGTCGAACGCTGGCTGCGGCTGGCCGGCGACGCGATCGACCCGGCGGACGCGGCGTACCTGCGGGCCCGCCGCGACGCCTACGCGGGCGAGGTGGCCGGCCTGGTTCCGCACCTGCCGCCGGGCCCGATCCACGGCGACGCCCTGCCCCGCAACGTCCACGTGGGCCCGGACGGCCCGGTCCTGGTGGATCTGGAGACCGTCTCGGCCGATCTGCGCGAGCACGACCTGGTGGTGATGGCGCTCTCCCGCGACCGCTACGGTCTGCCCGCCGCCTCCTACGGGGCGTTCGTGACGGCGTACGGCTGGGACGTCCGCGACTGGGAGGGCTGCGCGGTGCTGCGCGGGGCCCGCGAGACGGCGAGCTGCGCCTGGGTCTCCCAGCACGCGCCGACCAACCCGAAGGCACTGGCCGAATTCCGCCGCCGCGTGGACTCCCTGCGCGAGGGCGCGACCGAGGTCCGCTGGCACCCGTTCTAGGGGGTGCTCCGGCCGGCCGGCGTCAGGCCTGCACCTGGGGACCGGCGCTCTCGCCGACCGCCAGGGCGAAGGCCTCCGCCTGCGCGGAGGGCCGCGTGCGGTGCCGGATGAGGCCCAGTTCGGAGTCGGGCAGGCCCTGTACCGGGACGAAGGTGAGGGAGTCGCGGCGCCCGTGGTAGTCGGCGGTGGACCGGCACAGCAGCATGGCGCCGCGGTTGGCCGCCGTCAGACTCAGGCCCTCCTGGAGCGTGTTGACGCTCGGTCCGGCCGGTACGGGCAGGCCGCCCGGGGTCAGTCCGGGGGCCTGGGCCTGCCGCCAGTAGTCGGGGGCGCCGCCGCCGATGCCGATGAGCCGGCAGTCGGCGAGCTCCTCGGCGGAGAGCGATTCCCGCGCGGCGAAGGGGTGCCGGACGGACACGGCGAGGGTCTGCGGCTGCCGGGAGAAGACCGGGCCGAGGACGAGGTCGTCCTCGGCCACCGGCAGCAGGACCACCGCGCAGTCCACCTCCTGGCGGCGCAGCGGCCCGAAGGGGTCGGAGAGCGGGATCTCGACGATGTCGATCGCGCAGTCGGGATACCGGTCCCCGAACAGGGCGATCGCCCGGCTGAGGTAGTCGTCGACGGTGCCCTGGAAGCCGATGCGCAGCTCCCCGCCCATGCCGCGGGCGGCGGCCCGGGCCTCGTCGACCGTGGCGCGCAGGGCCTCGTAGGCGGGGCGCAGGCCCGTGAGGAAGCTCTCGCCCAGCGGGGTCAGGCGCACCCGCCGGCTGGTGCGTTCGACGAGCGGGGCGCCGATGCGGCTCTCCAGGGAGCGCAGCAGCTGGCTGACCCGGCTCTGGGAGACGTACAGCCGCTCGCCGGTCCGTCCGAAGTGCAACTCCTGGGCGAGCACCAGGAACATCTCCAGCTCGCGTATCTCGACACCGCTCATGGTTTCCTTTCTACACCGCCGCCCCGCGCGGCCGATCGAGTAGCCCTGCTCATCGAAGGATGAGGGATCGGCCGTTGTTCCCGCAGGTCGGGGCGGGTTGGCTGGTCGCATGGCACAGACTGAGGAAATTGCAGACACCACCGGGGTGCCGGAGCGGTCCGCGACCCGCGGCTGGCTCGGGGTCGCGGCGGTCGCGAGCGCGACGTTCACGGTGGTGACGTCCGAGATGCTGCCCGTGGGCCTGCTGACGCCCATCGGGGACGCGCTGAAGGTGACCGAGGGCACCGCCGGACTGACCCTGACCATCACCGGCCTGGTCGGCGCGGTGTCCGCCCCCCTGCTGACACCGCTGTTGGGGCGGTTCGACCGGCGGACGGTGCTGTGTGCGCTGATGGCGGTCCTGACGGCGGGCAACCTGCTCGCGGCGTGGACGCCGAACTTCGCGGTGATGGTGGCCGCCCGCGTGCTGGTCGGCATCGGCATGGGCGGCGTGTGGGCGATCGCGGCGGGCCTGGCGGTACGCCTGGTGCCGCCGAAGTCGATCGGCTCCGCGACCTCGTTGATCTTCAGCGGGATCGCGGTGGCGTCGGTGCTGGGCGTCCCGGCGGGTACCTACATCGGCGAACTGGCCGACTGGCGGACGGCGTTCGTGACGGTGGGTGTCCTCGCGCTGGCGGTACTGGTCGCCCTGGCGGCGCTGCTGCCGCGGCTGCCCGCCGAGCAGGAGGTGCGGCTCAGCGGTGTGATGCGGCTGTTCGGCGAGGCGCGGGTGCGCACCGGCCTGGCGGTCGTGGCCCTGCTGGTCACCGGCCACTTCGCCGCCTACACGTACGTGCGTCCCGTGCTCGAGGAGGTGTCGGGGGCGAGCGCCGGGATGATCGGCACGCTGCTGCTGGTGTACGGAGTCGCCGGCGTGGCGGGCAACTTCGCGGCGGGCGCGGGCGCCGGCCGGTCCCCGCGCTCCACCCTGCTGGTGATCAGCGCGGTACTGGCGGCCACGGTCGCGCTGGTGCCGCTGCTCGGCGGCTCCGTCCTGACCGCCGGCGTGCTGCTCGTCGTCTGGGGGTTGTCGTACGGCGGCGTGTCGGTCAGCACCCAGACCTGGCTGCTGGCTTCGGCTCCCGAGGCGCGCGAGGCCGCTTCCTCGCTGTTCGTCGGCGTGTTCAACGGGGCGATCGCCCTGGGCGCGCTGCTCGGCGGGCTGGCGGCGGACGGCGCGGGGGTCACCGCCGTGATGTGGCTGGGCGGCGGCCTCGCCGTCGCGGCCCTCGCGGTGACGGCGCTGGGCAAGGCGCCCGCGTCGGGGCGGCTCTGAGACCGGGGGCCGGTGAGACCGGGGGCCCCGAGACCGGGTCCCCCTGAGACCGGGCCCGGCGTCCACCCCCGGGCCGCGCCGCCCCGTATCCCGGGGCCGGCCGGCCGGGCGCCGGGCCCACGACCGGCCGCCGGAGGCCTCCGTCCGCAGCGGGACGGTACGGACGGCCCGGGCGGTACGGCCGGGGCGGTACGGGCGGGCCTGCCCGTACCGCCCGCGGCGGTCAGCCGCCGACGCCGTCGAGGAACTCGGTGATGAGCCGGGCCCACTCGGCCGGCCGCTCCGCGGCGATGGCGTGGCCGCAGTCCAGCGTCGCCAGCCGGGCTCCCGGGATACCGTCCGCGAGTTCGCGGGAGTGAACGGGAGTGGTGAGCAGGTCGCCGAGGGGCGAGACGACGAGGACCGGTACCGCGATCCGCGCCAGGTCGGCCCGTACGTCGATGTCGTCGAAGAGGGCGAGCTGCGCGTCGCTGCCCGGCGGCATCCCGGCGGAGAACAGCTCGACCTGTTCCTCGATCTCCGCGTGGGAGCGTGCGTCGAGCCAGTGGGTGCCCCCGACCACCAGGGAGAGGTAGGAGGCCAGGACCCGGCTGTCGCCGCCCGGCGCGCCGAGCGCCCGCCAGGTGTCGATCACCAGCTTGAGGCGTGCGTTCGGCCGGGCGAATCCGGCGGAAAGAACAAGCGCGGTAACCCGCTCGGGGTGGCGCACGGCGGCTCGTACGGCCACCGCCGAACCCATCGAGAATCCAGATATCGCAAAAGAATCCACGCCGGATCGCACAGCACATTCCACAATGTGGTCCGCGAGCCGGTCAAGCGTCAGCGGACGGTCCGGGAGGGGATTATTCCCGGAGCCCGGATAATCCGGGCCGACGACGGTGTGACGACTGGCGAGACTTTCGATGACCGGGCCGTAACTGTCCTCGATGTCACTGCCCGCACCATGCGCCAGCAGCAGACCTGGTCCGCTGCCGCGCACGGTGACGGATTTCCGGGAAGGAAGGAGAGGGCTCATGTCCGAGATGTTAGCGAGGACACAGGAAAACCCTTCGGGAATATCGCGCGGATCACATATTCCCCGCTCCGACTACTTGATCGAGTAGTCCTCCTCCACTCATACGAGTAGTGGTGAACCGGATTGGGGGAAACGTAGGCTCCTGAGCATCGGACAGCAAACATTCCGGCTGTCCGAATGAGCGAAGGAAGGCCGATGCTCGCAACACGCCAGCTCCCTCTGTCCGCCTACCAGCTGGACATTTGGGCTGCCGAGTCCACCGCGCCGGGTGACCCCCAGTTCAACGTGGTCATTCATGAGCGGGTGGCCGGCGATGTCGACGTGGACAGCTTGAAGGAAGCGCTGGAAGACGCCCTGCGGAACAACGACGCGTTCCGCCTGCGCTTCGGCGAACAGGACGGGATCCCCTGCCAGTGGGTGGCCGGGACCGACGCCGAGGAGGAGGCCGGCCCCTGGGTGCAGTACGTCGACTTCTCCGGTGCGGCCGACCCCGCGGCGGCCTGCGCGGCATGGCAGGAGTACTCCCTCACGCACCCCTTCACCCTGCGGCGTTCGCGATTGTTCACGGCCGCTGTGCTGCGGGAGAGTGCCTCGGTCGTCCACGTCCACGTCAATGCCCACCACCTGATCGCCGACGCCTGGGCGCTGAACCAGGTCAGCCGGCAGCTGTGGGAGCGCTACGCCGACCGCGCGGCCGCGGCCATGGCGGCCGGGACCGGCGCCGGCCCCGTGGACCGTCCCGCCCCGCCGTCCGTCACCGCGCTCGTCGGGGCGGACGCCGCCTACCGCGCCTCCGGCGCCTTCGAGGAGGACCGGGCGTACTTCCGCGACGCGCTGAAGGGCGTCCAGCCCGCCCTGTTCACCCGCGCCACCGTGGCTCCCGCGGACGGCGGGCGGCGCCGGGCCCGTCACACCTTCACCGTCGGCGCCGACCTCGTCCGCCGCATCCGCGGCGGCGGCAGCTCCCCGTTCGCGTTCCTCGCGGCCGCCTTCGCCACCTACTTCTCCCGCGTGCACCGCAGCGAGGAGCTGGTGCTCGGCGTCCCCTTCCGCAACCGGCACTCGGACACGGACCTCGAGACGGTCGGCCAGCTGGCCAACAACCTGCCGCTGCGCGTGCCGGTCGGCCCCGAGGCCACCCTGCACGAGCTGGCCGCCTCCGTCCGCCGCAGCACGGACGCACTGCGCGCCCACGAGCGGCTCGCCCTCGGCGACGTCCTGCGCGACCTCCCGGCCGTCGGCGCCGGCTCCCGCCGGCTCTTCGACATCACCCTCTCCTACCTGCGCCACCCGCGGCCCGCGCCGCTCCCCGGCACCTCGGTCGAGTCCGCCGTACTGGCGCCCGTCCACCACCAGGACGCGCTGTCCGTGATGGTGCACGCCTTCGAAGACGACGCCGACCTGCGGATCGACCTCGACTACGCCGTCGACGTCTTCGACGCGGACTACCCCATCGCCTCGGTCGCCGGCCACCTGCTCCGCCTCATCGGCGCGGGCCTCGACGAGCCGGGCCGCCCCGCGGTGACGCTGCCGATCCTGGACGAGGCCGAGGCCAAGGACCTCACCCTGCTGCGGCAGGGGCCCGACACCCCGTACGCCGACGACCGGACCGTGCACGGCCTGATCTCCGAGCAGGCCGCCCGCACCCCGGACCGGACCGCCGTCACCGGCGCCGACGGGACCCCGCCGCTGACCTACGCGGACCTCGACACCCGCTCCAACCAGGTGGCGCACGCCCTGCGCGCCCGGGGCGTGGGCACCGGCGACCGGGTGGCCGTCCTGATGGACCGCTCCCCGCAGCTGATCGTCGCCCTCCTCGGCGTCCTCAAGTCCGGCGGCGCCTACGTACCCGTGGACCCCGGCTATCCGGCGGAGCGGATCGGCTTCCTCCTGGAGGACAGCCGGGCCAAGGTGGTGCTGGCCGACAGCGGCACGCCCACCCCGGACCGGGGCGTGCCCGTCCTGCGCGCCGACGAGCTGCTGACCGGCCCGGGCGAACCGCTCGAGGACCCGGCCGGCCCGCGCGACCTCGCGTACGTGATCTACACCTCCGGCTCCACCGGCCGGCCCAAGGGCGTCATGGTCGAGCACCACTCGGTGGTCAACCGGCTCGCCTGGATGCAGAAGGCCTACCCGGTCGGCGAGGGCGACGTCCTGCTCCAGAAGACGCCGATCTCCTTCGACGTCTCCGTGTGGGAGCTCTTCTGGTGGGCGATCGAGGGCGCGGGGCTCGCCCTGCTGCCCGTCGGCGGCCAGCGCGACCCGCGCGGGATCCTGCGCACCATCGCCGAACAGCGGGTCACCACCCTGCACTTCGTCCCCTCCATGCTGGGCCCCTTCCTGGACCTGCTGGAGGACCGCCCGGAGCTGCGCGCCGAAGCCGCCTCGCTGCGCCAGGTGTTCTGCAGCGGCGAGGCCCTGCCGGCCGCGCGCGTGGAGCAGTTCAACCGGGTCTTCGGATCCCGCGGTGAGAGCGCTCCCCGGCTGATCAACCTGTACGGGCCCACCGAGGCCACCGTCGACGTGTCGTACTTCGACTGCCCGGCGGCCACCGAGGGGCCGGTCCGCCGGGTCCCCATCGGCCGGCCCATCGACAACACCCGGCTGTACGTCCTGGACGCGCACGGCGGGCTCCAGCCGGTCGGTGTCCCCGGCGAGCTGTGCATCGGCGGCGTCGGTGTGGCACGCGGCTACCTGGAGCGGCCCGAGCTGACGGCGGAGAAGTTCACCGAGGACCCCTTCTCGGCGGGCGGGCGGCTCTACCGCACCGGCGACCTCGCCCGCTGGCTGGCCGACGGCACCCTGGAGTACCTCGGCCGCATCGACGGCCAGGTCAAGATCCGCGGCAACCGGGTGGAGCTCGGCGAGGTCCAGAACCGGCTGGCCTCGGTGGCCGGCGTACGGGACGCCGTCGTGGTCGACCACCAGTCGGGCAGCCGCGGCACCCTGCTCATCGGCTACTACGTCGCCGACACCGAGCTCAGCCCGGCCCTGCTGCGCGCCGAACTCGCCGCAGTACTGCCCGAGTTCATGGTCCCGGCGCACTTCATCCGGATCGACACCGTCCCCCTGACCCCCAACGGCAAGGCCGACCGCCGCGCCCTGCCCGCCCCCTCCGCCGCCGCCTCCGGTCCGCAGTACACGGCGCCGCGCAACGCCACCGAGGAGACGCTCGCCGCGATCTGGGCGGAGGTCCTGGAGGCGGAGCGGGTCGGGATCCACGACGACTACTTCGCCCTCGGCGGGGACTCCATCACGATGCTGCGCATCCGCGCCCGGGCCGAGAAGGCCGGCATCGTGTTCGACCTGACGGACCTGGTGCAGCAGCCGACCGTCGCCCAGCTCGCCGCCCGGTCCGCCACCGGCGGCGCGGACCCCGCGCCCGCCGCCGAACTCGCCCCGTTCGCCTTGGTCTCGGGCGTCGACCGGGCGCGCCTGGAAGGGAGCGCCGACGCCTACCCGCTCACCCGCCTCCAGCTCGGACTGCTCTACCACAGCCGGGCCGAGCAGGACTCGGCCGTCTACCGCGACGTCTTCCAGTACAGCGTCACGGCGGCCTGGGACGAGGAGGCGTTCCGGCGCGCCTTCGAACGGCTCGTCGCACGCCACCCCGTCCTGCGCTCCTCCTTCGACCTGGGTTCCTTCTCCGAGCCGCTCCAGATCGTGGCCCACCAGGTGGACGGCGGCTTCGACGCCGTGGACCTCAGGGGCCGCGAGGAGGCGGCGGCGCTCGCCGAGATCCGGGCCCACGTCGACGAACGGCGCTACCACCGCTACGTGTTCGAGCAGGCTCCGCTCTACCACCTGCGCGCCCACGTCCGCGAGGAGACCCTCGAGCTGGTCCTGAGCTTCCACCACGCGATCCTCGACGGCGGCAGCGTGGCCACCCTGGTCGCCGAGCTGCTGCAGGACTACCTGCACGCTCTGGGCCACCCCATCGGGGCCGTGGCCGAAACCGCCCTTCCCTCGGCGGCGCACCACGTACGGGCCGAACGCGAGGCCCTGGAGTCGGAGCCGACCCGCGCCTTCTGGCGCGAGCGGCTGCGGGACGCCCCCCTGCTGCGCCTGGAGGCCTTCCGCGGACACGAGGCCCCGGGTCCGGACACCCAGATCACCCGGATCGTGGACCTGCCCGCCGAACTCACGGCCCAGGTGCGGCTGTTCGCCCGGGAGCGGACCCTGCCCGTGAAGTCGGTGCTGTTCGCCGCGCACTGCCTGACGCTGGGGCTGTTCTCCGGCTCCGACGACATCACCACCGGCCTGGTCACCCACGGCCGCCCCGAGCTGGAGGACGCCGACCGCATCGCCGGCCTCTTCCTCAACACGATGCCCGTGCGGCTGGGCACCGCCGCCGACAGCTGGGCCGACGTGGTCCGGGCCGCCTTCCGGCAGGAGCAGCAGAGCCACGCCCACCGGCGCTACCCGCTCAGCGCGATCCAGGAGGACCGGGGCTCCACCGTCCTGGAGACCGCCTTCAACTACATCCACTTCCGCCAGCTCGCCGCCGTCTTCGAGCTTCCCCGGGTCCGCCTCCTGGACTTCCGGACCTGGGAGGAGACCAACTTCCAGCTGCTGGTCAACGCCATGACCGACCCGGTGGACGGCTCCGTCCGGCTGCGGCTGGACCACCACGGGCTGACCTTCACCCCCGCCCAGGCCGACCTGTACGCCGAACGGTTCACGGCGATCCTGGACCGGCTGGTCCACCACCCGGACGAGGCGCCCGGCTTTGGGTTCCTCGCGCCGGATCCGGACCTCGCCGGGACCCGGGAGCAGGAGCAGGACGGGGCCGGGGGCCGGCAGGACGCCGCCGCCACGCTGGACGCCGCCGCCCCGCTGGACGTCGTACGCGCCGTCGCGGAGCAGACCGCCCGCACCCCCGACGCGACGGCCGTGGTCTTCGGCTCCCGCCGCTGGACCTACGCCGAACTGGACGGCGCCGCCGACCGGGTGGCCCGCCAGCTGCTCGCCCTCGGTTCGCGGCCCGGTGACCGGATCGGCATCGCGATGGACCGCTCCCCGGAGACGATCGCCGTCATCCTCGGCGTCATGAAGGCCGGCGCCGCCACCGTGCCGCTGGACGTCACCTACCCGGTGGACCGGCTGACCGCGATGGTCGAACAGGCCCGCCCGTTCCGGATCATCGCGAACGCCGCCCACGGCGCCGTCTTCGGCGGGCCGGCGCTCGTCCTCCCGGCCGAGGAGATCTTCGCGGAGGACGGCGAGCGGCCGTACCTGCCGCGGATCCCGGCGGAGGTGACGCAGGAGATCACCCCCGACTCCCTCGCCTACGTCCTGTTCACCTCGGGTTCCACCGGCGCGCCCAAGGGCGTGGCGATGCCGCACCGTTCACTGGCCCACCTGGTCGCCTGGCAGAACGGCATCCCCAGCGGAGTCGTCGGCGGCGTGACCGCCCAGTACGCGCCGATGAGCTTCGACGTCTCCTTCCAGGAGATCTTCTCCACCCTCGCGGGCGGCGGCACCCTGCTCCTGCTGTCCGAGGACGAGCGCCGCGACATGCCGGCCCTGCTGCGCCTGCTCGACCGGGAGGGCGTGGAGCGCATCTGCCTGCCGTACGTCGCCCTCCAGCAGCTGGCCGAGACCGCGGACGCGCTCGGGCTCGCTCCGCGCTCGCTGCGGGCCCTGCTCTCCTCCGGTGAGCAGCTGCGCGTCACCGACGAGATACGCAGGCTGTGCGCGGCGCTGCCCGGGGTGATCCTGGAGAACCAGTACGGGCCCACCGAGTCGCACGTGGTGACCGCGTACACGATGCAGGGCGATCCTGCCGCGTTCCCGGCCCTGCCGCCCATCGGGCAGGCCATCGCCGGCTCCGCGGTGCACGTCCTGGACAGCCGGATGCGGCCGGTCCCGGCCGGGGTGCGCGGTGAGCTGTACCTGTCGGGGGCCTGCCTCGCGGAGGGCTACGTGGGCCGCCCGGACCTGACCGAGGAGCGGTTCGTACCGCATCCGTCGCCCGCGGCCGCCGCGGCGGGCGAGCGGCTCTACCGCACCGGCGACCTGGGCTTCGCCCTGCCCGGCGGTGACGTGGTGTGCCTGGGCCGGGCGGACGCGCAGGTCAAGGTGCGCGGCTACCGGGTGGAGCCGGCGGAGGTGGAGCTGGCCATCACCCGCTTCGCGGCGGGCCACCCGGGCATCGCGGAGGCCGCGGTCGTCGCCCGCCGCCGGGAGGGCGCGGACTCCTTCCTCGCCGCGTTCCTGACGGGCGATCCCGACGGCGCGGACCTCACGCTGCTGCGCAAGCAGCTGCGGACGGTACTGCCCGAGTACATGATGCCCTCGCACTTCGAGTGGCTGGCGGCGCTGCCGCTGACACCGAGCGGCAAGCGCGACGACAAGGCACTGCGCGCCGCCGCGCTGAGCACGGGGGCGACGGCCGGCGCGGCCGAGGCCCCGCGCGACGCGTACGAGGAGACCCTGGTGGAGATCGTCGGCGATCTGCTCCAGCTGCCCGCGCTGGGCGTGCACGACAACATCTTCGACCTGGGGGCGACCTCGCTGACCGCGATGCGCCTGGTGGTGCAGATCGAGCAGCGCTACGGGATCAGCGTCCCGCTCTCGGAGTTCGTGTCGGCGCCGACCGTCGCCGAGCTGGCGGCGCGGCTGCGCTCGGGCGAGGCGATGACCGCCTTCGACCCGCTGGTGCCGATCCGTCCGGCGGGGTCGAAGCGCCCGATGTTCTTCGTCCACCCCATGGGCGGGAACGTGCTCTGCTACGTCCGGTTCGCCAAGTACCTGGAGGAGGACCAGCCGTTCTACGCCCTCCAGGCGGCCGGCGGCGATCCCGGCACCGAACCGCTGCGCAGCGTCGAGGAGATCGCGGCCAGCTACATCGAGGCGATGCGCCGGGTGCAGCCGAGCGGCCCGTACGTGGTCGGCGGCTGGTCGTTCGGCGGGTTCGTGGCCTTCGAGATCGCCCGGCAGCTGCGGGCGGCCGGGGAGGACATCGCCCGGCTGGTGCTGCTGGACACCACCGCCCTGAACCCGGGCCGGCGCCTGACCACGGACGACGAGGCCCTGCTCGGCTGGTTCTTCTGGGAGCTGCTGTGGCTGCGGCGCGGGGGCGACTCCCCGCTGGAGCTCATCCCGGACCGGCTGACGACGCTGGAGGAGAAGTTCGACTTCATCGCCCAGCTCGCCATCGACGAGGGCGTGCTGCCCGCGGGGAGCACCGGGGCCGTCGTACGGCGCCTGTTCCACGTGTACGAGGCCAACTGGAAGGCGGCGTTCGCCTACCGGCCCGAGGTGGTGGACCAGGACATGGTCCTCATCCACGCCGCGCAGCCGCTGCCCGGGGTCCTCAACGCGATGCACACGGCCATCGAGAGCATGCACGCCGACCCGAGCAACGGCTGGGGCGAGCGCACCAGCGGCACGCTCGAGGTCGTGGACGTACCCGGCGACCACCTCACGATCATGGAGGAGCCGTACGTGGCCCACATGGTCCGGGTCGTCACCGAACTGATCGGACAGTGAGATGACACGGATGACGGACCGCAAGAAGGCCCTGGTGATCGGCGCGGGGATCGGCGGCCTCACCGCCGCCGTCGCACTGCGCGAGGCGGGTCTCGAGGTCGAGGTGTACGAGCGGGCGGGCGAGCTGCGGGCCGCGGGCTCGGGACTCTCGGTGATGAGCAACGCGGTCGGCGCGCTGAACTCGCTGGGCGTCGGAATCGACCTGGAGAAGCGCGGGGAGGCCCTGCGCTCCTACCACGTCAAGACGGCCTCGGGCCGGCTGATCCGGGAGTTCCCCTTCCCGGAGATCATCGGCAGGCTGGGGGTGCCCAGCGTGCTCATCACCCGGGCGGACCTCCAGCAGTCGCTGCTGGAGGCGGCGGAGGGCATCCCGCTGCGCTGCGGCGCGGCGGCCACCGGCTTCGAGACGGAGGGCGTGCCGGGCGGCGGGGTGCGGGTCTCGTTCGACGACGGGACCACCGCCGAGGGGGACGTGCTGATCGGGGCCGACGGCTTCCACTCGGTGGTCCGCAGGCAGTTGGTGGGGCCGGAGGACTCGCAGGACAGCGGCTACATCTGCTGGCTCGCGGTGGTGCCGTTCTCGCACCCGCGTTTCACCCCGGGCTCGGTGACCCACTTCTGGGGCAGCGGCAAGCGTTTCGGGCTCGTGGACATGGGCGCCGGGCGGCTGTACTGGTGGGGCACCAAGAACATGCCGGCCGAGCTCTCGCGGGACTGGAAGGGCGGCAAGGCGGAGATCCTGCACGCCTACGACGGCTGGGCCGACGAGGTGCGGCAGGCGATCCTGGCCACCCCCGAGGAGTCGATCATCGCCGTGCCCTCCCGGGACCGTGCGTTCCTGGAGCGGTGGGGCCGTGGACCGGTGACCCTGCTGGGGGACGCCGCGCACCCGATGCTGACCAGTCTCGGCCAGGGTTCGGGCATGGCGATCGAGGACGCCGTGGTGCTCGGGCGGGCCCTGAAGGGCGCGTCCGACCTGCCGCGGGCCCTGCGCCGGTACGAGGACGAGCGGCGCGAGCGGACCCGGGGGATGGTGGCCGCCTCGCGCGGCATCAGCTCCTTCGAGCAGTCCGAGGACCCGTTCCGCCGGCCGGTGCGGGACGCGTACTTCCGGTTCATGCCGCAGAACCGGCTCACCCGCACGCTGGAGGACGCCCTCACCTTCCCGGCGGTGGCCGGATGAGCGCCCCCGCTTCCCCGAGGAGGAATCTCGTGTCAGCCGTTTCGCAGCGCGCCGCCCTGTCCCCGCGCGGCCGGTCCGTACTCGTCACCGGGGCCTCCTCCGGCCTCGGCCGGGTCTGCGCGCTCCAGCTGGAGGAGGCGGGCTTCCGGGTGTTCGCCGGTGTCCGCAAGGAGGCCGACGCCCTGGCGCTGGCCGAGGCCGGCGCGCACGGCCGGATCGTCCCGGTGCTGGTCGACGTGACGGACGAGAAGTCGGTGGCCGCGGCCGCCGAACGGGTCGCGGCCGAGGTGGGCGAGGACGGCCTGTGGGGGCTCGTGAACAACGCGGGCATCTGCGTCTCGGCCCCGCTGGAGTGCGTCTCTCCGGAGCGGCTGCGCGAGCAGCTGGACACCAACGTGGTGGGGCAGCTCGCCGTCACCCAGGCGTTCCTGCCGCTGCTGCGGCGCACCCGGGGCCGGGTGGTCAACGTGACCTCGGGCCTGGGCAGTGTGGCGATCCCGTTCCTCGGGGCGTACGCGGCGGCGCAGTTCGCCAAGGAGGCCCTGACCGACGTACTGCGGCGGGAGCTGGCGCCGCAGGGCGTGGACGTGACCCTGGTGCAGCCCGGCGCGATCATGACGCCGATCTGGGGCAAGGTCTCCGACGTCGCGCGGGCCGCGATGGACGGGGTGCCGGAGCAGCTGGCCGAGCTGTACCGGATCCCCTTCAACCGGTTCCTGTACCAGAACGAGCGGCAGGCCCGGGAGAGCCTCACCCGGCCGGAGGACTTCGCGGAGACGGTCCGCCAGGCCCTGACGGCCCGGCGGCCCAGGACCCGCTACCGGGTGGGTCCGGACGCCCGGAAGGTGAGCGTGCTGGCGCGGGTGCTGCCCGACACGGCGCTCGACCGGTACCTGCGGCCGATCACCGCGTAGCGAGGGCTTCCCGGGTGGCTGGTGCCGAGGGTTGCGGTAACAGGCAAACCTGCCGAGGAAGTCGTACAGAACCAGCCAGTTGGCACGCTCGCCAAGGAGCGGCGAACGGTGATATCACGCCAGATCATGGCCGATAACGGCAGGTTGGGCGTGATATGGCCATCGTCACAGTTTGATCCGTCCTCCCGGCGGGCGTGCCCAACGCCCCAGGAACGGCACAGGACTTCGCGCCTCCCGCCTGGGTCCGGACGTCCGTCATGCCGCCGGTCTCCCGGCGCGGCGGTGTGAACGGCCCGTCAATTCCCTTCATGACCAGACTCCGCCGTGGGTGCGAACCGGCCGAATTAGCGTGCTCGCAGAGGCCTTGCGGAATCGGCGTTCCCCCCGACCGGCCCCCTACCGTTCGACAAGGATGAGGACCATGGCGCAATCCGTGCGGCCGCCCGTTCCCGAAACCCGCGCCGACGGCGGCGCGCTGACCCTGTTCATGTCCCGGCACGGCGGCACCCTGGAGCGGGCCCGCGAAGTGATCCGCACCCGCGGGCACTGGTCGCCGTACGCGGAGGACCCGGAGGATCCACAGGCCTACGGCCGGGGCGCGAGGGCCGCCGGGGAGGCCGCCTTCCGCCGGCGCCTCGGCCGGCCCTTCGAGCTCGGCCAGCCCGGCCTCGACGGGACCGTGGGCCCCGCCCCGGAAACCGGCGGCGAGCGCTCCCCGTACGGCGGCCCGCTGGAGGTCTCCTACCCGCACTGCGACCCCGACGTCCTGCTGCCCGCCATGCGGGCCGCCCTGCCCGCCTGGCGCGACGCGGGCCCCGAGGCGCGGGCGGCGGTCTGCGCCGAGATCCTCCACCGGATCAACGCCCGCAGCTCCGAGTTCGCCCACGCGGCCGTGCACACCAGCGGCCACAACTTCCTGATGGCCTTCCACGCCGGGGCCGTCCACGCCCAGGACCGCGGTCTGGAGGCGGTGGCGTGGGCGCTGGCGGAACAGACCCGGCTGCCGGCCGCCTCGGTCTGGCGCAAACCCCAGGGCGACGGCCGGGCCGTCACCCTCGTCAAGACCTTCAAGACGGTGCCCCGGGGCGTCTCCCTGGTCATCGCCAACAGCGTCTTCCCGGCCTGGAACAGCTACCCGGCCCTCTTCGCCTCGCTGGCCACCGGCAACCCCGTCCTGGTCAAACCGCACCCGGCGGCCGTCCTGCCGCTGGCCCTCACCGTCGAGACCGCCCGCGCGGTGCTCGCCGAGGCCGGCTTCCCGGCCGACCTGGTGTGCCTGGCGGCCGAGCACCCCGGCGAAGGGCTGGCACGCCGGCTGGCCACCCGCCCCGAGGTCCGCCTCGTCGACTACGCGGGCGGCACCGCCTTCGGCGACTGGCTGGAGGACAACGCCCGCCAGGCACGCGTCTTCACCTCCACGTCCGCCGTCAACACCCTGCTCGTCGAATCGACCGGCGACTACCGCGACATGCTCGCCAACCTCGCCTTCTCGGTCTCCCTCTACAGCGGACAGCTGTGCACCAGCCCGCAGAACCTGCTGATCCCGCGGGCCGGGATCAGCACCGACGAGGGGCACCGGACATACGAGGAGGTCGTCGCCGACCTCGGCACGGCCCTGGCCGCGCTGCTTTGCGACGACACCGCGGCCGCCGGCATCCTCGGCGCACTGCTGGGCCCCCCGGTCCTGGAGCGGCTCGAACGGGTGATGGCCGGCGAGGCCGGGACCGTGGCCGTGCCCTCCCGCGCCGTACGCGACCCCGCGCACCCGGAGGCGGTCATCCGCACCCCGGCCGTGGTGACGCTCGACGCGAACCGGGCCGCCGACCGGGCCGTGCTGCTCGCCGAATGGCTCGGCCCCGTGGTCTTCGCCGTCGCGGTGGACTCCGTCGCCGACGCGGTCACGCTGGTCTCGCGCACCACCCGCGAGTGCGGCGCGCTGTCCGTCGGCCTGTACTCCACGTCTCCGGAGGTGGAGGCGGCCATGGAACGGGCCTGCGCGGAGGCCGGGGTGATGCTGTCCGCGAACCTGATGGGCGACTGGTACATCTCCCAGTCGGCCGTCTACTCCGATCTGCACGGCACGGGCATGAACCCGTCGGGAAACGCGGTGTACTGCGACGCCGCCTTCGTGTCCGCGCGTTTCCACACCGTCGGCGTACGCCGCTACGGCGGCTCGATATGAACAGCACCCTCACCCAGATGCCGCTGCGCGGGCGCGAGCGGGAGATGCGGCTCATCCGCGAAGTGCTCGAGTACGGACGCCGCTCCGGGCCCGCCGTCCTGTCGATCGAGGGAATGCCCGGCATCGGCAAGACCCGGCTGCTGCGGGAGGCCGCCCTCCTCGCCGACGGCCTGGGCTACTCCGGACACCACCCCGACCCGTGGGCGGACCCCCGCCACCCGCGGCGCCGGACCGCGTCGGCGCCGGCCCGGCACACCCGGGGCCGGCCCGGCCGCTGCCACACCCCGGCGGGGCCCGTCCTCGTGCTGGTCGACGACACCCGCCGCCCCGTGGACGGGCCGCCGCGGATGCCCTTCGCCCCCCGTGAACGGCCCGCCGGCGACCCCGTGGTCTGGCTGGTGGCCCACCGGCCCGGCGAGGGACCGGCCCTGCCCGCCGGACTCACCGGCCGCAGCGAGCGGCTGTCGCTGGGCCCGCTGGGCCCGTCCCCCTCCCTGGGCCTGGCCCACGACCTGTTGGGCGCGCCGCCCGCACCGGCCCTGGTCCAGCTCATCGACCAGGCCGGCGGGCACCCGCGGCTGCTGATCGAACTGCTCACCGGCCTCCAGGAGGAAGGCTCCCTGGAGACGGTGGACGGGGAGGTCCGGCTGCTGACCTCGCGGCTTCCGGCCCGCCTGGCCACCCGGGTACGGGCCACCCTGGAGCGCTTCTCCCCGGGCTGCCGCCAACTGCTGTGCGTGGCCTCGCTCCTGGGATGCGAGGTGGTCTACGAGGACCTGGCGCTGATGCTCAGAACCTCGGTCTCCGCCCTGCTCCCCGCCCTGGAGGAGGTCGCGGCGACCGGCGTCGTGCGCAACGACGGCGGCCGGGCCGTGTTCTCCAACCCGCTGCTGCGCCGGCTCATCTCGGACTCGATGCCCGACTCGCTGCGCCTGTCCCTCCAGCGCGAGGCGGCGGCACTGCGGGCGACGGCTGAGCTGCGGGCGACGGCGGAGCTCGCCGAGGCCCCGCCCGCCGGACCGGACCTCAGCGAGCAGCAGCGGGTGCTGGTGGGGCTGGTCCGCGAGGGCCTCACCAACCAGCAGATCGCCCGGCGCCTCGCGCTGTCCCCGCACACCGTCAACTACCACCTCCGCAAGCTGTTCAAGACCTACGGGGTGAGCTCGCGGATCGACCTGCTGACGGCGGCGGAGCACCTGGACACCGCCGGCCGGGCCGCCCGCGCCCGCCGGAACTGACCCCCGTCCACCCCGTGGACGCACACCGCACCGACCGTGGAGACCCGCACCCGTGACCGATCCCGATCTCGTCCTGGCCGGCACCTGGCCCCGCCCCGACACCCCGCCCCCGGCCCGGCGCACCGCCTGGCTGCGGGACGCCCTGCGCGCCGAACCCGACGACGGGCGCTCACCCCAGCTGCTGGACGAGGTGCGCTGCGACGTCCTCGTCGTGGGGGGTGGTTTCACCGGCCTGTGGACCGCGCTGGAGATCCTGCGGCGGGCACCGGGCACGGACATCGTGCTGATCGAGGCCGACGTGTGCGGAGGCGGCGCCAGCGGCGCCAACGCGGGCTATCTGATGCCGATGTGGGCCCGGTTCAGCAGCCTCGTCGCGATCGGCGGGCACGAGGAGGCGCGCCGGCTGGGCGAGGCTTCCGCCCGGGCCGTCGACGACATCCTCGCCTTCACCGAGGAGCACGGCATCGACGTCGAGTACACGCGCGGTCCGTGGCTGTGGGCCGCCTCCTCACCGGCCCAGCGCGGGGCGTGGCGGCAGACCCTGGCGGACCTGCGCCGGGCCGGGACGGAGCCGCTGCACGAGGTGTCCGCCGCCGAGTCCCGCCGGGCGGTCGGCACCCGCAACCACTTCGGCGGCGTCCTCGACCCGGGCTGCGCCACGCTCCAGCCCGCCAAGCTGACGCGCGGCATGCGGCGGGTGGCGATCGAGGCGGGCGTCCGGGTCCACGAGCGCACCCCGCTGACCGCGCTGCGGGCCGCGCCCGGCGGAGCCACCACCGCCCACACCCCCTACGGGCGGGTCCGCGCCGACCGGGTCGTGCTGGCCATCAACGCCTGGGCCGGGCAGCTGGAGGACCTCGGCCGGCGGATGGTGACCGTGGCCAGCGACACCGTGCTGACCGAGCCCGTTCCGGAGCGGCTGGAGGCGCTCGGCTGGGACGGGCGGACCTCGGTCTGCGACTCCCGGCGCAGGCTGAACTACTACCGCACGACCCCCGACGGCAGGCTGCTCTTCGGCAAGGGCGGCTCCGGCGTGGTCTTCGGCCAGAGCGGGGCGGACACGATGTGGGGCGGCGCGCTGCGGCCCGCCGAGCTGCGCCGCCAGCTCGCCCGGCTCTTCCCGGAGCTCGCCGACGCGCCGGTGGACTCGGCCTGGACCGCCCCGGTCGAGTACTCGACGACCTCGCTGCCCTTCGCCGGCTGGCTGAAGTCCGTGCCCGGGGTCTGCTACGCCACCGGCTACTCGGGTGACGGGGTGGGCCCCTCCCGGCTGATGGCCAAGGTGCTGGCCTCCCTCGTGCTGGGCACGAAGGACGAATGGTCGGGCTCGGCCTTCACCCGCCCGCCGGGCGGCTGGATCCCCCCGGAACCGGTCCGCTACCCCGGCGCCCGCCTGGTCATCCCGGCCCTCCGGGCGGTGGAGCACCGCGAGGACCGCGGCCTCGGAGTACCGGCCCTGGTCAAGCGCCTGGCCTCGATCGACCCGTCCGCCTTCCGCCTCTGACGGCCGGCTCCGCTCCCTCCCTGCGGCGCGGCCGGCGCTATCCGGCCGCGGGGAGCAGGCCCCGCAGGGGCCAGGCGGTGTCGATCACTGCCTCCGGGGTGCCCTGGCGGCGGAGGTAGGACTGGAAGTCCCGGGCCCAGCGGGCGTGCCAGGTGCCCTGGCGGGCGTGGAGGTCGGCCGGGGTGAGCGCGGCCACTTCGGGGTGGCGCGCGGCTATCGCGCGGGCCACCTCGACCGCGGCCAGGGCGTCCGCCCCGGCGTCGTGCGCGGAGTCCAGGGTGACGCCGTACACCCCGCACACCGCCTCCAGGGTGCGCTTGCCGCGCCGGTAGCGGTCGACGGCGCGGTCGATGGTCAGCGGGTCCACCACCGGCCCGGTCGCCGCCCCGCCCAGCCGGTCCGCGAGCGACGGCAGCCCGTGCCGGGCCAGTTCCGCGGAGAGCAGGGTCAGGTCGAAGGCCGCGTTGTAGGCGACGACCACCGCCCCGGCGCGCCAGTGCCCGACCAGTGCCTGCGCGACCTCCTCGGCCACCTCCCGCACCGGGCGGCCTTCGGCGACGGCCCGCTCCGTGCTGATGCCGTGGATCGCCGAGGCGCCCTCCGGAATCGGTATCCCCGGGTCCGCGAGCCAGCCGCGCCGCTCGCGCACCTCGCCGCCCCGCACCTCGACCACCGCCGCCGTCACGATCCGCGACTCCCCCGGCTCCGTGCCGGTCGTCTCCAGGTCGAACCCGATCAGCACACCGCCGTGCCAGTCCCCCATCACGCGCCCTTCCCCCCGTACAGCCTCGGTCAACGGCTTTCAGCCTGCCACGGGCCACTGACAGGCCGGCCCCCGGGGCGCGGCGGAGGGCGACGACACGCCGACGACACCGCCGACGACGACACGACGGCGAGGCGGGGGCGTCACGACACCGGCCGGGAGTCCTCCCACACCGATTCGAATTCCTCGCGGTACGTCGCGAACAGCCCGTGGTCGGCGTCCTTCGGCACGCCGCGGCCGCCGCCGCGCAGGACCAGGACGGGGGATTCCATGCCGCGCGCCCGGCGCAGGTACGACTGGACCACCGCGATCCCGGAGGACTGGCCTTCCACCAGATAGGCGGTGAAGCGCGGGGTCTCGTCGAAGACGTGGATCTCGAAGCGCGAGGGGTCCCGCAGGCCCGCCCGGACCCGGCGGACGTGCAGGATGTTCATCTCCACCGAGCGGCTCAGCTCGCCCTTGCGGAGCCCGAGCTCGCGCTCGCGCCGTTTGACCGCGCTGCTCGCCGGGTTCAGGAACAGCAGCCGGACCCGGCAGCCGGCCTCGGTGAGCCGGACGAGTCTTCGGCCCGAGAAGTTCTGGACCAGCAGGTTGAGGCCTATGCCGATGGCGTCCAGCCGCCGCGCGCCGCCGAACAGGTCCTCCGCGGGGAGCTGGCGCTGCAGGCGCACCCGGTCCGGGTGGACCGAGATGACGTCCGCGTACCGGTCGCCCACCAGGTCCTCGACGGCGTCGATCGGCAGCCGGTCGGCCGACGGGCTGCCGGAGCCCCCGCCCAGCACCTCCAGGAGCCGCGCCGAGGCCCGTTCCGCCTGTTCCAGCACCGCGCGCGACAGCGCCCGGTTGCGGGAGACGACGTTGCGGGTGACCTCCAGCTCGTCCAGGGCCAGCTCGATCTCGCGCCGGTCGTCGAAGTACGGCTCGAAGCAGGGCCAGTGCTGGACCATCAGCTCGCGCAGCTGTGGCAGCGTCAGGAAGCTCAGCACGTTGTCGTCGGCCGAGTCGAGCAGATACCCCTTGCGCCGGCTGACCTCGCGCACGGCCACCGCCCGCTGCACCCACTCCTGCCCGGCGGGCCCGGCGGCCGCGACCACCCAGTCGTCCCCGCCGTGCACCGGCTCGTAGATCGGCCGCAGCACCGCTCCGACCACGGACCGCAGCCGCTGTTCGATGAGGTTCAGCCAGATGTACGCACGGCCGGCCCGCTGGGCCCGCGTACGGACCTCGCTCCAGGCCTCCGCGCTCCAGTCCAGTTCGGCGCCGGCCCGGGCGCTCCCGGCCGCCTGCGGGGCCAGCGACACGGCCCCGGTCGCGACCCCCGCCGACGGTGCGTCCGCGGGGCCGCCCTCGTGACTGCTGTCACCAGGGGGCAGCTCCAGACCTCCCGAGCTCACCCGTGCACCGCCTTCTGCGTCTGGACGCCCGTCTCCAGTGATCACGGAAGGGTACTCCGCGCGCGCGGCCCGATGCAGCCCGATGGCCCGTACACCGGCTGTCCGTTGACCCATTATCCGATGCCCACACAGTCGTCCGACCCGCCTATCAGCTCTGCGGGTCACCCGGAGGGACCAACCCAAGTCCACGCGTGAGGGACCTCTTTCGGGGAAGATCTGGCAGTGACGTGGTCCAGCCGGATCAGCCGGAGCAGGATGGGAAGAGTCATTAGCTATGCAGGTCTGGCCGGGACAGGCGTATCCGCTCGGCGCCACTTACGACGGCGCCGGCACCAATTTCGCGGTCTACTCCGAGGCCGCCCGACGCATCGAACTGTGCCTCCTCCACGACGACGGCTCGGAGACCGCCGTGGAACTGCGCGAGACGGACGCCTTCGTCCGCCACGCGTACCTGCCGGGCATCATGCCCGGCCAGCGCTACGGCTTCCGTGTCCACGGACCGTACGAGCCCGACCGCGGCCGGCGCTGCAACGCGGCGAAGCTGCTGCTGGACCCGTACGCGCGGGCCATCAGCGGACAGGTGAACTGGAACGAGGCGGTGTACGGCTACCACTTCGGCCGGCCCGACTCCCGCAACGACCTGGACTCCGCCCCGCACACCATGAGCTCGGTCGTGGTGAACCCGTACTTCGACTGGGCCAACGACCGGCCGCCGCGTCACGAGTACCACCACACCGTCCTGTACGAGGCCCACGTCAAGGGTCTGACGATGAACCATCCCGACCTGCCCGAGGAGCTGCGCGGCACGTACGGGGCGCTCGCGCACCCGGCGGTCATCGGGCACCTGGTCAAGCTCGGGGTGACGGCGCTGGAGCTGATGCCGGTGCACCAGTTCGTCAACGACCACCGGCTGGTCAACGACGGGCTGAGCAACTACTGGGGCTACAACACCATCGGTTTCTTCGCCCCGCACAACGGCTACGCCTCGGGTGACCGCGGCCAGCAGGTGCTGGAGTTCAAATCGGCGGTGCGGGCCCTGCACGAGGCGGGGATCGAGGTGATCCTGGACGTGGTCTACAACCACACGGCCGAGGGCAACCACCTGGGCCCGACGCTGTCCTTCCGCGGGCTGGACAACGCCTCGTACTACCGTCTGGCGGACGACCCGCGGCACTACATGGACACCACCGGTACGGGGAACTCGCTGCTGATGCGCTCCCCGCACGTGCTCCAGCTGATCATGGACTCGCTGCGGTACTGGGTCACCGAGATGCACGTGGACGGCTTCCGCTTCGACCTGGCGGCGACGCTGGCCCGCCAGTTCCACGAGGTGGACCGGCTGTCCTCGTTCTTCGACCTGGTCCAGCAGGACCCGGTGGTCAGCCAGGTGAAGCTGATCGCGGAGCCGTGGGACCTGGGCGAGGGCGGCTACCAGGTGGGCAACTTCCCGCCGCTGTGGACCGAGTGGAACGGCAAGTACCGCGACACCGTACGGGACTTGTGGCGCGGGCAGCCGCGCACGCTGGCGGAGTTCGCGGGGCGGCTGACCGGCTCGTCGGACCTCTACCAGGACGACGGGCGGCGGCCGCTGGCATCGATCAACTTCACCACCTGCCACGACGGTTTCACCCTGCACGACCTCGTCTCCTACAACGAGAAGCACAACGAGGCCAACCGGGAGGGCAACCGCGACGGCGAGACCCACAACCGGTCCTGGAACTGCGGGGTCGAGGGGCCGACCGAGGACCCCGAGGTGCTGGAGCTGCGCGAACGGCAGATGCGCAACTTCACGGCGACGCTGATGCTGTCCCAGGGCGTGCCGATGCTCAGCCACGGCGACGAGTTCGGCCGCACGCAGGGCGGCAACAACAACGCGTACTGCCAGGACAACGAGCTGTCCTGGGTGCGCTGGCCGGAGCCGGGCAAACCGGCGCCCTCGCTGCTGGAGTTCACCCGGCGGATGGTGTGGCTGCGCCGCGACCACCCGGTGTTCCGGCGGCGCCGGTTCTTCCACGGGCGGCCGGTGGAGGGCACGCACGACGAGCTCTCGGACATCGCCTGGTTCACCCCGCACGGCGAGGAGATGCGGGCCCGCGACTGGCAGGCGCAGCACGCGCGGGCGCTGACCGTCTTCCTCAACGGGGAGGCGATCTCCGAGCCGGGGACCCGCGGGGAGCGGATCACCGACGACTCGTTCCTGCTGATGTTCAACGCGGGCGCCGAGCCGCAGGAGTTCACCGTTCCGGCCGGGCACGGGGCGCAGTGGCGGCTGGTGGTGGACACGGCGCGGCCGGAGGTACTGCCACCCGGCACCGGGCCGCAGTACGCGGCCGGGGACCGGGTGGCGCTGACGGGACGGTGTCTGGTGGTGCTTCAGCGCCCGGCGTAGGCGGAGCCCTCGCCCACGGCCGGGGAGCCGCTGCGCTGCGCCGGGGCGAGGGCCTCGCCGTGCGGGCGGGCGGCCGGTACCCGGGTGAGGAGGGCGAGGACCAGGCACAGCGCGGCGGCCCCCACGGCCACGGCGAAGGCGGCCGCGGGCCCGTGCGACTCGGCGAGGCGTCCGGAGAGCGGCAGTGCGAGGGCCTGCCCGGCGACCAGGGCGCTGGCGGCGAAGGCCGTCGACTCGGCGAGCCGGGCGGGCTCCACGACCCGCTCGGTGAGGGCGAACGCGGTGATCAGGTGCGGGGCGTAGGCCGCGCCGAGGACCGTGACGACCAGGTACAGCGGCCCCAGGGTGTCGGTGGACAGCAGCGGCACGGAGAACACCAGCGCGGCGCCGGTGGCCACGCGCCAGCGCAGCCGCAGTCCGAAGCGGGCGGGCAGTGCGCCGAGCGAGATGCCGACGACGGCGCTGACGACGCCCATGGCGGCGTACACGACGGCGGCCTGCTCGGGGACGCCCAGGCGCAGGGTGAGCGCGGCGATCCCGGCCTGGCAGGCGCCGAACATGGCGCCCTGGAGGGCGAGGGAGCCCCGGACGGCGTGCACCACGCGGGGCTGGGGGGCCGGGCGGCCCTTCGTACGGGTCCGCGCGGGGCCCGCGGCCGTGACGGCGGCGGTCGGGTGCAGCGCGAAGGCGGTGCCGAAGACGGCGACGAGGGCGGCGGCCCCGCCGAGGGCGGCCGCGGGGTGCGCGACGATCGAGGCGAGTCCGACGAGGGCCGGTCCGAGGACGAAGGAGACCTCGTCCAGGGTGCCTTCCAGCGAGTGGACGGCTCCCACCACGCTCTCCTCGGACCGGGCGCGGTGCGCCAGGGCCACGGAGCGGGTCCGGGCGAGCGGCCCGATGAGCGGGATGGAGGCGCCCGCGACCGCTCCGATGGCGGCGAGCGGGACGGTGGCGAGGTGGCCGAGGGCTCCGGCCACCAGGGCAGCGGTCGCGGCGGCGTTGACCGCGGCGGCGGTCAGTACGACGGGCCGCTGGCCGTGCCGGTCGGCGAGCCGGCCCAGGACGGGCCCGAAGGCCACCTGGCCGGCGGAGAGGGTGCCGCCGACGATGGCGCCGGTGGCGATCGAGCCGCTGGTCTGGGCGACCAGCACCACGCTGCCGAACTGGGACATCGCGACGGGCAGGCGGGCGAAGAAGGAGACGACGGGGAGAAGGGGCCCGGTCAGGGCGATGACTCTTCGATAGGTGTTGACGGTTCCGGCCACTCGCGCAACGCTAACGTCGCGCAGTCACTCGTATGCATGGGGTAATGGCACGGAATCCGGCTGGCTGGGTACGTACGTTCTCATGAGCCAGCCGCGGTCAGTCATCCAATCGGAATCTGATGTTCCGACACCTGTCACTCCGGCCTCGACCTACCGTCTCCAGCTGCGTCCGGAGTTCCCGTTCGCGGCGGCCGAGGCGGCCGTACCGTACCTGTCGTCCCTCGGCGTGTCACACCTGCACCTGTCCCCCGTGCTGGAGGCGGTGCCCGGCTCGGCCCACGGGTACGACGTCACGGACCACTCCCGGGTGCGCGAGGAGCTGGGCGGCGAGAGCGGCCTGCGGTCGCTGGCAGCGGCCGCCCTGGCGCACGGGCTCGGCCTGGTGCTCGACATCGTGCCGAACCACATGGCGGTACCCGCGCCGCTGCGCCTGAACCGGCCGCTGTGGGAGGTCTTGCGGGAGGGCCCGGGCTCGCCGTTCGCCCGCTGGTTCGACATCGACTGGGAGGCGGGCGGCGGGCAGGTGCTGCTGCCGGTGCTCGCCGGGCCGGTGGAGTCCTGCGAGCTGAGGGTCGACGGGCACGTACTGCGCTACGGGGAGCAGGAGTTCCCGCTGCGGGAGGGCACCGCGGGCCTGGAGCTGCCCGAGCTGCTGGCCGCGCAGTGGTACCGGCCGGCCTGGTGGCGGGAGGCCCGCACCGGGCTCAACTACCGCCGCTTCTTCACCATTTCGGACCTGATCGGGGTCCGGGTGGAGGATCCGGAGGTGTTCACGGCCACCCACGCCAAGGTGCTGGAGCTGGTCCGGGACGGGGTGGCGCAGGGGCTGCGGATCGACCACGTGGACGGGCTGGCGGACCCCGGGGAGTACCTGCGGCGGCTGCGGGCGGCGGCGGGCCCGCACTGCTGGGTGGTGGTGGAGAAGATCCTGGCCCGGGAGGAGCGGCTGCCGCCCGCCTGGCCCGTGGCGGGGACCACCGGGTACGACGCGCTGCACCGGGTGGACGGGGTGTTCACCGACCCGGACGGGGCGGCCGAACTGGGCGGGCGCTATCGCGAGTCCACCGGGATCCCGGAATGGGAGCGGACCGCGGAAGCCTGCGCGCGGGAGGTGCTGACCGGCGACCTGGCCGCCGAGCTGGCCGCGCTGGAACGCCTGGCGGGCCCGGAACTGGCCGTGGCAGTACGAGAGTTGCTGATCGCCTATCCGGTCTACCGGCCCTACCCCGGCGGGCCCGGGCCGGATCCGCGGGCCGTGGCACGGGCCGCCGGGGCGGCCGGTCCGGACGCGGTGGCCGGAGTACGGGACCTGCTGCTGCGGGACCCCGTCTTCGCGGCCCGCTTCGCGCAGACCTCGGCCGCGCTGCGCGCCAAGTCCCTGGAGGACCGCGCCTTCTACCGGTACGCGCCGCTGCTGTCGGCCACCGAGGTCGGCGGGGATCCCGGGCAACCGGCGGTGTCCGCCGAGGAGTTCCACGCGTACTGCGAGCGGATGGAGCGGGAGTGGCCCCGGTCCGGGACCGTGCTGTCCACGCACGACACCAAGCGCAGCGCGGACGTCCGGGCGAGGATCTCGGTGCTGTCGCAGGCGCCGGAGCCGATGGACGGGGCGGGCGGCCCCGATCCGGCGCTGGCATGGACGGCCCGGCAGACGGCGCTGGGGCTCGGGCAGGTGCCCCAGGCCGTGCCGAGGCTGGCGGACGCCCTGCTCAAAGGGGTCCGGGAGGCGGCCCTGCGGACCAGCTGGACGGAACGGGACGAGGCGTACGAGGCGACCGTGGCGGGGTACGCGCCGCGCCCCCTGGAGCTGCCGCCGGAGCTGGCGGAGGCGGCCCGCGCCAACCTCCTCGGCATGACCCTGCTGCACCTGGCGATGCCGGGGGTGCCGGAGGTCTACCAGGGCGCCGAGACGGAGTACCGCGCCCTGGTCGATCCGGACAACCGGCGCCCGGCCCGCTTCCCCAGGGAAGCACTGGCACGCCTGGACGCGGGGCAGGACCCGGCCGGCCCGGCGGAGGAGAAGCTGGCCCTCACGGCCGCCCTGCTCCGGTTGCGCCGGGACCGGCCGGGACTGTTCACCGGGTACGCCCCCCTGTACGCCCGGGGCCCGGCGGCGGACCACTGCCTGGCCTTCGCCCGCTCCCCGGGCCTGCTGGCGGTGGCCACCCGCCTCTCGCACCGCCTGGCCCTCGCGGGCGGCTGGCGCGGCACCACCCTGCCCCTGCCGCCGGGCCGCTGGACCCCGCTGCCGGGCCTGCCCGGCGCCCCCCACGCATCCCAGGCGCCCCTGTCGGCGCTCCTGTCCACCTCCCCGGTCGCAGTCCTCGTCCGCACCTGAGGGCTGTCCCGGAGGCGTGGACCCTCCCTCCGGGCGGAGTCCGGGGGCAGGGTCCGGGCCGGAGCCCCAGGTCGTCGAGGGGCGCGGGGCCCGGGCCGCGGGCCCGGGGCCCGGGCCCCGGCCCGGGGAACTGCGGGCGCCGCGCAGCAGTAGCGGCCCTGCGCCGCGGGCATGGCATCCCTTGTGACCCTCCTCCGCGACATGCGCTACCCCACACCGCACGAGCTCGCACTCGCCGCCCGCGCCCTGGCGGACGAGCACCCCGCCGAGGCCCGCCTCCGCCAGGCCGGCACCTCGCGGGCCGGGCAGCCCCTCTGGGTGCTCTCCGTCGCGGCCACCAGCCCGGCCACGGCGAGCCGGGACGTCCTCGTGGTCGCCGGGGCCCACGCCAACGAGCCCGTCGGCGGCGCCACCGCCCTCTCCCTCGCACGGCGGCTCCTGCACGACCCGGCCCCGCGGACCGGCTGCGGCTGGCACTTCCTGCTCTGCGCCGATCCCGACGGCGCGGACCTGCACCGCACGCCCCGCCCGTACTCGCTGCTCGACTACCACCGGCACTTCTTCCGGCCCCCCGGCCCCGAACAGCCCGAGTGGGCGCCCTCTTTACTGCCCCCGGACCGGCTGCCGCCCGAGACCCTGGCCCTGACCGCGCTCATCGACGAGCTGCGGCCCGTCCTCCAGGTCTCCCTGCACGCCACCGACCTCGGCGGCTCCTGGGTCCAGCTCACCCGGGACGTACCCGGCCTCGCGGAGCCGTTCGGCAAATCCGCCGCCGAGCTGCGCATCCCGGTGGAGAACGGGGCCTCGGACGCCGCGGGCTGGCCCTCCCCCGGGCCCGGGATCTTCGTGATCCCGCAGCCGGGGAGAGAGGCCGCCGGGGCCTTCCACCCCGAGGACACCCGGCTCAGCACCTGGTACCACGCCCACCGGTACGCCGGCACCACCGCGATCGTCGAAGTCCCCATGTGGGCCTCCGACCTGGTGGACGACCCCACCCCGCACCCCGACCCGCGCGGCGCCCTGCGGATGCTGGCCGCGCGGCTCGGCGAGGACACCGCGCGCGTGGCCGCCGCACGGGACGGGATCCGCCGCGGCCCGCTGCCCTACGAGGATCCGGCCGCCGCGCCCCTGCTGCGCGCGGTGGACTGGACGCTCGCGCTGATCCCCCGGATCATCGCCGAGTGGACCGGCGGCGGGGCCCCCGCGGAGGCCACCGCGGCGTACGTGGCCAGCATCGACGCCTTCGGGCGGCGCCTGTCGCTGCGCGCCGCCGCGATGCTGCTGCGCGTGCTGCGCACCCAGGGCCACCCGTCGGCTCCCGGACTGGACCGGCTGGTCACGGGGTGGTGCGAGGACTTCGCGGGCCGCTTCCAGGCCCGCTGGGTCCCGGTGGCCACCCAGGTGGAACACCAGTCCCGGACGGTCCTGGCCACGTACGACCGGCTCGTCGCGCGCTAGACGAGTAAGTCCGAAGTCTTCGTCAGTGGTCGTAGGCGATGAGTGATCGTGTGATGGCTGTGCCGTTGGCCCGGTTGTGCCAGATCGCTGC